>NZ_SLUR01000006.1:0-295019 GCF_004340725.1 Curtobacterium sp. PhB128
GCGCACTCGTCAACGACGACGCGGTACCACCCACACGAACCATCCCCGGATCTCGAACCGACTAATCAGTCCAAGAACCGGGGACCAGTCCACTGGCACCGGGCCTCCCGTCGTCACCGGGCCACGTCGAGAGCGTCAGCCGCGCGCGACACGCACCCGGTCCGCGAACGCTGCGTGCAGCGGGTGCTCCGCGGCGAGGCCGGTGATCTGCGTCACCACGTCGGCATCAGACGCGTCCGAGGCCAGCAACGCCTGCAGCTCGACGCTCTGCTCGTCGTCGTCGGCGACGTCGAAGCGGAGCGCCGCGCCCATCGCGTCGAGCAGTGCGGTCGGCTCGGTGCCGTCCTCGGCCAGCGCCGCGGCGGGCGAGACGAAGCGCTCGTCACGCGACAGCTTGCGGAGCGGCTGCCGGCCGACGCGTGTCACCGTGTCGGGCAGGTGCGGGTTCTCGAACCGGGCGATGATCGCCTGGACGTAGGCGCGGTGCACCTCGGGGTCGAGTTCGTGGCGGCGGACGAGCAGGTCGCTCGTCTCGGCGAGGACGGACTCGAGCTCGGAGCGCACCGCGGGGATCGCGATGGCGTCGGAGATCTTGTCGGCCCCGGCGACGAAGCCGTGGTACGCGACGGTGGCGTGCCCGGTGTTCACCGTGAAGAGCTTGCGCTCGATCGAGGCGGCGAGGCCGTCGACGTAGTGCGCGCCGGGGATCTCCGGCTCGTTGCCGCCGAACGGCGTGCGGTCGATGGCCCACTCGAAGTAGGTCTCGACGGTGACGTCGAGTCCGGCGCCCTCGGGCTGGGCCGGCACGATGCGGTCGACGGCGGTGTTCGCGAAGACGGCCTTCGCGAGTGCCGCGTCACGGCCCTCGGCCGGGAGCGCGTCGACGATGAACTCGCGCAGACGGTCCGTGGCGTTCAGGGCGTTCTCGCACGCCATCACGGCGATGGGCGCAGCGTCCGCGTCGCGCTGCTGCAGCGCCCGCGCGATCACCGGGGCGATGAACTTCAGGACGTTCGGGCCCACCGCGCAGGTGACGATCGCGGCAGCGGCGATCTCGGCGACGACGCCGTCCTCGTCCTGCGCGCTGTTCAGGGCGCGGAAGTTCGTGACCTCGTGGTCCTGCGCTCCGGTGCCGACCTCGTGCACGGTGTACGAGTCGGCGGCGGCGAGGGCGTCGATGAGCGGCGCGGCGACGTCGGCGAAGACGACCTCGTAGCCCGCTTCGTGCAGGAGGAGCCCGACGAAGCCGCGGCCGATGTTGCCGGCACCGAAGTGGACGGCGGTGCCCCGGTCGGTGGTGCTCACTCGTTGACCTCGCCGAGGATCGACAGGATCGCGCTGGTGTCGGCCGCGTCGGTGAGCTTCTGGACCTCGTCCTCGTCGGAGAACACGATCGCGATCTTGGACAGGATGTCGAGGTGCTCGTTGTTCACGCCGGCGATGCCGACGACGAAGCGCACGGGGTTGCCGTCCCAGTCGATCGGGCTGGCGTAGCGGATGAACGACAGCGCGGACGACTTGATGGCGTCCTTCGCGTCGTTCGTGCCGTGCGGGATGGCGAGGAAGTTGCCCATGTACGTGGACACGCTCTTCTCACGCTCGAGCATCGCCGGGTAGTAGTCAGCGGTGACCGCGCCCGCAGCTTCGAGGATCTCGGCCGCCTCCTTCATCGCCTCCGACTTGGTCGGCGCGGTGTCCTCGGTGTGGATCCGGATCTGGCTCTCCTGCAGGACGGGCATCGTGGTTCTCCTTGGTGTTCGAGGACGTGACGGAGGGGACGGGGATGTCCCCGTCCCCTCCGATACTGCACTTCGTTACTGGTGGTGGCGTTACTGGTTCTTGAGCTGGTCGACGACCTGGTCGTACTGCGGCGCGTTCATGAAGTTGCCGACCGACACGTGCTGCGCGTTCGGGTTCTTCTGCTTGGCGCGGTCCGTCAGTTCTTCCTGCGTGATGATCAGGTCCTCGTCACCGGACAGGTTCGCGATCGCCTTGTTGGTGACCGTGACCCCTTCGATGCCCGCCTTCTTGATCTTGTTGCGCAGGACGCTGGCGCCCATGGCGCTCGACCCCATGCCGGCGTCGCAGGCGAACACGAGGTTCTGGACCTTCGTCGCGGTGGCGGTGGTGCCGGCGGCGGCTGCCTCTTCCGAGTTGGCCGGGGCGGTGCCGCCGAAGAGCCCTGCGGTCGCGGCGTTCGCGTCGCGGCCCTTGGTGGCCTGCATCTTGTCGAACGCTGCGGTCATGTCGCCGCCGCCGTTGGCGAGGTCGCGCTTGCGGCTGGCCAGCAGGAAGAACGACGCGACTGCGAAGGTGACCGCTGCGGACAGGATGACCGACAGGATGACGCCGACGTAGCTGTCCTTCGCCGTCGCCGTCAGCACGGCGAAGATCGATCCGGGCGAAGCCGGGGCGACCAGGCCGGAGCCGAACAGGACGTTCGTGCCGACGCCCGTCGCACCACCGAGGATGACGGCGATGAACAGGACCGGCTTCTGCAGCACGTACGGGAAGTAGATCTCGTGGATGCCACCGAAGAACTGGATGAGGATCGCACCGGGAGCGGTCGAGCGGGCGATGCCGACACCGAAGAAGGTGAAGGCGAGCAGGATGCCCAGACCGGGTCCGGGGTTCGCCTCGAGCAGGAACAGGATCGACTTGCCGGAGTCCTGCACCTGCTGGGCGCCGAGCTGGTCGAGCACACCGTGGTTGATGGCGTTGTTCAGGAAGAACACCTTGGCCGGCTCGATGATGACGCTGGCGAGCGGCAGCAGCGAGTGCTGGACGAGGAAGTTCACCGCGTCGCCGAGGCCCTCGGCGATGAGCTTGAACAGCGGGGCGAGCCAGAAGAACCCGACCATCGCCAGCCCGAAGCCGAGGATGCCGGCCGCGTAGTTGTTGACGAGCATCTCGAAGCCCGGCTTGATCTTGCCGTCCCAGATCTTGTCGATCTGCTTGATGAGGTACGCGCCGAGCGGCCCGCAGATCATCGCGCCGAGGATCATGATCGTGCCGTTGGCGCCGAGGATGACGCCCATCGCCATGATCGAGCCGACGACGGCGCCGCGGGTCTCGTAGATCATCCGGCCGCCCTGGAAGGCGATCGCGAGCGGGATCAGGTACGTCAGGATCGGGCCGACGAGACCGATGTTGGCCACACCGTCCGTCTCACCGAACCCGCCGAGGATCCCGACGGGGGTCCATCCGGTCTCGATGAAGAAGGCGGTGATCAGGCCCCACGCGATGAAGATCGCGATGTTGGGCATGACCATGCCGGAGAGGAACGTGCCGAACTTCTGAACGGCGACGCGTGCGCCGCCCCGCGACTTCGCGGGTGCGTCGGGCGCTGCAACGGACGACGTTGTCATGTGCGGTGACTTTCTGTGTGGTGGAGCTGCTGCTGGTGCGGACGGGGTGTTGGGGATGGTGCGGCTCAGACGGCGTGCGCGGCCGCTGCGGCGGACTTCGCGGCCGCCGCCGTGGACGCGGCGAGTGCCGCCTGGGCCATCTCGCGGGCCTGCTCGAGCGTGTGCTGACCGAGTTCGGCGCGCACGTCGGCCAGGGCCGCGGGGGTCATGGAGAGGGTGGTGGCGCCGAGGCCGACGAGCACGACGGCGAGGAGCGGGTCGGCTGCGGCCTCACCGCAGATGCCAACGGGCTTGCCCGCGTCGGCACCGGCCGCTCCGAGCTGCGCGACGAGGCGCAGGACGGCGGGGTGCCACGGGTCCTGGTAGGACGCGACGGTGCCGAGCATGCGGTCGGCGGCCATCGTGTACTGGGTCAGGTCGTTCGTGCCGATCGACACGAAGTCCGCGTTCTGGAAGACCTGTTCGGCCATCAGGGCGAGCGACGGCACCTCGGCCATCACGCCAGCGGTCCGGATGCCGAGCTCGCGGGCCAGGGTGACGAAGTACTCGGTCTCCTCGGCGTCGGCGACCATCGGGGCCATGACCCAGAGGTCGGCCTCGGTCGCGGCGTCCGCCTGGGCGAGTGCGACGAGCTGGTCGCGCAGCACCTCGGGGTGGTTGCGCAGCGCACGGAGCCCGCGACGGCCGAGCGCCGGGTTCTCCTCGTCCTTGTCGGTGAGGAACGGCAGCGGCTTGTCGGCACCGGCGTCGAGCGCACGGACGACGACCTTCTTGCCCGGGAACGCGGCGAGGAGCTGACGGTAGGACTCGGTCTGCTCGTCGACGGTCGGCGCCTTCGGCGAGTCGAGGAAGAGGAACTCGGTGCGGAAGAGCCCCACGCCCTCCGCACCGAGAGCAACGGCGCCCGCGGCGTCGGCGGGGCTGCCGAGGTTCGCGAGCAGGGGCACGACGTGGCCGTCGGCCAGGGCACCGGCGGTGAGCGGTGCGGCCGCCGCGGCGAGCCGGTCGGCGATGCGCTGCTCGACGTCGGCCACGAGGGCATCGGACGGCTCGGTGACGACGGTGCCGGCGACGGCGTCGACGACGATCGACTGCCCGTCGACCAGGTCGTCGGCACCGGTGACGCCGACGATCGCGGTGATGCCCTTGGCGCGGGCGAGGATCGCGGTGTGCGAGGTCGGGCCGCCGTCACGGGTGACCAGCGCGAGGACCTTGTCGAGGTCCAGCAGTGCGGTGTCGGCCGGAGCGAGGTCACGGGCGACGAGGACGAACGGGGTGTCCGACTCGGGCACACCGGGGGCGTGCACGCCGCGGAGCTTCGCGATGATGCGCTGGGCGACGTCGTCGAGGTCGGCTGCGCGCTCCCCCATGTAGCCGCCCATGCCGACGAGCAGGTCACGGAACTGCGCGAACGCCTCGTACACGGCACGCTCGGCGTTGGTGCCGCCGTCGATGCGCGTGTGCACGTCGTCGAGGAGGGTCGGGTCCTGCGCCATGAGCGCCTGCGCCTCGAGCACGGCCTGGGCGTCGCCGCCGGCGAGCTGTCCGCGCTTGTTGAGGTCCTCGGCCACTGCGGCCAGTGCGTCGTGCACGGCCTGCTTCGCGTCGTCTGCCGAACCGGTCAGGGCGTCCTTCGACGGTTCGCCGAGCGGGTCCGCCATGCGGAGCACGGGGCCGTGGGCGACGCCGCGGCCGACGCCGGTGCCGAGCAGTTCGGACATTCGAGACTCCTTCATCTCACACGCGCTTGCGGTGGGGTGTTCGTTCGGTGCGCGCACGGCTGAGACGGGACCTCGCCGGTACGGCTGAGCAGCACACTACCCCGATCCGCGTTGACAAACAAACACATCCGGGGATAAAAATGCAGAAACAGATGCCCGTTTGCGTCTGGCGGCCAGCCGCTCCGGCTCGGTTCCGTCAGGTTCGTGCCCGGTCATGTCCGTTCCGTTCCGACCAGGAGACGACGAGGTCCGATGTACGCACCAGAACGCCACCAGCGCATCGTCGAGCAGGCGCGCGCGCAGGGGCGGGTCGACGTCAAGGACCTCGCCGAGCTGCTCGAGGTCACGCCAGAGACCATCCGCCGCGACCTCACCTCGCTGGAGCGACGAGGACTGGTCCGACGTGCCCACGGCGGGGCCATCCCGGTCGAGCGCATCACGATCCACCCCGGTGTCGGCGACCGCGGCGGCATCAACCAGGCCGAGAAGATGGTCATCGCCGAGGCCGCGCTCGAGGAGCTGCCGGAGAACGGCTCGATCATGATCGACGCCGGCACCTCCACCATCTGCCTCGCCGAGATGCTGCCGACCGACCGCGGACTCACCGTGGTCACCCACTCGCTCCCCGTCGCGATGGCCGTCGCGAACCGCCCGGGCATCGACCTGCACCTGCTCGGCGGCAACATCCGCAGCGACTCCCTGGCCGGCGTCGGCACGTGGACGCACCAGCTCATCGGCATGGTGAGCGTCGACGTCGCCTTCGTGAGCATCAACGGGATCACCCCGGAGCGCGGCCTGACGACCCACAACATGGCCGAGGCCGCGGTGAAGTCGGCGATGATCAAGTCCGCCCGCCGCAGCATCCTGCTCGCCGACCACACCAAGTTCGGCCGCGAGGAGTTCGGCCGCGTCGCACCCCTCGCCGCCATCGACACGATCATCACCGACCCCGCCGTCAACCTCGACCTGGTCCGCGAGGTCGAGGCCGCCGGCACCGAGGTGTTCTGGCCCGGTCGACCCTGACCGCTCGCCCGACCCGCCCATCCGGCGCTCGCTAGCATGAGCGCACCACCCATCGACAGGAGTACATCGATGTCCGAAGCCACCCGCACCGTGACCGTCGCCAGCGCGTCCGGCCTGCACGCGCGCCCCGCGTCCCTCTTCGTCCAGACCGTGACGGCCTCCGGCCACCAGGTCACGATCGCCAAGGGCGACAAGTCCGGCAACGCCGGCAGCATCCTCGCCCTGCTCGGCCTGGGCATCGAGAACGGTGATGAGGTCAGCCTCACCGTGACCGGCGACGACGCCGAGACCACCGCCGACAGCCTGGTCGAGTTCCTGCAGACGGACCACGACGCGGCCTGATCGCGCGGATCCGACGGACGGGAGGCACGGTGCCAGCTGGCACCGTGCCTCCCGTCCGTCGTGCGGTCCCCCGCACTGCCATGCCCGCGCCCGTCCCGTCCGTCCGGCCCGTCCGGCCCGCGCCCCCGAGGTTCCGAAATCTCGGCATCTCGGCGTCGCCCGCGTCGGTCCGTGGAACCTTGGCGGACGGCACGCGGCGAGTCGTGGAACCTCGAACCGGTGCGGTCCGGGGCTGTCGGTGCCCGCCGATAAGGTGGTCGGCATGACACGCCTGCGCCTCGCATCCGTCAACGTGAACGGCGTCCGCGCCGCCTTCCGCAAGGGCATGGGCGACTGGCTCGCCACCCGCGACGTCGACGTGCTCGCCCTGCAGGAAGTCCGTGCGTCGAGCGAGGACCTGGCCGGCCTGCTCCGCGACGAGTGGGACATCGTGCACGACCCCGCGACCGCCAAGGGCCGGGCGGGTGTCGCGATCGCGTCCAGGCACTCGGCCCAGATCCACCGCGTCGCCCTGGGACCGGACGAGTTCGACTCCGCCGGCCGCTGGCTCGAGGCCGACTACGAGATCGGCGGCACCACGGTCACGGTCGTGTCCACCTACGTCCACTCGGGCGAGGTCGACACCCCCAAGCAGGACGAGAAGTGGAAGTTCCTCGACGCCATGACCGAACGGCTACCCGCCCTCCGCGCGCACAACCCGCTCGCCGTCGTCGTCGGTGACCTCAACGTCGGGCACGACCAGCGCGACATCAAGAACTGGAAGGGCAACGTCAAGCGAGCGGGCTTCCTGCCGCGCGAGCGTGCCTACTTCTCGCGCTTCTTCGGTGCCGACGGCGAACCGGTCGAGGGCGCTGACGGCTCGACGGGCCCGGGGCTCGGCTGGGTGGACGTCGGGCGTGCGCAGGCCGGCGACGTCGAGGGGCCGTACACGTGGTGGTCCTGGCGCGGCCAGGCGTTCGACAACGACACCGGCTGGCGCATCGACTACCAGATGGCCACGCCCGACCTCGCGGCGAAGGTCACGGAGTACACGGTCGACCGCGCCGCGGCGTACGACCAGCGATGGTCCGACCACGCCCCCGTGGTCGTCGACTACGAACTCTGATCCCCACTCGTTGCGCTCCACCTGACCCACAGGAACACCACCATGACCAAGACCCGCATCTTCTCGGGCATCCAGCCGTCCGCCGGCTCGCTGCACCTCGGCAACTACGTCGGGGCGCTCATGCAGTGGCGCGACCTGCAGGACGACTTCGACGCCATCTACTGCGTCGTCGACATGCACGCCATCACCTCGCCGCAGGACCCGGCCGAGCTCCGCGCGAGCACCCGGGCGACGGCCGCGCAGTACATCGCGTCGGGCATCGACCCGACGAAGTCGACGCTGTTCGTGCAGTCACACGTGCCGGCCCACGCCGAGCTCGCCTGGGTGCTCAACACCCTCACCGGGTTCGGTGAGGCGAGCCGGATGACCCAGTTCAAGGACAAGTCGGCGCGGCAGGGGTCCGAGGCCGCGTCGGTCGGGCTCTTCACGTACCCGGTCCTGATGGCCGCCGACATCCTGCTGTACGACACCAAGGTCGTGCCGGTCGGCGACGACCAGCGCCAGCACGTCGAGCTCACCCGCGACCTCGCCGGACGCTTCAACTCGCGGTTCGGCGACACGTTCGTCGTGCCCGAGGCCCGGATCGGCACCGAGACGGCGCGCATCTACGACCTGCAGGACCCGACGAGCAAGATGAGCAAGTCGGCGGCGTCCGACAGTGGCCTGATCCGGCTGCTCGACGACCCGAAGCGCACCGCGAAGAAGATCAAGTCAGCCGTCACCGACGACGAGCGCGAGATCCGCTCCGACCGGCAGGCGAAGCCGGGCGTGACGAACCTGCTCGCGATCCTGTCCGCCTTCAGCCGGACCCCCGTCGCCGAGCTCGAGGCATCGTTCGCGGGCAGGGGCTACGGGGACCTCAAGGGCGCGGTCGCCGACGCCGTCGTCACCGAGCTCGAGCCGGTGCGCACCCGCACGCTCGAGCTGCTCGACGACCCGGCGGAGCTCGACCGGCTGCTCGCCGTCGGCGCGGACCGTGCCGAGTCCATCGCGCAGGAGACCCTGGCGCGCGTGTACGACCGGATCGGGTTCGTCCCGCGCTCGCGCGGCTGACCGTGCTGCCGGTCACGCTGGAGTCCGCTCGGGTCCGACTCGACGTCCCGACCCGGGCGGACACCGCGGCGATCACCGACGCCTGTCAAGACCCGGACATCGTCCGCTGGACGACGATCCCCACGCCGTACCGCGAACAGGACGCACGGACCTTCGTCGACGCCCTGGTCGGCCCCGGCTGGGCGTCGGACCGCGAGTACACCTGGGTGATCCGTCGCAGTGGGTCCTCCTGGCTCGAGGGGATCATCGGCTACCGCACCGCCGGCCGCGACCTCGGCTTCTGGCTGGCGCCCTCGGCCCGCGGTGCCGGGTTGATGCACGATGCGGTGGAGCTCGTCGTGGACTGGGCGTTCGAGGATGGTGCTCCGGACGTCTACTGGGAGTGCTACGAGGGCAACACGGCGTCGGCCGCGGTCGCCCGCAGCGCCGGGTTCTCGTTCACTGGCGTCGGGCCCGCCCGGATCCCCGGACGCGACGGCGGACCGACGACCGCCTGGACCGCCCTGCGCCGGGCCGATGGTGCGCCCGCATCGGACCTCCCGTGGCCCGACGCTCCGTGACGCAGCGCCCCGTGACCCGGTCCCGCATGACGCAGCGCTCCGTGCCCCGGTCCCGCATGACGCCACGTTCCCGACGATGACGCGTCACCGATCCACCGCCGGTAGGCTCGATCCGTGAGCGACACGGCACGACCCACCGAGGTCCGGGCGATGCGCCGCGGGCTCGAACTCGCGGCCCTCGGGCCCGTCGTGGGCGACCACGCTCGGGTCGGCGCGGTGATCCTCTCCCCCGCCGGCGACGTCCTCGCCGAGGGGTGGCACAAGGGTGCCGGAACCCCGCACGCCGAGGTCGACGCGATGGCGAAGGTCGATCCGACTCAGCTGCGCGGCGCGACGGCCGTCGTCACCCTCGAGCCCTGCAACCACACCGGCCGCACCGGCCCCTGCGCCGTCGCCCTGATCGAGGCCGGGGTCGCCCGTGTCGTGTACGCGATCGACGATCCGGGCGCGGACGTGCACGGCGGCGCCGACCGTCTCCGCGCCGCCGGGGTCGACGTCGTGTCCGGTGTGCTCGCCGACGAGGCCGAGGCGTTCCTCGAACGGTGGCTCCTGTCAGTCCGACTCGGACGCCCGTGGGTGACCGTGAAGTGGGCCTCGAGCCTGGACGGCCGCGCCGCGGCTGCCGACGGGACGAGCAAGTGGATCACCGGCGCCGCAGCCCGACAGCACGTCCACGAGCAGCGTGCCGCGCACGACGCGATCCTGGTCGGCACCGGCACCGTGCTCGCCGACGACCCGAGCCTGACCGCTCGGGGTGACGCGGGCGAACTCCTCGCCGACCAGCCGCTCGCGGTCGTGCTCGGTGACCGCGCCGTCCCCGATGACGCCGCGGTCCGTCGACACCCCCGTGGGCTGGTGACGCTGCCGGGGCACGACCTCGCCGCGTCGCTCGCCGCCCTGCGTGGGCACGGCGTGCACTCGGTGTTCGTCGAGGGCGGCCCCACCGTCGCGTCCGCGCTCATCGCCGCCGGGCTCGTCGACGAGTACCTCGTGTACGTCGCCCCGATCCTGCTCGGCGGACCCCGGGTCGCCCTCGACGACCTCGGGGTGGGAAGCATGTCCGGGCGTCGGCGGTTGGACGTACTATCGACCACCAGCCTGGGCCCTGACCTGCTGGTCCGAGCCCGACCGCAACGCAGCGCGACAGCGCAGCCGCAGCCAGCGCCACCACAGCAGCAGACACCGCAGCAGCACGACGCAGCACCCGGGTTCGGAGACGACGGGCCCACGAACGACCGGAGCACCCCATGACCGACGCGCTGACCTCCTCCACCCCGGGCAGCCCCGTCCAGTTCGAGGTGTCGACGAACGTCCCCACCACCCACGGCACGTTCCAGATGCGCGCCTACCGCGACCTCGTGACCGGCGCGGAGCACGTCGCGATCATCGGCGCGCTGCCCGACGGGTCCGCCCCGTCCGACGGCGCCCTGGTCCGCGTGCACTCCGAGTGCCTGACCGGCGAGGCGTTCGGCTCGCTGAAGTGCGAGTGCGGACCCCAGCTCGACGCCGCCCTCGACACCATCGCTGCCGAGGGCGGCGTGGTGGTCTACCTGCGCGGGCAGGAAGGACGCGGCATCGGGCTCATCAACAAGCTCAAGGCCTACCGCCTGCAGGAAGACGGCCTCGACACGCTCGACGCCAACCTGGCGCTCGGGCTGCCGGCAGACTCCCGTGCGTACGGTGGCGCCGCGGGCATCCTCGCCGAACTCGGGATCACCCGCGTGCGGCTGCTCTCGAACAACCCCGAGAAGCGTCGCCAGCTCGAGGAGCACGGCATCACCGTCGAGTCACTCGTGCCGCTGGTCGTCGGCGTCTCGGCGCAGAACGCCGGCTACCTCGACACCAAGCGCGACCGGATGGGGCACCAGCTGCCCGCCCACCTCGAGGCCGGTGCCAGCGCCGGGGCGGGCGCCGGCGCAGGAGCCGCCAGCTGACTCTGGGCTGATTCGCAGGTGGGCGACATCTGTCGTACGATGTTGTCTTCCGTCACAAGCGGTCCCCCACCAACCGAACGCACCCGATCGGTGCCCGCGCCACCCTGCGCGAACCGATCGGTGTCCGCCGTTTCGGGTATCCGTGCTCCCTGCCAGGAGTGCGCACCACGGAAGACCACACGACACCCATGACCGCCGCACCGGCACCAGCAACCCCGACCTCAGCTCCGGCACCAGCAGGCAACCCGCGCTCGCGCGTCGTCATCGCCAGCCTCGTCGGCACCTCGATCGAGTTCTACGACTTCTACGTCTACGCGACGGCCGCGGTCCTCGTCTTCCCGACGCTGTTCTTCCCGAACGAGGACCCCACGGCATCGCAGCTGTCGTCGTTCGTGACGTTCGCCCTCGCCTTCTTCGCGCGGCCGATCGGGTCGATCATCTTCGGGCACTTCGGTGACCGGGTGGGCCGCAAGACCACCCTCGTCGCGTCGCTGCTCGTCATGGGCACCGCGACGTTCCTGATCGGCTGCCTGCCGACGTTCAACACCATCGGCGTGTGGGCGCCGGTCCTGCTCGCCGTGATGCGCTTCGCCCAGGGCGTCGGCCTCGGCGGCGAGTGGTCCGGTGCGGCACTGCTCGCCACCGAGAACGCCCCCAAGGGCAAGCGCGGCGTGTTCGGCTCGATGCCGCAGCTCGGCGCACCGATCGGCTTCCTGCTCGCGAACGGACTGTTCATCGCGATCAACGCCGCGATGCCCGCCGGTGCCGACGGCACCCCGAACGCCGACTTCCAGGCGTGGGGCTGGCGCATCCCGTTCCTGCTCTCCTCGGTCTTGGTCATCGTGGGGCTCTACGTGCGCTTCAAGCTCGTCGAGTCGCCGGTGTTCCGCGGCGTCCAGGAGTCCGGCACCGTCGCGAAGATCCCGCTGGGCCGGGTGTTCCGCACCTCGTGGAAGGCGCTCATCGTCGGCACGTTCGGCATGGTCGCGACGTACGTCCTCTTCTACTTCATGACCACGTTCACGCTGTCGTACGGCACCACCGGTGCCGAGGCCGGTCCGCTCGTCCCGAAGGTCGGCCTCGGCTACAGCCGCGGTGAGTTCCTGACGCTGCTCATGATCGGCGTCGTGTTCTTCGGCATCTTCACCCCGATCGCCGGCATCCTGGCCGACAAGTTCGGGCGCCGGAAGACCCTCATCCCGACCACGATCGGCATCGCGCTGTTCGGTCTGACGTTCCAGTTCTGGTTCGCCGCGTCGCAGGGTCCGATCACGGTGGTGACGTTCCTGATCGTCGGGCTGTCCCTGATGGGGCTGACCTTCGGGCCGATGGGTGCGCTGCTGCCGGAGCTGTTCCCGACGAACGTCCGGTACACCGGCTCGGCGATCGCGTACAACGTCGCGTCGATCCTCGGTGCCTCGCTCGCACCGACGATCGCCCTGGCGCTGTGGCAGGCCGACGGCAACATCTTCCTGGTCGGGCTGTACCTGACGATCGCCGCCGTCGTGACGCTCGTCGCGCTGCTCTTCGTCCGCGAGACGAAGAGCAAGGAGTTCGCCGACGCCTGAGACGCGACCACCTGTGGGACGGGAGGCCCGGTGCCAGCTGGCACCCCTCCCTCGCAAGCTCGGTCGGCGCGCCCTGCGCAACGCTTCGCGTTGCCGCTGAGCAGGGCGCGCCCGTCCGTCTGCCGTCGCGTCCACCGCACGGCGCGACCCTGTCCGTCAACTCAGGTTGACAGATGTCGGCGCGTCAATGTAGGTTGACAGCCATGGACCGACCGACCATCACGAGCCTCGCGGCCGGAGCCTCCGGGGACGACCCGTTCTCCGCCCTCGCGAACGTGCGCGAGCTCCGCCGTGAACTCGACCGGACCGAAGAGCTCGCTGCCCGTGCCGCCCGCAACGCCGGGGCGTCGTGGCAGGAGATCGCGACCCTGCTCGGTGTCAGCCGACAGGCAGTGCACAAGAAGTACGGCAGAAACTAGGAACACGATGAGTCTCCCCTTCGCGCGCCCCAAGAAGACCGACGGCCCCCGCGCCACCTTCGGCCGCCTGTTGTCCTACCTGTTCGAGAACAAGCCGGCGATGGTCGTCATCATCGTGCTGAGCATCCTCGGCGCCGGGGCGTCGCTCGCGCAGCCGCTGCTCGTCAACCAGGTCGTCACGGCGGTGCAGCAGGGCAACACGCTCAGCACGCTCGTCTGGCTGCTCGTCGGGCTCGTCCTGGTCGCCGGCGTCCTGAACGGTGTGCAGCACTTCCTGCTCCAGCGTGCGGGCGAGGGCGTCGTGCTCTCCACGCGCCGCAAGCTCATCGCCCGCATCCTCAACCTGCCGATCTCGGAGTTCGACACCCGCCGCACCGGCGACCTGGTGTCCCGTGTCGGCAGCGACACCACCCTCCTGCGCGCCGTCCTGACCCAGGGCCTGATCGAGTCGATCGGCGGCGCCCTCACGTTCATCGGCGCGATCATCGCGATGGCGATCATCGACCCGCTGCTGCTCGTGATCGTGGTCGTCATCGTCCTGGTCGCGATCGTGGTCGTCGGCGGACTGAGTCGGCGCATCCGGATCGCGTCGAAGCGTGCGCAGGAGAAGGTCGGCGACCTGACCGCGGCCGTCGAGCGCGGCATCGGCGCCGTCCGCACCATCCGCGCGGCCGGCGCCACCGAGCGCGAGGTGCACGAGGTCGACGGACACGCGACCGAGGCCTACCAGCGCGGCCTCGACATCGCGAAGATGTCCGCCTTCGTCGTGCCGGTCGCGAGCATCGTCATGCAGGTGGCGTTCATCGCCGTGCTCGGTGTCGGCGGGGCCCAGGTCGCCGCGGGCACCATCACCATCGCCACGCTCATCACGTTCATCCTGCTGCTCTTCATGATGATCATGCCGCTCGGCCAGGCGATGGGCGCCGCCGTCGCGGTCGCCCAGGCGCTCGGTGCGCTCGGCCGGATCGAGGAGATCCTGCACCTGCCGACCGAGGCGCAGGACGACGCCGCTGCACGCCCCGCCGCCGCGGTCGCCTCCGACGACGCCATCACGTTCGAGCACGTCACGTTCCGGTACGCGGCTGCAGCGGATGCGTCCGGTCCGGACGGCGCCGTCGCGTCCGGCGCGGTGGACCGACCGGGAGGCCCGGATCGCCTCGCCGACGAGCGTCCGGCCGACGACGTGGTGCTCCACGACGTGTCGTTCCGCGTTCCCCGCGGCTCGCGGGTCGCACTCGTGGGCCCGTCGGGTGCGGGCAAGTCGACGACCCTCGCCCTGATCGAGCGGTTCTACGACCCGACCGAGGGCGTCATCCGGCTCGGTGGCATCGACGTCCGGGGCATGGACCGCCAGGAGCTCCGCGCCCAGATCGGCTACGTCGAGCAGGACGCCCCGGTGCTCGCCGGCACCATCCGCGCCAACCTGCTGCTCGGTTCGCCGGACGCGACCGAGGACGACTGCGTCCGCGTGCTCGAGGCGGTCAACCTCGGCGAGGTCCTGCACCGCGACCCGCGTGGGCTCGACGCCCAGGTCGGCGAGGACGGCGTGATGCTCTCCGGCGGCGAGCGTCAGCGGCTGGCCATCGCCCGCGCGCTGCTCGCCGCTCCCCCGATCCTGCTGCTCGACGAGTCGACGTCGTCGCTCGACGGCGTGAACGAGCAGAAGATGCGGCTGGCGATCGACGCCGTCGCCGAAGACCGCACCCTGCTCGTCATCGCGCACCGGCTGTCCACCGTGGTCGACTCCGACGTCATCGTCGTGCTCGAGCACGGCCGGGTCGTCGGCGCCGGCACGCACTCCGAGCTGGTCGAGTCGACGCCGCTCTACCGCGACCTGGCGAAGCACCAGCTGCTGGTCTGAGCCCCGCCGTCGGGCCCGTTCAGGCGGCGAACGGGTCCGGGGTGAGCACGTACACGGTCTCGAGGTACTCCTCGATGCCCTCGTGCGAGCCCTCGCGGCCGAGCCCGGACGACTTCACCCCGCCGAACGGGAACGCTGCGTTCGACACGACGCCGGTGTTCAGCCCGAGCATCCCGGTCTCCAGGCGTTCGGCGAGCCGCTGCCCGCGCGGGAAGCCCGTCGTGAACGCGTAGGCGATGAGCCCGAACTCGGTGTCGTTGGCGAGCCGGATGCCCTCGTCCTCGGTCGCGAAGCGGGTGATCGACACGACCGGTCCGAAGATCTCGGTCGTCAGGATCTCCGACCCCGGCTGCACGTCGTCGAGCACCGTGGGCGCGTAGTAGGTGCCGGGCCGCTCGACGCGGTGTCCGCCGGTGACGAGCCGAGCACCGCGGGTGACCGCGTCGTCGACGAGTCCAGCGGCCTTGTCCACCGCACGGTCGTCGATGAGCGGACCCATCGTCGTGCCGTCCTCGGTGCCCCGGCCGATGCGGAGCGCGTCGACCTTCGCGGTGAGGGCGGCCACGAACGCGTCGGCGATGCCCTCCTGCACGAAGAACCGGTTGGCGGCCGTGCAGGCCTCGCCGACGTTCCGGAACTTCGCGAGCATCGCAGCGGTGACGGCGGCGTCGAGGTCGGCGTCGTCGAAGACCAACAGCGGGGCGTTGCCGCCGAGCTCCATGCTCGTCCTGAGCACGTTGTCCGCCGCCTGCTTGAGGAGCGCGGACCCGACCGGCGTCGATCCGGTGAAGGTGAGCTTGCGGAGGCGGCGGTCGGCGATGATCGGCTCGGACAGGCCCTTGGCGTCGAGGGACGGCACCACGTTGAGCACGCCGTCCGGCAGCCCGGCACGGCGGAACAGCTCGACCAGGAACAGCGTGGTCAGCGGCGTGAGCTCCGCCGGCTTCACGACGACCGTGCAGCCGGCCGCCAGTGCAGGGCCGATCTTCCGGGTCGCCATGGCGAGGGGGAAGTTCCACGGGGTGATCGCGTACACCGGGCCGACCGGACGCTTCAGGACGATCGCGCGTCCGGTGCCCTCGGGGTTGGTGCGGTAGTCGCCGCCGATGCGAACGGCCTCCTCCGAGAACCAGCGGAGGAACTCGCCGCCGTAGACCACCTCGCCGCGGGCCTCGGCCAGGGGCTTGCCCATCTCGAGCGTCATCAGGGCGGCAAGGCCGTCCTCGTGCGCGCGCACCAGGTCGAACGCGCGGCGCAGCACGTCGGAGCGCTGGCGCGGTGCGGTGGCCGCCCACTCCTGCTGTGCGGCGACCGCGGCGTCGAGCGCGGCGATGCCGTCCTCGGGGGTGGCGTCGGCGACCTCGGCCAGCACATCGCCGGTCGAGGGGTCGCGGACGGCGAACGTCGCGCCGCTCGTCGACGGGCGCCAGGACCCGCCGATGAACAGGCCCGTCGGGACGCCCTGCACGGTGACGTGGTCGTCGCCCACGGTCGTGGTGAGGTCGCCGGTCGTGGTGCTCGTGTCGGTGCTGGTGTCGGTGCTGGTCTCGGTCACAGTTGTGCTCCTCCGGGGTTCGCGAGCCCCTCGTCCATGTCGCTGCGGTCGACGTGCCCGCCGGCCGCTCGGATGTCGTCGAGCGCGCGGGCGCTGCGCTCGTCGTCGACGCCGGCGACCAGGTCCTCGTAGACCGCGACGTCGATGCCGGCAGCCCGGGCGTCGAGGGCCGAGGCCCGGACGCAGTGGTCGGTGGCGATGCCGACGATGTCGACGGAGTGCACCCGGTGCTCGGTCAGGATCTCCGGCAACGGCACGCCCGACTCGGTCCGCGCCTGGAACGCCGAGTAGTCCGGCGTGCCCTGGCCCTTGAAGACGTCGACGTCGATCGGCTCGGTGTCGAGCTCCGGGTGGTACTCGGCGCCCGGTGTGCCGGCCACGCAGTGCACGGGCCACGTGTCGACGAAGTCGGGACCCTCGGGTCCGGCGAAGTGTCCGCCGTTGTCGTCGTCGCCGTGGTGCCAGTCGCGGGAGCCGACGATCAGGTCGTACTCCTCGGCGTGCCGGCCGAGGAACGCGCTGATCCGTTCCGCGAGGGCCGCACCCCCGGTGACACCGAGCGCACCGCCCTCGGTGAAGTCGTTCTGGACGTCGACGATGAGGAGAGCCCGTGCCATGGGCCCATCCAACACCCGGTGACTCAGGAGTCGGTGAGCTTGCTCCCGCACGAGTAGGCCGCCGCGGTCACCGCGTCGAGCGCCGGCAGCGCGGCCGCACGCGAGGACCCGATGGCGTAGAACGCGAAGGTCAGGCGCGATCCGTCTGCGGCGTCGATGTACCCGCCGAGGGTGTTCGCGCTGTCGATCCACCCGGTCTTCGCGTGCACCTTGCCGCGGGCGACGGCGTTCGCACCGGTGAAGCGGCTGGCCAGCGTGCCGGACTGCCCCGAAACGGGCAGGGCGTTCGCGAGGGTACCGAGGCCCTTCGCGCCGGCGGCGACCTGCACCATGAGGTGGGCGACGAAGTTCGGCGACACTGCGTTGGCGGCGCTCTCGCCCGAGCCGTCCTTGATGACGATGCCGGCCGGGTCGACGCCGTAGGAACCGAGCGCCGACTGGTACACCGAGGTCAGCGACGCCGCCGAGCCGTTCGAGCCGGACTCCTTCGACGACACCCGGGCGAGCATCTCGGCGAGGGTGTTGTCCGAGTTCGGGATCATCTGCCCGATCAGTGTCGACACCGGCTGCGACGACACCGTCGCGATGGTGTCCGTGCTGGTCGTGGCGCGCTTGACGATCTGTGCCGACCCCGCCCCAGCGACCCCGGCGTTCGCCAGTGCCGTCCGGAACGCGGTGCCCGCACGGCCGACCGGGTCCTCGGACCGGGGCGAGGTCGCCGCGGCCGGGTTCGCCCGGTCACCGTCGACCATGAGCGCCGTCACCTTCGGCTGGTACCCGATGGTGCGCTCGGACACCGGCCACGTGGGGTCCCACGCGTCGGCGTCGCTCCAGTACGTGTCGTCGGTGACGATCGTGGTGACGGGGGTGTCGCCGACCTTCGCCTTGACCTGTTGGGCGAGCTGCGCGAGCGTCGGGGCCCCCGGGTAGACCGTGCCGTTGCCGGCGGACAGGGTGGCGTCGCCGTGCCCGACCAGCGCGATGGTCCCGCCGGACTCCTGCGTGACCGTGGTCGGGATGCGGTGGTCGCCGCCGAGCACCGCGAGCGCCGTCGCCGTCGTCAGGGTCTTCATGACGCTGCCGGTCTGGGCGGCCTTGTCGCCGTCCTTCGAGAACAGGACCTCGCCGGTCTTCGCGTCCATGACGTACCCCTCGAACGCGCCGAGACCGCTCGCCGACGCGGCGCCCGCGATCGAGCAGGTGCGCAGGGCGGAAGGGCCGGCCGGGTCCTTCGGCACGGCGCGGGCGTCCGGGGTCGGTGTCGGCGTGCTCGTCGGTCGCTTCGTGGTGGCGGTCGACCGGCTCGGTGTCGAGGTCGCGCTCGACGTGGTCGCCGGCGCGGCCGCCGTGCCCGTGTCCGGTGTCATCGCCGCCGCGACCGCGACGGCCCCGCCCGAACCGACCACGAGCAGGGCCGCGAGGCCACCGGCGATCCAGGGCACCGGGCGGCGCACGGCGGAGGCGCGCGCGGCCGCGACGGCGGCGCGGACACGCTCCGGTACGGAAGGCGGGGTGGGCTGCTGCTCGGACATCGCGACCGATCCTACGGAACTGCGGCAGCAGCCTCCAGGCCGGATCGTCCCGATGTGGACGACGCGACCCGGATCAGGGCGCTGTGGAGGCGTCGTCCGCGGGGTAGCGCACGCCGACCTGGCGGCGGGCTTCGTCCATGACGGCCATGATCGCGACCGACTGTTCGGCGTCCATCGGACCGCCCTCGTGCACGCCGGACGTGACCATCGCCTCGAACGCGCGCGCCTCGTGGCCGTAGCCGGCGAGCTCCTCGCGCGCGTCGAACTCCTCGACCACGACGCCGTCGCGGTCCCGGATCCGCCACGTCGTCGGGGTGTACCAGGTCGAGTCGACGTCGATGCGCCCCGACTCGCCGATCACCGAGGCCGTGTTCGGGCTGCGCACGTCCATCCCGAAGTGGATCACCGACTGTGCACCGCCGTCGTGCGTCAGGACGATGCCCATCTGCGTGTCGACACCCTGCTCGCTCAGCGTGCCGGCCGCGACGAGCGAGGTGGGCACCCCCAGCACGTCGACGGCGAAGGACACCGGGTACACGCCCAGGTCCAGCAGGGCTCCACCGCCGAGGGCGGGATCGCGCAGCCGGTGCGACGGGTCGATGGGCAGGGCCTGGTGGTGCGTCGCCTCGACGAGCACCGGCCGGCCGATGCGCCCCTCGGCCAGGACCTCGCGGATCATCGCCATCTGCGGCAGGAACCGGGTCCACATCGCCTCGGTCACCGCGACGCCCGCTCGACGGGCGGCATCGACCACGGTCCGCGCCTCGGCCGCCGTCATCGTGAAGGCCTTCTCGACGAGGACGTGCTTGCCGGCGCGGATCGCGAGCAGGGCGTCCTCGGCGTGCCGGACGTGCGGGGTCGCGACGTACACGGCGTCGACCGTGTCGTCGGCGACGAGGTCCTCGTAGGAGCCGTGCGCCCGTGGGATGCCGAACTCCGCCGCGAACGCCTCGGCACCGTCGCGGGTGCGGCTGCCGACCGCCGTGAACTCGATGCCCGCGGCGACGCAGTCGCCCACGAAGGACCGGGCGATGCCGCCCGTGCCGATGACTCCCCAGCGAACCGTCATGCGGCCATGTCTACCAGGACTGGCCGCAGCACTTTGGTATGGACTCCACTGGTGATTGCCAGCTAACGTGCTCCACGATCCCCCATCCGGGGGTCACTCCTCCCCGAGTCGAAGGTGTGCAGGTCCTCCATGCGCCGTTCCGTCCTCTCCGTCGTCGCCACCAGCGCCGCGATCGTCCTCACGTCCACCCTCGTCGGCGGTCCGGCCAACGCACACGGGTGGGGCGACCCAGGACACGGACCGGGACACTCGCCGGGGCACTCCGCCGACGCCGGCCTGACGCCGCGGACGCACTTCACGATGGCTGCCGACGGCACGTCCGGTGCGACGCAGGGCGGCGAGGGCATCCCGAACATCGACTCCGTCAAGAAGACCATCGCCACCTACTACGGCGACCCCGGCACGGGCCTGGCGAACCGGACCGACTCCCCCTACATCCGCGAGATGCGATCGATCGTCGCCCGCCAGGGAGCGTCGCTGCAGCGCATCCACGACCATGCCGTCCGGCACGGCGAGAAGCCCGCGATCGTCCTCGACGCCGACGACACCACCCTGTGGACGTACGACATGGAGGTCGCGGACATGCACTTCGTCTTCGATCCCGCACGGCAGGACGAGTGGGTGCAGGACGAGCGCTTCGCCGCCACCCCGTCCATGGTCGGCTTCGTCAACCGCGCCGCCGCGATGGGCTTCACCGTGTTCGGACTGACCGGCCGGAACGACGACCAGAAGACCGCGACCGTGCAGAACCTGTCGAAGGTCGGCTACACCGCCTTCACCGAGGACCGCTTCTTCACGAAGTGGACCGGCAAGGGCGCCTCGCAGCAGCCGTCGTACGTGACCTGCGCCGCCGCGAGCTGCACGACCGTCGAGTACAAGGCGCTGACCCGCAAGCACATCGAGCAGGACCTCGGCTACGACATCACGCTGAACATCGGCGACCAGTGGAGCGACCTGCAGGGCGGGTACGCCGACCGGTCCCTCAAGCTGCCGAACCCCACCTACTCCCTCCCCTCGGCCGACCTGCCCGGCGTCTCCGAGCCCCGGCTCGCGCCCCGCACACAGTTCACGATGGCTGCCGACGGCTCCTCCGGTGCGACCCAGTCCGGTGAGGGCATCCCGAACATCGACTCCGTCAAGAAGACCATCGCCACCTACTACGGCGACCCCGGCACCGGACTCGCGAACCGCACCGACTCCCCGTACATCCGCGAGATGCGGTCCCTCGTCCGGCGGCAGGCCCCCGTCGTCGCCGCCCAGTGCGCCGTCGGCCGCAAGCTGCACCGCAACCCCGCGATCGTGCTCGACGCCGACGACACCACGCTCTGGACCTACGACATGGAGGTCGCGGACATGCACTTCGTGTTCGACCCTGCACTGCAGGACGAGTGGGTGCAGGACGAACGGTTCCCCGCGACCCCGTCGATGACCTCGCTCGTGTCGATCGCACAGCGTTCCGGCTGCACGGTCATCGGGCTGACCGGCCGGAACGCCGATCAGGAGACCGCCACCATCGACAACCTGCAGCGCGTCGGCTCCCCGCAGTTCTCGGCGACGAAGCACGGCACCGAGACGTACTACACGAAGTGGACCGGGGTCGGGGCGTCGCAGCAGCCGTCGTACATCACCTGCGCCACGGCGAAGTGCACCACCGTCGAGTACAAGTCGCAGACTCGGGCGCACATCGAGTCACGATCGGGCGGCCGCTACGACGTGGTCGCGAACTTCGGCGACCAGTACAGCGACCTGCTCGGGGGCTCGGCGGACCGCAGCGTCAAGCTGCCGAACCCGACGTACTACCTGCCCTGACCCTCAGCGCCGGTGCTTGCCGAGTGCGGCGTCGGGCGCGGCCATCGGGTGGGTGCGGAACCAGCGCAGCAACGCTCGCGCCTTGCTGGTGTCCGCACTCCGGTCGCCGTCGGACAGGAACGTGTCGAAGCCATCGGGGAGCGCGGTCTCGTGGTCGCGGTCGAACGCCATCGTCCACTCGCCGAACCGCGGCGTGTGGATCCGCTCCTCGACGAGCAGCCCGACGTCGGTGTGCCGGGGGTCCTCGGTGATGCGCTGGTACGTCTCGAGGACCGCGGCCTCAGGACCCTCGAGCAGCTGCATGAAGCGGCCGTCCTTGTACACGAGCAGGCCGGACAGGCCCGATGCGGCGTTCCGGGCCCTGGCGTGTTCGAGGAGCGCGTCGAGGCGGGGCTGGTCGAAGGGTTCGTCGGCGGCGCTCATGTAGACGAGTGACAGGAGCATGACGACCTTCCGAACGGAGAACACGGCTTCTGTTCGATCGTCCCGCACGATGGAGGTCCGGCGCAGCCCCAGAACGGGGAGCGGGCCGGCGCGGCCCGGCGTCACTGCGCGTCGTAGGTGCGGACCCAGTCGATCTGCAGGTGGCCGGCCTTGCCCCAGTCGCCGACCTGCACCATGTAGCGGTGCGGGGTCGTCGGGACGTTCCGCGCGACCGTGAAGACGAGCTTGCCGTCGAGGTAGTAGTGGATCGCCCGCCCGGGGATCCACTCCGTCGTGTAGGTGTGCCAGTCCCGCCAGGACACCCGGGTGTTGTAGTTGTCCGACGCCTTTTCGTCCCCGGGCAGCATCGAGTGGTGGAACACCCGCGGCGAACCGTCGAAGTTGCCCTCCGGGTAGTTGAGTTCGCCGTCCGCCCAGTCGTTCGACGTCGGCCAGAGCATGATCGCTGCGCCGTTCTTGTCGCCGCCGGTGGCACGGGCGCGGACGCTGAACGACCCCCCGACGTGCGACCAGGCGTCCTCGGGCGTGCCGAACGTTCCGGCCGAACCGTGCTCGCCGTCGAGGGCGATGTCCATGTACCCGTCGTGCGCGCTGACCATCTTGCTCGAGTAGTACTTGCCGCCGGTGCCGTCCGGGTACGGCTGCCACGACTGCGCGTACGTCGCCGCGAACGGGCCGTTCGCCGCAGCCGGCGTGTCGAAGTCCACCGAGAAGGTCGGCGTCCGCCCGATGGTCGGATCGGTGGCCACCGTGGTCGGGTGCGGGGTCGGGCTCGCGCTGCTGCTCGATCCGCCGGCCGGGGCCGCCGATGACGTCGCCCGTGACTCCGGTACCGCGGCTGCCGTGATGGCCAGCGCAGCCGCCGCAGCAGCCACCAGGACGACGGTCGTCGCACGCTTGAACACGGTGCCTCCGTCGGTCGTCCGCCGAGGGGGTACGGGGCGGTGCAGGGTGGTCGGTCGCGGGGATCCCCGCGTCCTGACGAGGCTAACCCGCGCCCTCCCCCGCTGTCTGGTCCGGAGCCAAGGGGTGCGGTTTCCCGCAGATGCAGAAATCCCCGGTCAGGACCTGTTGCAGATCCGTGACCGGGGACGTGTTCTGAGCCGCCTGTCGGAATCGAACCGACGACCTATTCATTACGAGTGAATCGCTCTACCGACTGAGCTAAGGCGGCGCGCGCGCTCCGAACCCGGAGCGGCACGATCAATGACTATACAGGTTCAGACGAGTGAACGCGAAACGAGCACGCCGAGCTCGGCGAAGGACCTGCGGAGCTCGTCGACCAGGTGCGAACCGGCCTCGGACCCGGACCACTCCCACCACGCGTGCCGGAGCGCACCGAGCGCCACGATCGACGCCAGGCGCGCCCGACGACGGAGCGCATCGGGGTCCGCGGCGAGTTCGGGGTCCTCGCGTTCGAGCCGCCGGGCGACCGCCGCCTGGATCTCGGCCTGGAACTCCTTCATCGACTCCATGCGACGGCTGAAGAGTTCGGGGTTCGCCCGGAGCACCTGCTGCCGCTCCTCGATGAGTCCGCGTTCCTCGATGAGCTCCTGCGTCGAGTGGACGAGCAGTGCGCCGAGGTCCGACAGCAGGTCGCCGTCCGGTCCCCCGTCGACGAACTCCTGCAGCGCGGCGTCATCGGGCAGCTCCGGGTCGTCCCCGAGGATCGCCTGTTCCTTGCTCGGGAAGTAGTTGAAGAACGTGCGCGGTGAGACGTCGGCCCGACGCGAGATCTCGTCCACGGTGACCGCACCGAGGCCGTCCTCGATCGCGATGCGGAGCGCGGCCGCCTGGATGGCGCGGCGGGTGGCGCGGCGTTTCCGTTCGCGCAGGCCGGGTTCAGCGTCGGGCATGCCGTGATTGTCCCATGCCCCACTCGTCGCGGGGAGAGTCCGTCACGGTCAGTGGCGGACGCGGGCGATCGTGACGAGCAGCGCCTCGAGCGCGAGCAACGCCGCCACGTTCGCGGCGATCCGCTGCCGGGCGAGGGCGATCGCGTCGAGCACCTCGAGCGCCGCGGCCGGCGTGACCGACTGCAGGGCCTGGTCGAGGTGATCACGCATCGCCAGGTTGACGGGTTCCGCCGGGGCACCGAGACCGAGCAGGAGCAGGTCGCGGTACAGCGAGGACACGTCGACCAGGATGCGGTCGAGACCGTCGCGCAGGCTGCGGGTCGCACGGCGCTTCTGGTCGTCCTCGAGCAGCCGGAGCTGCGAGCGGAGGGCCGGCGGGATCGTCCCGCCGGGTTCGATGCCGAGCGATCGCAGTGCGGCGTCGCGTTCTTCGGAGTCGCGCTGCTGCGTGATCGCCTTGGCGTCTTCGTCGGCGACGGCGAGCAGGTCGGCGGCGGCCATCACGGCGTCGCCGACGCTCCGGACGCCGAGCACGGTCGTCAGGGTGCGGCGGCGACGATCGCGGGCGTCCTCGCTCGTCGCCAGGCGCTGCGCCATGCCGATGTGGCTCTGCGCCTGCCGTGCTGCGTCCATCGCGAGGGCGCGGTCGATGCCGGTGCGGGCGACGAGCAGGTCGGCGACGGACTCGATGCCGGGGACCCGGAGGCGTACGGAGCGGACGCGCGACCGGATGGTGGGCAGCAGGTCGGCTTCACTCGGGGCGCAGAGGATCCAGACGGTGCGCTCCGGAGGTTCTTCGAGCGCCTTGAGCAGCAGGTTCGAGGTGCGTTCCGTCATGCGGTCGGCGTCCTCGATGATGACGATGCGGTACCGCCCGACCGAGGGCGAGTAGTACGACGAGGTCACGAGCTGCCGGATCTCGTCGATCGTGATGATCACGCGCTGCGTCGTGAGCACCGACACGTCGGGATGGGTCTTCGCGGTGATCTGCTGCAGGGTGTGGTCGTCGTCGGGACCGTTGCCCACGAGGGCCGCGGCGAACGCCGTCGCCACGTTCGACCGGCCGGACCCGGGCGGCCCCGTGATCAACCACGAGTGCGTCATGCCGCCGGTGCCGTCGGTCGACTCCGCGGCGTTCCGGAGGGAGGCGACTGCTTCTTCCTGACCGGTCAGGCCGTCCCACACGCTCACGGGACCATCCTGTCAGCGACCACCGTCATGCGTGCTACCACCACCATGCGGGCGACCACGGTCATGCCGGGTCGATCGCGACGAGCGGGGCGACCGCGGCACGGACGGCACGCTGCACGTCCTCGGTGGATCCGCCGGCGTCGACCACCAGGAAGCGGTCGGGCTCGGCCGCCGCCATGTCCAGGAAGGCCCGTCGCACCGACTCGTGGAACGCCTCGGCCTCGGACTCCAGGCGGTCGAACGTGTCGCCACGGGCCGCGGCGACCCGGGCGCGTCCGACCGTCACGTCGAGGTCGAGCAGGATCGTCAGGTCCGGCGCCAGGCCGTCCGCCGCCCACTCCGACACCGAGCGGATGTGTTCGGCGCCGAGGCCGCGCGCAACGCCCTGGTAGGCGACCGACGAGTCGATGTACCGGTCCTGCAGCACGACCTCGTCGCGGGCGATCGCGGGACGCACGACCGTCTCGACGTGGTGCGCGCGGTCTGCCGCGTACAACAGCGCCTCGGCCCGGGGCGACACGTGCCCGCGCTCGTGCAGCACGATCTCGCGGATCCGGATGCCCAGGTCGGTGCCGCCGGGCTCGCGGGTGCGCAGGACGGTGCGGCCGTGCTCGACGAGCCACGCCGAGAGCAGCTCGGCCTGGGTCGTCTTGCCCGCGCCGTCGCCGCCCTCGAGCGTGATGAACCGTCCGGTCACTTCTTCTTCGCCGGCGCCCGTCGGGCCGGCGTCTTCTTCTTGACCGGTCCCTTGGCGCGCTTGTCCGCGATGAGCTGGACCGCCCGGGCGTGGTCGACGGCCTCGACGTCCTCGCCCTTCGGGATCGTCGCGTTCGTCTCGCCGTCGGTGACGTACGGGCCGAAGCGGCCGTCCTTCATCTTGATCGGCTTGCCGGACACGGGGTCCGCCTCGAACTCCTTGAGCGCGGAGCTCGCGGCACGGTTCCCGCCGTACTTCGGCTGCGAGAAGATCTCGAGCGCACCGGGGAGGTCGATGTCGAAGATCGCGTCCTCGCCCGGGAGCGTCCGGGTGTCCGTCCCCTTCTTCAGGTACGGGCCGTAGCGACCGTTCTGCGCGGTGATGTCGTTGCCGGTCTCCGGGTCCTGTCCGACGACGCGGGGCAGGTCGAGGAGCTTCAGCGCGGTCTCGAGGTCGACGGTCGCCGGGTCCATCGACTTGAAGAGCGAGGCGGTCCGTTCCTTGGGCGCCGCGGCCTTCTTCGTCGTCTTCTTCGCCGGGGCCTTCTTCGCCGGGGCCTTCTTGCCGGTCGTCGTCTCGGCGGGGGCCTCGGCTGCTACGGGCTCCGGGGCGGCGGCGGCGGCGTCGTCGACGACCTCGCCGGTCTTCGGGTCGACGGTGGGCTCGGGCTCCGGGGTGCGCTCCGTGACGTAGGGGCCGAAGCGGCCGTCCTTCGCCAGGACCTCCTTGCCCGTGTCCGGGTTGATGCCCACGACGCGGTCGCCGATGACGGGGGCGTCGACGAGTTCCTTGGCCTTCTCGACGGTCAGCTCGTCGGGTGCCAGGTCCTCGGGGACGTTGACGCGACGCGGCTTCTCCGGGTCGTCGCTCGGCACCTCGATGTAGGGGCCGTAACGACCGATCCGCAGGGTGAGGCCCGGTGCGAGCTCGACCGAGTTGATCTCACGCGCGTCGATCTCGCCGAGGTTGTCGATGACGGTCCGCAGGCCGCGCTGGTCGTCGTCGCCGCCACCGAAGTAGAAGCCCTTGAGCCAGTCGACCCGGTCGGCGTCGCCGCGCGCGATCCGGTCGAGGTCCTCTTCCATCTCGGCGGTGAAGTCGTACTCCACCAGTTCGCCGAAGTACTCCTCGAGCAACCGGACCACGCTGAACGCGATCCAGTTCGGCACGAGCTGGGTGCCGCGCAGGGACACGTAGCCGCGGTCGATGATCGTCGGGCTGATCGTCGGGTAGGTCGACGGACGCCCGATCCCGAGCTCTTCCAGCGTCTTGATGAGGCTGGCCTCGGTGAAGCGCGGCGGGGGCGTGGTGTCGTGCCCCTTCGCCAGCACGTCGTGCACCTCGAGGTGCTCGCCCTGCTTGACGTCGGGCAGTGCGACGTCCTGACCGGCACGTTCGCTCGACTCGTGGCGGTCTTCGTCGCGGCCTTCTTCGTAGGCGCTGAGGAACCCGCGGAAGGTGATGACGGTGCCGGACGCGGTGAACTCGGCGTCCGTGCCGTTCGCGGTCGACGTGATGCCCTCGACCGACTCGGCCGACGAGATACCGAGCACGATCGATGCGGTCGACCCCTTGGCGTCCGCCATCTGGGAGGCGACGGTGCGCTTCCAGATGAGGTCGTAGAGCCGCCACTCGACACCGGTGAGCGTGCCCTGGAGCTCCTGCGGAGTGCGGAAGGAGTCGCCCGAGGGACGGATCGCCTCGTGCGCCTCTTGCGCGTTCTTGCTCTTGCTCGCGTACAGACGGGGCTTGTCCGGCACGGTCGCGGCGCCGTACAGGTCGGCCGCCTGCTTGCGGGCCGCGTCGATCGCCTGCTTCGAGAGCGAGACCGAGTCGGTACGGATGTAGGTGATGTACCCGTTCTCGTACAGCGTCTGTGCTGCACGCGCCGTCTGCCGCGGCGACAGGCGCAGCTTGCGCGCTGACTCCTGCTGCAGGGTCGACGTGGTGAACGGTGCCGCCGGACGGCGGGTGTACGGCTTCGAGTCGACGCTGCGGACGGTGGCGTCCCCGGCACGCTCGAGCACGGTGGTCAGCGAGGCGGCTGCGGCCTCGTCGAGACGCACGACGTCACCGCTGAGCGCACCGCGGTCGTCGAAGTCACGCCCCGAGGCGACGCGGGTGCCCTGGATCCGGGCGAGTCGCGCCGAGAAGGAGGACTCCCCCGTCTTCTCGAACCGAGCGGAGAGGTCCCAGTAGTTCGCCGAGACGAAGGCGAGCCGCTCGCGTTCGCGGTCGACCACGAGCCGGGTCGCGGCGGACTGCACGCGACCGGCGGAGAGGCCGGGAGCGACCTTGCGCCACAGGACCGGCGAGACCTCGTACCCGTAGAGGCGGTCGAGGATGCGGCGGGTCTCCTGCGCGTCGACGAGGGCGGTGTCGAGCTCACGGGTGGCCTCCTGCGCACGCTGGATCGCCTCCTTCGTGATCTCGTGGAAGACCATCCGCTTGACGGGGACCTTCGGCTTGAGGACCTGGAGCAGGTGCCACGCGATCGCTTCACCCTCGCGGTCTTCATCTGTTGCGAGGTAGAGCTCGTCGGCATCCTTGAGCGCACGCTTGAGCTCGGCGACCGTCTTCTTCTTGGCGTCGGACACGACGTAGTACGGCTCGAAGCCGTTGTCGACGTCCACCGAGAACTTGCCCAGGGAGCCCTTCTTGAGCTCGGCCGGCAGGTTCTTGGGCTCGACGAGGTCGCGGATGTGTCCGACCGAGGCCTGGACTTCGTATCCGTCACCGAGGTATTGCGCGATCGTCTTCGCCTTCGCGGGGCTCTCGACGATCACGAGCTTCTTCGTGCCTGGCACGTGTCTCCTTGATCCGTGGTGCTGGTCGGCCCTGGACACGAACGTGTCCGGGTCGCCCGGGACATCGGTGACCGGTGGCCGACAGGCACACCATACACACCGTGGTCGGGGTGGTCGTCCGCCGGACCGGCGACCGCGGATGCGCCGACGGCGAACGGTCCGGAGCCGACGACCACCCGCACCCGGGCGGTCGCGGCGGCGAGGTCGCAGGCCACGAGGGCCGAGCCGTTCGCCCGTGCGACCCGCTCGGCGACGTCGCACGGCGAGCCGGTCAGGAGTCCGACGGAGGCCGCAGCGGCCGAGGTCGCGGCGGCGTCGGCGGCATCCCCGGCCCGGACCGCTTGCGTGCGGTGTCCGGCGGCGGCGAGCGCTGACGACGCGACGAGCACCCCGACGCCGAGGACGGCGGCGACGAGCACGGTCACCGAACCGCGCTCGGGGTCAGCGTCCCCCGGCCGCAGCACACGCCGTCGCCCGGAGCGGCAGCGCCGAGAACGGACCGGTGCCGCCGCGCGTGGCGTCGACGCACACCAGGTCGTCGGTGCGCCGGATCGTGACGGAGGATCCCGGCGCGATCCGCTCGGCGGCGGCGAGTCCGACGGCGTCGTCCCCGCGCCCGACGCCCCGCGCAGCCGCCGCGGCGGCCGACTGCAGGCGTCCTTGTCCGTCGACGACCAGCACGGCCGCGACGAGCAGGGTGAGGACGAGTGCGACGGCGGGCAGCACGACCGCGAACTCGACCGTGACCGAGCCCCGGTCGGAGTCCCGGTCGGAGCGCCGCTCGTGGTCACAGCGACAGGGCACCGCGGACGAGCTCGGTGAGGATGGTCTGCACCTCGCCCGAGCGCATGACGGCGACGAGCACGCCGGCGAACGCCACGGCGGCGAGGATGACGACCGCGTACTCGGCGGTCGCGGACCCCTGGTCGTCCTGCGCGACGACGCGGAGCCGGTCGACGACGCGGCTGGTGCGACGGATTCGGTTCGGGGTGGTGCTCATTTGTTCGTCCCTTCTGTTGCGGTGATCCCAGCGTGGCGCGTGGCCACCGCACGATCGGGGCCTCGAGCGGCATCTGTGGAGAGGTCATCGCGCACCGACGACGGTGGAGGAGAGGACGCCGACCACGACGGGGACCACCCCGACGAGCACGAACGCGGGCAGGACGCAGACACCGAGCGGCAGCACCAGTCGGACGGCCAGGCGCTCGGCTGCGGCGAGGCCGGCGGCAGCAGCATCGTCACGGACGTCCTCCGCGGCGCGGCGCAGTAGTCCTGCCGCGGGCACGCCCGCTCGCACGGCCAGGTCGAGGACCTCGCGCAGGCGAGCCACGTCGGCAGCCGGTGGGACGATCCCGTCGGCGGCACGACGGACCGCCTCGCCGGCGGCGATCCACGAACCACCGCCCGAGACGGCCACCGCCCAGGCGTCGAGGACGACCCCGGGCACGCGTCCGTCCGGCGTCGCCGACCGGACGAGCCGCGCGGTCCAGGCACGCCCGGACAGGACGAGCACGGCGGCGAGCGCCGAGCAGACCCAGCCGAGCGGCGAGCCCGTGAGGACCTGCACGGCTCCGGACCCCCACGCGGCCCCGAGTCCGAGGCCGAACAGCGGCAGCGCCAGGACGACGCGGGCGCTGGTGCGCGGGCCGGCGAGGGCGACCCGGATCGCCCGGTCCGACGCGGCCGATCGGCGGAGCGCGCCGGCGAGTGCCCCGAGCGTCTCCGCGACGGGGGCGCCGGTCCGGTCCGCGACCCGCAGGACGACGGCGATGTCCGCGGACGCGGGAGCGGTCCCTGCAGGGAGCCTGCCGACGAGCTCCCAGGCCCGCGGCGGCGGGACCCCGGCGGCGACGAGCGTCGCGACCCGGTCCAGGGTGCCGGCCACGCGCGCCGGGTCGAACGGCGCGGGACGCCGGACCCGACGTCCCAGGAGCGACCCCCTGCTCACGGTGCCCCGTCCACCGGGCGCACCCCGAGCCTCCCGTCCGACCCGACGTGGAACGCGCCCACCGCAGCGAGCCGTCGTCCGCCTGCCCGACGCTCGACGTGGAGCACCAGGTCGAACGCGCTGACCGCTTGTCGGGCGAGCGCCTCGACGCCGAGCCCGGCGAGGGCGCCGAGCGCCTCGAGCCGAGCGGCGACGTCAGCGACACCGTTCGCGTGCAAGGTGCCGGCACCCCCGTCGTGGCCCGTGTTCAGCGCGGACATGAGCTCGCGGACCTCGGCGCCCCGGCACTCCCCCACGACGATCCGGTCCGGGCGCATCCGCAGGGCCTCACGCACGAGCCGGTCGAGGCCGAGCGCGCCGACGCCCTCGGCGTTCGCCTGCCGCGCTTCGAGTGCGACCACGTGCGGGTGGGCGATGCGCAGCTCGGCGACGTCCTCGACCGTGACGATCCGCTCGTCGGCCGGGACGGCGCCGAGCATCGCGGCGAGCAAGGTGGTCTTGCCGCTGCCGGTGGCACCGGTGACCAGGACGTTGCGGCGCTGGTGCACGGCCGCCTCGACGACGGAGCGCGGAACGTGCTCGAAGGTGCCGGCGCGGTCGAGTGCGGCGAGGGTCGGCCGGTCTGGGTGTGGGAGCCGGATCGAGATCGCCGTGCCACCGACCGAGACCGGGGCGAGCACGACGTGCACCCGGATCCCGTCGCCGTGCCGGACGTCGGCGCACGGAGTGGTCTCGTCGACGTGGCGTCCGCCGAGCGCCACCAGCCGCGTGGCGAGCTCCCGGGTGCGCGCCTCGCTCAGGCGCGGCGCGGCGGCTTCGAGTCCGCCGCCACGGTCGGTCCAGGTGCCGACGCCGCCGACGACCAGGACGTCGGTGACCCCGGCGTCCGTCACGAGGCCGGCGAGTTCCTCGAACTCGACGACACCGTGCGTTCGACGCCGAAGGGCGGTGGCTGCAGCCGCGGGCGGAACAGGCCCGGCCCCGGGCGGGACAGGCCCGGCCCCGGGCAGAACGGACCCGGCCCCGGGCAGGAACGGTCCGGCCCTGGGCGGAACAGGCCCGGCCCCGGGCAGGAACGGCGTGGCACGGTGACGGTGCATGACGCCAGAGCGTAGGAGGAGAGCCGTTTTCGGCATCCGGTGCCACAACCAGCCTGTGGAGGGGTAGTGGCCGAAGGCACCAACGGACCGATTTGTCCCCCGAAACAGAAAGCCGTACCCCACTCGGCGAGGAGCGCCCGACGCAGCGCGACGACAGACCACACGAGCAGGTCCCCTCGCTCACGGGCACCGGGACGGAGTAGCAATTGCTACGAGCCCGTCAAACGTTCCATGCGTGAGCATGTACCGGTCTGTCCACTCGACCGGCGTGCCCGTGCGGATCGCCGTCGATCTTGGGCGGCCGGCGAGCGCTGATCGCTCGAGCCGGACCCCGGACAAAAGAAGAGGCGGCACCGGTTGGGGGGAACTGGTGCCGCCTGGACATCGAAGGATTGGGGGGAATCCGATTCGATGCCGCCGGAAACGAGTCCAGCAGGAACTACTGTACCCCACGATCCGCCCCTCGGGGCAACCCCCGACACGACCGCCGGGCGTGCCGCCGCGACCAGGACACACCGGCGTGCGCCGTCGCGGCCCCGCGCCCCCAGACCCGGGCCCGCCGCCGCCGCGGCCCGGCTCCCCCGCACCCGGGCACGCCGCTCGTCACGCAACCGCGCAGCGCACGGGCCGAGGGGTAGTCTCCGTGGCGCACCCTGAGGACGCAACGACGCGAAAGGACATCGATGTCCACTCCGACCCAGACCGACCACCGCGAGGACGACGGCGCCACCTTCCCGCCGACACCCGAGTTCGTCGCCGACGCCGTCGCGCACGAAGACCTGCACGAGGCCGCCGCCGCCGACCGCGAGGCCTTCTGGGCCGAGCAGTCCCGCAGCCTGCTCGACTGGCGCACCCCGTTCACGCAGACCCTCGACTGGTCCGGCGCCCCGTTCGCGAAGTGGTTCGCCGACGGCACGCTCAACGTGGCCGAGAACTGCCTCGACCGGCACGTCCGCGCAGGGAACGGCGATCGGGTGGCGATCCACTTCGAGGGCGCACCCGGCGACACCCGCCGGATCACCTACGCCGAACTCACCGCTGAGGTCCAGCGCGCCGCGAACATGCTCACCGACCTCGGCGTCGGGCAGGGCGACCGCGTCGTCGTCTACCTGCCGCTCATCCCCGAGGCCGTCGTGACGATGCTCGCCGTCGCCCGCATCGGCGCCGTGCACTCCGTCGTCTTCGGCGGGTTCAGCGCCGAGAGCCTCCGCGCCCGCATCGAGGACGCCGGCGCGAAGCTCGTCGTCACGGCGGACGGCGGCTGGCGCCGTGGCGCGGTGTCGGCGCTCAAGCCCGCGGTCGACGAGGCACTCGAGGGCGAGGGCACCGACAGCGTCGAGCACGTCCTGGTCGTCAAGCGCGGCGGCAACGAGATCGCCTGGAACGACCGTGACCTGTGGTGGCACGACGAGGTCGCGAAGGCCGCCCCGGAGCACACGCCAGAGGCCTTCCCCGCCGAGACCCCGCTGTTCATCCTGTACACCTCGGGCACGACCGGGAAGCCGAAGGGCATCGTGCACACCTCCGGCGGGTACCTGACCCAGGCGGCGTACACGCACAAGAACGTGTTCGACATGCACCCGGAGAAGGACGTCTACTGGTGCACCGCCGACATCGGCTGGATCACCGGGCACTCGTACGTCGTCTACGGCCCCCTGGCGAACGGCGTGACGCAGGTGCTCTACGAGGGCACGCCCGACGAGCCGAAGCCCGGCCGCTGGTGGGACATCGTCGACTCCTACGGCGTCACCGTTCTGTACACCGCGCCGACGGCGGTCCGTGCGGCGATGAAGGCCGGCCGCGAGATCCCCGAGGCGCGCAGTCTCGAGACCCTCCGTCTGCTCGGCAGCGTCGGCGAACCGATCAACCCCGAGGCGTGGAACTGGTACCGCCAGGTCATCGGCCACGACCGCACGCCCATCGTCGACACGTGGTGGCAGACCGAGACCGGCGCGATCATGATCTCCGCGCTGCCCGGCGTCACGAAGCTCAAGCCCGGCGCAGCGCAGACGCCGCTGCCCGGCATCGTCGCCGAGATCGTCGACGACGACGGCAACCGCGCCGACCCGGGAGAGAGCGGCTACCTCACGATCACGGAGCCGTGGCCGTCGATGGCGCGCGGCATCTGGGGCGACCCGGACCGCTTCGTCGAGACCTACTGGTCGCGGTTCCCGGGCCGGTACTTCGCAGGCGACGGAGCGCGGCTCGACGGTCAGGGCGACATCTGGATCCAGGGCCGCGTCGACGACGTCATGAACGTCTCCGGGCACCGCCTGTCGACGGCCGAGATCGAGTCCGCCCTGGTCGGGCACGAGGGCGTCGCCGAGGCCGCCGTCGTCGGAGCCGCCGACGAGACCACCGGACAGGCGGTCGTCGCGTACGTCATCCTGACCGCCGAGGCCGCCGCCGACGTCGACCGCGAATCGGCATCGACCGTACTCCGCAACTGGGTGGGCAAGCGCATCGGTGCGATCGCGAAGCCCCGCCAGGTGGTCATCGTCCCGGAGCTGCCCAAGACGCGCTCCGGCAAGATCATGCGGCGCCTGCTGCGCGACGCGGCCGAGGGGCGCCGCATCGGCGACACGACGACGCTGGCCGACCCGGCGATCATGGCGACCATCGCGGAACTCATGTAGTCCGTGTCACGCAGGTGGGGCCTCCAGTCCATGTCGGACGGGAGGCCCCACCTGCGTTCGCTTCACTGCTGACGGTCCGTCAAGACGTCAGTTCCACCACCAGCTCGACCTCCACAGGAGCGTCCAGCGGCAGCACCGCCACGCCCACCGCGCTGCGCGCGTGGACGCCGGCGTCACCGAAGACCTCGCCGACCAGGGTGGAGGCGCCGTTCGCGACCCCCGGCTGGCCCGTGAAGGACGGCTCCGACGCGACGAACACGGTGACCTTGACGACCCGGGCGACGCGGTCGAGCGACCCGGCGACCGACTCGACGGCGGCCAGGGCGTTGAGCGCGGCCACGCGGGCCTGCGCGGTGGCGGTCTCAGCGTCGACCGACGCTCCGACCTTGCCGGTGACGGGCAGAGCGCCGTCGACGAACGGCAGCTGGCCGGCCGTGTAGACGTACTGGCCGGTGACGACCGCGGGGACGTAGGCGGCGACGGGTGCTGCGACCGGCGGGAGCGTCAGCCCCAGCTCGGCGAGGCGGTCCGCGATGCTCATGCGTCGGCCTTCGGACGCTTGAGGTACGCGACGAGCCCACCCTCGGGGCCGGTGACGATCTGGACCAGCTCCCAGCCCTCGTCCCCGTAGTTGTTGAGGATGGCGGTGGTGTTGTGGATCATCAGGGGCGTGGTGAAGTACTCCCAGCGAGTCATGCGGTTCCTTGCCAGCCTTTCAGTCGTGGGTGTCGTTTAGGCTGCATCCTATGTCTGCCCAGAAGACGTCTGCCTCGCGGACCAAGCCCGTCTCAGCAGTCGGCGCCTTCATCGGATTCGTCGGGTTCAGTGCCCTCGCCGGCCTGCTCGTCACGATCGGGGTCACCCCGGCCATCGCGGTCGCCGGTGTCACGACGACCTCGACGATCGGTGTGTTCGAGTCGCTGCCGGAGTACATCGAGATCGGTGACCTGCCGCAGCGCAACGAGCTGTACGCGTACTCGGGCGGCAAGTCGGTGCACTTCGCGACGCTGTACGACCAGAACCGGCAGGAACTGAAGTTCGACCAGATCAGCGACCAGCTGAAGAACGCGGCCATCGACGGCGAGGACAAGCGCTTCTACAGCCACGGCGGCGTCGACATGACCTCGCTCATCCGCGCCGGCGTGGGCAGCATCGCCGGTGGACTCGGCGACTCGGGCGGTGGGTCGACATTGACCATGCAGCTCGTCCGCAACATCAAGATGAACGAAGCGCTGAACCTCCCCACGAAGAAGGAGCAGCAGAAGGCCTACAACGAGGCCGTCGAGCAGACCATCCCCCGCAAGCTCGAGGAGATGAAGCTCGCGATCGGGCTGGCAAAGAAGTACTCCAAGAAGGAGATCCTCACCGCCTACCTGAACATCGCGTACTTCGGCGACCAGACCTACGGTGTGCAGGCCGCTGCGCAGCACTACTACAACAAGAGTGCGACGAACCTGACCCCGGCCGAGGCCGCCTCGCTGATGGCCATCGTGCAGTACCCCGAGGCGCGCAACCTGTCGACGCCGAAGAAGTACGACGCCAACGTCGCCCGGCGCAACGTCATCCTGCGCTCGATGTACGACCAGAAGAACCTGACCGAGGCCGAGTACCGCACGGCCCGCCTGTCGAAGCCCGCGGACTACGTGCACCTGACGCAGCCCTCGCAGGGCTGCCGGGCATCGGTCGGCGACGGCTCGCAGTTCTTCTGCGACTACGCCAAGAAGGTCGTGCTCGAGATGTCGCAGCTCGGCTCGTCGCAGAAGGCACGCGACACCGCGTGGCGGAACGGCGGCTACAAGATCCAGACGACGCTGAACATCGACCTCAACGCCGAGCAGAAGCAGCTCCTCAACACCTACGACAACAAGGCCGAGACGAACCTGGCCTTGGGCGCGACGCTCAACTCGATCGAGGCCGGCTCCGGCCGCATCGTGACGATGGCGCAGAACAAGGACTTCGACGAGTCGCTGAAGTCGGCACCGACATCGACCTCGTTGAACTACAGCGTCGACTACAAGTACGGCAACTCCGGCGGGTTCCAGACCGGCTCGACGTACAAGCTCTTCACCCTGCTGGATTGGATCAAGACCGGCCACGGGCTCAACGAGACCGTCAGCGGTGCTGAACGTGTGGTCACGCCGTGGACCATCTGCGGTCAGACCGACTACACGAAGTTCGACGTCTCGAATGACGCTCCGGGCGAGGGCGGCAACTGGAGCGTGCTCGGGGCCACCGCTGGCTCGATCAACGGCGCGTTCGCGTCGATGGCCCAGAAGCTCGACCTCTGCGACATCCGGGACATCGCGCAGTCGCTCGGTGTGCACCGCGCTGACGGCGGCGAGCTGCAGTACCAGAACCCGTCGGCCATCCTCGGTACCAACGAGATCGCCCCGATGACGATGGCCGCTGCCTACGCCGCTGTCGCGAACAACGGCATCTACTGCAAGCCGATCGCCATCGACCAGATCACCTCGCCGTCCGGCAAGCAGCTCGGCGGCCAGACGAAGGACTGCCAGCAGGCAGTTGACCCGGCGTTCGCACAGGCTGCGATCTACGCCATGAAGGGCACGATCACCAGCGGTACCGCGCGCGGTGCACAGACGCCGGACGGCACCCAGATGTTCGCCAAGACGGGCACGACCGACGAGGCTGACCAGATCTGGCTCGTCGGCGCGAGTTCACGCGTCGCCACCGCCTACTGGCAGGGCAACACCGACGGCAAGAAGAACAACCTCCGGCACTACAGCAACGGGGTCAACGGCACGTACGCCGGATCCCGCGCCGATGTGTGGCGGCAGGCGATGACCGCGATCAATGCCACCTATCCCGCCGGTGCCTTCACAGACCCGCAGCCCACGGCGATCCGTGGCAACGCCAAGGCACTCCCGAACCTGCAGGGGAAGACCGCTGACGAAGCCCGCGCAGCGATCTCCGGCGCCGGCTTCACCTACGTCGACGGTGGCGCCCGCCCCGGCACCGGCAACCCCGGTTCGGTGTCGTCGACCTCGCCGTCCGCTGGTGCACTCCTGTCCTCCGGTTCGAGCGTGACGGTCTACACCTCGGACGGCTCGCAGGCCAACGTGCCGGAGATCGGCGGTGACTCGCTCGGCGATGCCCGCTCGGCGCTGAACGACGCCGGATTCGGCAACGTCAACGTGTCGGACGACTTCGCGAAGGGCGGCGGGAACAAGACGTGCAAGGTCGCAGCCGTCGAACCCGCGATCGGCGCTGCCGCCGACAAGAACGCCGACGTGAACATCCAGTTGTACGGCGACAAGAACGGCAAGGCGCCCAAGGACTGCAAGTGACCCGGGGTCGCGCCGCGCTCGGGGTCCTCGCAGCCGGCGCGGCCGTCGGTGCCGCCTCGTTCGCCTGGGGCTCGCTCGTCGAGCGTCGACGCTTCGGCATCCGGTGGGAGACCGTCCCGGTCCTCCCGCCGGGGTCGCGTGACGTCACGGTCCTGCACCTGTCCGACATCCACATGGCCCCGTGGCAGGCCGACAAGCAGCAGTGGCTGCGCGACCTGTCCCTGGTGGAGCCGGACTTCATCGTCAACACCGGCGACAACCTCGGGCACCCCACGGCGAACGCGGCCGTGGAGTACGCACTGGAGCCGTTCCGGGGTGTCCCCGGCGTGTTCGCGTACGGGTCGAACGACTTCTTCGGACCGTCGCCGCGCAACCCGCTGAAGTACTTCTCCGGCCCGAGCCGCATGCACAGCGAGGCGAAGCCCGTCGAGCTCGACATCGACCGGCAGACGGCGTTCTTCGAGTCCCTCGGGTGGCTCGACCTGAACGACCACGCCCGCGCCATCGAGCTCCGCGGCTCGCGGTTCGAGCTGTTCGGCACCTCGGACGCACACCGCGACTGGGACCGGCTCGACCTGCTCCCCACGAACGTCGACGAGATGCGCGGCGAGGTGCCCTGGTCCGAAGACGAGGACGGCCCAGCTCCCGTCGCGATCGGAGTCACGCACGCGCCCTACCGCCGCGTGCTCGACGCCTTCGTCACCCAGGGTGCGGACATCATCTTCGCTGGCCACACCCACGGCGGCCAGGTCCAGGTGCCCGGGGTCGGTGCCCTCGTCACGAACAGCGACCTGCCCCGCCGGTACGTCAGCGGGCTGCACAAGTGGGAGCACCGGAACCACTGGTCGTGGCTCGAGGTCTCGGCCGGTCTCGGCACCTCGATCTACGCGCCCGTGCGGTTCTCGTGCCGCCCCGAAGCGGTCGTCGTCACCCTCACCGCCCGCACCTCCTGACGACGCGCCCGGGAGTTCGCCGGATGGTCGTGAGCACCCCCGATCATCGGATAGTATTGTCGGGTTGCTCCGGTACGGAGTGATCACACCGCGGGGTGTGGCGCAGCTTGGTAGCGCGCCTCGTTCGGGACGAGGAGGTCGCAGGTTCAAATCCTGTCACCCCGACACTGTGTTGAGACAGTACGAAGAAGGCCCTGGTTCTCCGGAACCGGGGCCTTCTGCTTTTCCACGGTCGGGCGCTCGGCACTACACCTCCCGACACACGACTCGGCCGCCGCTCCCCCGGCCGCGACGACACGGATAGCCTCGACAGCGATGTCACGCGCCGACCACCTCCGCCCGGTCCTCGAACGGATCGCCGCACAGTTCCCCGAGCTCGCCGACGACCCGGTCCTGACGCAGAACCTCGTCGACAACGTGACGTCGATGATCGCCGAGGCACACGCGCGCTACGCCGCCGGTGCCGAGGACAGCGTGGTGAGCGGCGCGTACCTCGATCCGGAGCACCTGGCCTCCGGCTCCCTGCACGCCGAACAGTCCCAGCACCCCGCCGGCGCGATGCTCGCCGCGGAGATGCTCTTCGACGCCTACTTGCCCGTCTTCGTGGACGAGGTCGGCGCGGTGTCCACCACCGAGGTCCTGCGCGCCACCAGAGCCCTGCACGCGGGCATCTGGAGCCGGTTCCCCGCCGGGGCCGTCGCCTACACGGAAGCGCTGCGCCAGCGCGTCACGACGGCGCACCTGGACTCCCGCACGCAGATCGCCCGTGACCTGCACGACCGCGTGGCGCACGGCATCCTCGCCGGGCTCCAGCGGCTCGACCTGGTGCTGCTGACCGATCCCCCGGCCGGCGAACGGGCCGACCAGCTCGACGACGCCGCCCGGCTCCTGCGCCGAGCACTCGGCGACGTGCAGGACCTCGCGGTGAGCCTGCACGCCCGCGTCGGCGACGCCCTGCTCGACGATGCGCTCGCCCGGCACGCCAGGGACCTGTTCTCCGACGACCACCGTTTGTCGTTCAGCACCATGGGTACGCCCGAGCACCTGCCGAACTGGCAGGCCGAGGAAGCGCTGACGATCCTGCTCGAGGCGCTCACGAACCGCCGGAAGCACGCTCCGCACTCCACCGCCGAGGTGCACTTCGCGTGGACCTCGGCATCCCTCGTCGTGACGGTCTCCGACGACGGCCCGGGCTTCGACCCCGATGCCGACGCCGACGGACGCCTCGGGCAGCAGACCATGCGCGAGCGGGCCGCGGTCATCGGCGCGCGACTCGACGTCGAGAGCACCCCAGGCACCGGCACCGGCACCACCGTCCGCCTGACGATCCCGAGGGGCACGCTGTGACCGTCACGCACGTCGCCATCGTCGACGACCACCAGCTGTTCCGCGAAGGACTGGCCACGATCCTCGCCGCCGTCCCCACGATCCGCGTGGTCGCGCACGGCGAGCGTCCGTCCGACGTCCTCGACTCCCCCGAAGCTGCCGCCATCGACGTCCTGCTCCTCGACGTCGAGCTCGACGGTCCGCCGGCACGCACCACGATCGCCACGGTGTGCCGCACCCGTCCGGACGTCCGCGTGGTGGTGCTCACGATGCACCGCGATGCCGTCCTGCGTCGGACACTGCTCGACGCCGGTGCGGTCGACTTCGTGACGAAGGACACCCCGAGCCGCGAGCTCGTCGACCGCATCGCCCGGGCCGCACACGCCGATGCCGCGCCGGTGACGTTCCCGGTCGACCTGGTCACCGAGGCCCGCGCGGGATCACCACTCAGCGACCGCGAGCTCGAGGTCCTGCGGCTCCTCGCGGCTGCGCGCACCAACGCCGAGATCGCGGCGGACCTGCAGCTCGCGATCGGCACGGTCAAGCGGCACGTCTACAACGTGTTCCGCAAGCTCGACGTCGGTTCGCGGGTCGGCGCCGTGGCTGCGGCGACGCGCCTCGGTCTGCTCACCTGAGGCTCCGCTTCACTTGGTGAGCAGAAATGGTCGGGTGCCCGACGGCGACCCGACCATTTCTGCTCACCAAGCGAACGAACGAGCGAGCTAGACCGACGCCGACGCGCCAGCGCGCACGAGCCGCCCGGCGGCGTGCAGCCCCGCCACCACGTCGAGCGCCTGGTGCCGGTAGCGCGCCTGCGCAGCACCCGGAGCGACGATCACACCGTTCGCCCCGGTGGACTCCACGAGCGCGCTGATCTTGTCCGCGACCTGGTCGGCGGTGCCGTACGCCTGGCGCTCGGTGCGGGCGGCGATGAACCGACGCTCGAGGTCGTTGAACTCGTACGCGCGGGCCTCGTCCATCGAGACCGGCTCGGGCTTCCGTCCGGAGCGCATCCGGATGAACGAGATCATCCCGGGAGCGCTCTGCTCGTCGACGACGGCCGGGTCCTCGTCCGTGACGACCTGCACGCCGATGAGGGCGTTCGGCGTCTGGCGGAACCGCGAGGGCCGGAACGAGTCCCGGTACAACGCGAGCGCCGCCTCGGTGTTGTCCGACGCGAAGTGGTGGGCGAAGGCGAACGAGACGCCGAGCGCCCCGGCCACCTGCGCGCTGTACCCGGAGGAACCGAGCAGCCAGAACTCCGGCACGTCGCCGTAGCCCGGCACCGCGCGGATGCCCGACAACGGGTTGTCCGCGGACATACCGGTGAAGAACCCGATCAGGTCAGCCAGGCGGTCGGGGAAGTCGTCGACGTCGAGCCGGTCGGTGCGGCGCAGCGCCATCGCGGTCGCCCCGTCGGTGCCCGGCGCACGGCCGAGTCCGAGGTCGACGCGGTCGCCGTACAGCGCTCGGAGCGTGCCGAACTGCTCGGCGATGACGAGGGGTGCGTGGTTCGGCAGCATGACGCCGCCGGAGCCGATGCGGATGGTCGAGGTGGCCGCGCCCACGGCGCTCAGCAGCACCGCTGGGGCCGACGAGGTGATGCCGGGCATGCCGTGGTGCTCGGCGACCCAGAACCGCTCGTAGCCGAGCTTCTCGGCGTGGACCGCCATGTCGATCGAGCCCTGCAGGGCTTCGGTGTTGGACTGGCCGTACTCGCGCGTCGCCAGGTCCAGGACGGACAGGTGCAGGGTGTCGTCGCTCATGTGGTCAGCAACGCACGCCGCGGCGCACGCATTCCACGACGAGACCGCCTCCACCACCGGTCCGGACACGCCGTCGTCCGCCGGTCGACCGGTCACCAGGCGTCGCCCGGACGTCGCACAAGCGACGGTTCGCGACCGAACGGCGGACGCATGCGGCGCGCCTTGGACGTCAGGCGCGACGGCCGGGAGGCCCGTGGCGGGGCTGCACCGCGCCTCCAGGCCGTCTGCGGTCGCGTCTCGAGCGCCGAGCGGTCACGACCTGCCGCGCGCATCTCGCGGACTGGTAGCGTCCGGTCGCCCGACGGGCGGACCGGCGACTCGACGTGTCCGCTCGGCGAACGCGAGCGGTGTGTGACGATCTGCCGGCAGCGCGGGTCAGGCGCCGTCGAGCCGGCCGCCGGACTCCGTCAGGTAGCAGTTGGCGCAGAGCGACTCGTAGGCGACGTCGACGCCGTCGATGGCGACCTGCGAGCCGTCGAACACGAACCGGCCGTCGACCGTGCGGGCGTTGAAGACGGCCTTGCGACCGCACCGGCAGATCGTCTTGAGCTCTTCGAGCGAGTGCGCGACCTCGAGCAGGCGGGCGCTGCCCGGGAACGCCTCGGTGCGGAAGTCGGTGCGGATGCCGTAGGTGATCACCGGGATCTCGTCGAGGACCGCGATGCGGAGCAGGTCGTCGACCTGCTGCGGAGTGAGGAACTGCGCCTCGTCGACCAGGACGCAGCTGACGGCGCGGACCATGCCGTCGAGGCGGTCGGACTCGGGGTCGACGGCGCCGGCCGCGGCGACCGCGGACCGGACGTCGGCGTCGGGCGCGAAGACCAGGTCGACGGTGCGGGTCACGCCGAGGCGGGACACGATCTCACGGTCGCCCTTGGTGTCCACCGCGGGCTTCGCGAGCAGGACCCGGTGGCCGCGCTCCTCGTAGTTGTAGGCAGCCTGCAGGAGCCCCGTGCTCTTGCCGCTGTTCATCGCGCCGTAGCGGAAGTAGAGCTTCGCCACTACGCGAGGAACCCGTCCTCGGCGGCCCGCCGGATCAGATCGGACTTCTTCGAGGCGGGACGGCCGACCTTGCTGTACTTCTCGCGGACCCGGCGCAGGTAGGTCTTCGCGGTCTCGTACTGCACGTTCATCTGCGCGGCGACCTCGTTGGTCGAGTAGCCGGACACGTACAGCCGGAGCGCTTCTTCCTCGCCGTGGCTGAGCTTCGGACGCTGGTGCGCGGCCGCCCCGGTGGGCAGCGGACGCCACTCGCGCGGCTGCGGGGTCTCGCGTGCGACGCCCATGATCTCGCGGGCGACGTCCATGACCTCACGCATCGGCAGGGACTTCGACAGGAACGCCGCGGCGCCTGCTGCCAGGGCACGGTCGCGAGACTCGCGGCTGTCGACGCTGGAGAGCACGATCACCTTCGCACCGGCGGCGCGGCAGGTGCGGACACGGGCCTCGATCGAGACGGGTTCCTTGAGCTGGAAGTCGAGGAACACCAGGTCGGTCGGGAAGCTGTCGCTGTGGACCATCTCGAGCCAGGTGTGCGCGGTCAGGGCCAGGTCGAAGTCGAACGCGTTCACCGCGATCCAGCTCGACAGGCTGTCCAGCAGCACCTCGTGGTCGTCGAGGATGGCCAACCGCACACGTCGTGCCCCCGGGTTCGGGAGGGACGGGGACCCCTCCGAGAGCCTGTTCGGGTCAGTGCTGGTCATAGGAGAACCTTAGTGCGAGGGCGGACGGACGAACCGCGACGTCGAGGTCGGGGAACGTCACACGGAGGACGGCGAAGTAGGGGTCGAAGGTGCGGTGGATCCCGATGTCGGAGTCGGCCACGGCGAGGTCGAGTTCGAGCAGCACGCGGGCATCGCGGGCCGGGTCGGTGCGGGCGGGGTCGGTGCGGGCCGGGTCGGTGCGCGCCGGGTCGGTGCGGGCCGGGTCGGTGCGCGCTGCATCGCCGCGTGTGGCCGCGTCGTCCTGCCCGTCCGCGCGTCGGAGCGTTGCCCGGAACCCGGCCGGGTCGACGGTCGAGGCGCGGAACGCGGCCCGCAGGAACGTCCGCACCACGGAGCGCTGGTCGGCGTCGAGCATCGCGGCGAGCCCGTGCGGGTCGTCGACGACCGGGGCGTCCCCGCCCTCGACCCGCACGGCCTGCTCGAACCAGGTGCGGTCCGCGTCGGCGACCATCGCCCGGCGGATGCCGTCGGCGATCAGTCGTGCCCGCTCGCGGTCGGCATCGGTGATGACCTCGCGCGTGCGCAGCTCGGCGAAGAACGGTGCGACGTCGCGGGCGAGGATCGTCGACCGGTCCTGCTGCACGCTCGCCGCGATGCCGTCCCGCTCCGCACGCTCGACCGAGTAGGAACCGGCCCGGATCTGCACCCGCTCGGCCAGACCCGCGAACGTCCACGCGAAGACGGCCGACGCAGCGGTCAGCACCAGGGTCGGTGCCGCCGCCAGGAAGGCCGCAACGGCGACGGGGATCTCGTGCGGGAACGTCGCTGCACCGACGCCCCAGGTCGCGGCGTTGACGACGGCGAGCAGGGCGCCGCCGATGGTCAGGTCCGTCCAGGGCCGGTACGGCGCGACCATCACGATGCCGGTCGCCGTGATGAGCGACATGAAGTCGTTCAGGGCGCTGCGGTCGGGTCCCCACTGCGCGGCGACGCTCGTCACCGACGCCAGGCCGAGCAGCCCGACGTGCGCGACGAACGCCCACCGCGGGAACGGTGCGCGGAACGGACTCGAGGCGGTGAACACGACCGCTGCCGATGCCGCGACCAGGATGACGGTGAGCGCGCTGAGGGTGGGGCTGCCCACGACGTCACGGTCGAACACGGACACCAGGAGTGCCCAGACGATGCTGGCGGCGCCGAGCCCGATCGCGAGCGGACGCGACCCCATCGCACCGAGCGGGTCGTACTGCTGCGCGGTCCGACGGGCCTCGGTCGTGGCGCTCACCGGTCGGCTCCGTGCACGCCGCCGACCTCGTCGGGGACCACGGTGCCGACGTGGTCGGTGGCCACGGCGTCGGTCGTGGCGGTGACCGGTCCGAACGGCACCGTCATCATCACGCTCGTCCCCGAACCGGGCGACGACCAGATCTGGACGTCGCCGCCCACCCGACCGATGCGGTCGCGGACCGAGCCACGCAGGCCCATCCGGTCGGAGCCCGTGGAGTCCTCGTCGAAACCGCGACCGTCGTCGACCACCATCACGGTGCACGACGCACCGTCGTCGAAGACGCTGACCTCGGCCGCGTCGACACCGGCGTGCTTGCGGACGTTGGCCAGACACTGCCCCACGGCGCGGACGAGCGCGGTGACGGCACGCTGGTCGAGCCGGTCGAGGGCGGACGGATCACCGGAAACCGTGACATCGAGACCGGCCGCACGGTGCTCGTCGACCATGACGGCGAACGCGTCGACGGCTGCACCCGGTCGCTGCCGGGCGGCCGGTGCCAGCCACCCCTTGCCGGTCAGGACGGCGACGTCGGCTTCGACCGTCTGTGCCAGGTGCGGGTCCATCGGCCCGTCGGGCGCCAGGGCGATCGCGTTGAGGTGGTTCAGGACGGTGTCGTGCAGGATCGCAGCCGCCTCGGCCTCGACCCCGGCACGGTACGCGGAGACGTGCTCCTCACGCGCCGAGCGCAGCAGCTCCGGCTGCACCCGCTCCGACCGACCGGTGCTCCGGCTCGTGAACAGCACCAGGACGACCACGAAGCCGAGCGTCACCCAGGCGAGCACGAGCGGACGCGGTGGGCCGTCGGCCTGGACGACCGCGATCCACGTCGCCACGCGTCCGGTCAGGAACCCGAGGAAGGACCACAGCACGACGCGGCTCGGCACCGCGCCGGCACCGCCGACCAGGATGAGCGGGATGACCGCCAACGACAGCAGGTACGAGGTGACCCAGCCCAACGGGACCTGTTGCTGCACAACCATGGCGAACCACCACGCACAGACGCCGCCGACGACCAGGAACGCGACCGCGGAGCGCCAGGTGCCGAACTGCACGTGCACGCCGATCATGCCGAGCATCGGGACGAGCGCCAGGACCGCACTGATCACCTGCACGTCGGGCTCGGACAACCGGTACAGCAACAGCGCGATCGCCGCCGCCACCAACGATCCGATCGCACCGGCGTGGAAGGCCCGCACCGTCGACCACGCGTTCACTCGCGGAGCGAGGTGCGTGGGGATGCCGAGCACGAGATGGGTCCTTCCGGGTGGCGGGAATGCCGCCCACGATCAAACACCTCGGTGCTGACCGTGTACCCCGAAACAGCGTCCGTTCGGCGACCCGGTCGATGATACCGGCCCCCACCACGCACCGATGTCCCCCGAACGCGCAACCTTCGTTGCTCAGAACAACGTCTGTGTCGCGACCGGTCGGAGCAGACGGCGGTCGAAGCCCGGATCCGCGCGCTTGAGCGGCGACGTCGTGGGGATCGACTGTTCCTGCGGCACCGTCGAGGGGTCCGAGAAGCCCATCGACCCCGTCGCCGGGTCCACGCGCCCGAGGCCGACGCCGTGCGCCGCCAGGATCGGTCGGATGCGCTCCGACAGCCACCGGCGGTAGTCCTTCGGCGCGAAGGTGTTGTCGAGGTACATCGCCCGGTAGCGCGCCACCAGGTCCGGCCGTTCGCGTCCGAGCCACTCGAACCACCACGGCTTCACGCCCGGCCGCAGGTGCAGCGCGGAGTACATGACGCTCGTGGCACCGGCCGCCGCCGCGCGACCGACGGCCTCGTCGAGGTGTGCACGGGTGTCGGTGATGTACGGCAGCACGGGCATGAGGAACACCGCGCAGTCGAGCCCGGCGTCGCGGATCGCCCGCACGGTGGCGAGCCGCGCAGCCGTCGTGGGCGTGCCGGGCTCCACCGACTGCTGCAGGTCGTCGTCGTACACGGCGATCGACATCGCGAGGTCGACCGGCACCACCTTCGCCGCCTCGGCCAGGAGCGGCAGGTCGCGCCGGAGCAGCGTGCCCTTCGTCAGGATGCTGAACGGTGTGCGGCTGTCCGCCAACGCCTGGATCACCCCGGGCATCAGTCGGTACCGGCCCTCGGCACGCTGGTACGGATCGGTGTTCGTGCCGAGCGCGATCGGGTGGCCGTCCCACGTGGGCTTGCCGAGCTCACGCCGCAGGACGTCGGCCACGTTCGTCTTCACGACGATCTGCTGGTCGAAGTCGGCTCCACCGTCGAACTCGAGGTAGGTGTGCGTCGGCCGCGCGAAGCAGTACACGCACGCGTGACTGCACCCCCGGTACGGGTTGATGGTCCAGCCGTAGGTGCCGGAACCGTCGGCGCTCGGCACCCGGTTCAGCGCGCTCTTCGCCAGCACCTCGTGGAACGTGACACCCGCGAACTCGGGCGTCGTCACACTCCGGACGAACCCGCTGTTCGACTCCATGCCCGGCAGTGCGTCGCTCTGCTCGGCATCGATCGCCTGTCCACTCCACCGCATGCCGCCATTCGAACACATGTTCGAACAGGCCGCAAGCCGGAGCTGGTCAGTGGTGCAGGCCGAGCACCTTCGCCGTGCGCTCGAGGGTGGCGTCGGCCAGGGCGGCGTCGTCACCGAGGTCCTGCCCGTAGGTCGGGACCATCTCGTGGACCGCGTCCTGCCAGCCGTCCCAACGGTCGGGGAAGCACTTCCGGAGCAGGCCGAGCATGATCGGCACGGCGGTCGACGCCCCCGGCGAGGCCCCGAGGAGCCCGGCGATCGAACCGTCGGCGGCCGTGATGACCTCGGTGCCGAACTGCAGCACCCCGCCCTTGTCCTTGTCCGGCTTGATGACCTGCACCCGCTGGCCCGCGATGATCTTGTGCCAGTTCTCGGGCTCGGCGCTCGGCATGAAGTCGCGCAGCGCGTCGAACTTGGTCTGCTTCGAGGCGAGCAGCTGGCCGATCAGGTAGCGCACCAGGTCGAAGTTCGAGAACGCGACGCTCAGCATCGGGCGCAGGTTGTGCGGTCGGATCGACTTGAACAGGTCGAGCATCGACCCCTGCTTCAGGAACTTCGGGCTGAACCCGGCGTACGGCCCGAACATCAGCGACGCGTTGCCGTCGACGATGCGGGTGTCCAGGTGCGGCACCGACATCGGCGGCGCCCCCACGCTGGCCTTGCCGTAGACCTTGGCTGCGTGCTTCTGCACGACCTCGGGGTCGTCGGTGCGCAGGAACTCGCCGGAGACCGGGAAGCCGCCGTACCCGCGGATCTCCGGGATGCCGGACTTCTGCAGCAGCTGCAGGGCCCCACCGCCGGCACCGACGAAGACGAACTTCGCGGCGATCTTCTGCGTCGACCGACCGACCTCGTTCAGGACGTCGAGCGCCCAGCCGTCGAAGTCCTTGCCCCGCGAGATGTTCTTGACCTGGTGGTTCGGTTCGAACTCGAGCCCGTCGAGTTCGAGCTGGTCGAACAGCTGCCGGGTGAGCGACCCGAAGTCGACGTCGGAGCCCGCCGCCGAGTAGGTCGCGGCGATCGGCTGGTCCTTCTTGCGGCCGGGGATGAGCGCGGGCGCCCACTTGCGGATCTGGGCGGGGTCGTCGGAGAACTCGATCCCGGCGAACAGCGGGTGCCCCCGCATCGCCTCGTACCGCTTGCGCATGTACTCGACGTTGTCCGCACCCCAGACGAAGGAGATGTGCGGGGTCGGGTTGATGAAGTTGGACGGGTCGGGCAGTGTCCCGATCTCGACCAGGTGCGACCAGAACTGCCGCGAGACCTGGAACTGCTCGTTGACCGTGACGGCCTTCGCGATCTCGACGCGACCGTCGGCGAGCTCGGGCGTGTAGTTCAGCTCGCAGAGAGCGGAGTGCCCGGTGCCGGCGTTGTTCCACGGGTTCGAGGACTCCTGCGCGACGGCGCCGAGACGCTCGTACACGCGGATCTTCCACGAGGGCTCGAGCCGGTGGATGATCGCGCCGAGGGTGGCGCTCATGATGCCTCCCCCGACGAGGACGACATCGATCGGGTCCACCTGCTTCACTGCCACCCGTCGATCCTACCGGCGTCGACCGACAGGCCGGTCAGCCGCGCGCGGTGACCGTGCGGCCGTGCCGCTCCGCGGCGACCCTGCCGCTACGCGGCGACGGTGCGGCGTGCGACGATCGTCTCGGCGATCTGCACCGCGTTGAGCGCTGCCCCCTTCCGCAGGTTGTCGTTGCTGACGAACAGTGCGAGCCCACGCCCCTCGGGTGCGGACTGGTCGGCACGGATGCGCCCGACGAACGCGGGGTCCTTGCCGGCGGCCTGCAGCGGCGTCGGCACGTCCGACAGCTCCACGCCGGGAGCGCTCGACAGGATCTCGGTCGCACGCTCGGGCGACAGCGGACGCTCGAACTCGGCGTGCACCGAGATGGAGTGGCCCGTGAAGACCGGCACTCGCACGCACGTGCCGGCGACGAGCAGGTCGGGGAGCTCGAGGATCTTGCGGCTCTCGTTGCGGAGCTTCTTCTCTTCGTCGGTCTCCCCCAGACCGTCCTCGACGATGCTGCCGGCGAGCGGCACGACGTCGAAGGCGATCGGGCGGACGTACTTGACCGGCTCGGGGAACGTCACCGCGGAACCGTCGTGGGTGAGCGCTGCGGTGTCCTGCTCGAGGGCGGCACGCGCCTGGCCGAGCAGTTCCTCGACGCCGGCGAGCCCGGAGCCGGAGACGGCCTGGTAGGTCGTGGCGACCAGACGGCGGAGCCCGGCCTCGGTGTCCAGCACCTTGAGCACCGGCATGATCGCCATGGTGGTGCAGTTGGGGTTCGCGATGATCCCCTTGGGGGCCTGGTCGATCGCGTGCGGGTTGACCTCGCTCACGACGAGCGGGACCTCGGGGTCCATGCGCCAGGCGCTCGAGTTGTCGACGACGAGCGCCCCGGCTGCGGCGAACTTCGGCGCGAGGGCCCGCGAGGCGGTGGCACCGGCCGAGAACAGGGCGATGTCGATGCCCGACGGGTCGGCCAGCTCGGAGTCCTCGACCACGATCTGCTCGCCGCGGAACGGCAGGGTCGTGCCGGCGGACCGGGCACTCGCGAAGAACCGGACCTGGTCGGCCGGGAACGCGCGCTCTTCGAGCAGACGACGCATCACGGCGCCGACCTGTCCGGTGGCGCCGACGACGGCGACGGTGAGGGTGCTCATGCGGTGCTCCTGGTTCAGCGGGTCAGCGTGGGTCAGCGGCCGGTGCCGGCGTGGACGACGGCTTCGGCCTCGGCGTCGAGGTCGAACGCGTTGTGCACGACCCGCATCGCCTCGTTGAGGGTGTCGGCGCGGGTGACGACCGAGATGCGGATCTCCGAGGTGGAGATCATCTCGATGTTGATCGACGCGTCGTGCAGCGCGCGGAAGAGCTTCGCCGAGACGCCGGCGTTCGTGCGCATACCGGCACCGACCAGGGCGAGCTTGCCGATCTGGTCGTCGTACTGGATGCTCTCGTAGCCGATGTCGGACTTCGCGACCTCGAGCGCCGTGAGCACGGTCTGGCCCTGGTCCTTCGGCAGGGTGAACGAGATGTCCGTCCGCCCGGTCGACGCCGCCGACACGTTCTGGACGATCATGTCGATGTTCGCCCCGGCGCGTGCGACGTTGGTGAAGATCTCGGCGGCCTTGCCCGGCTGGTCCGGGACGCCCACGACGGTGATCTTCCCCTCGGAGAGGTCTCCGGCGATCCCGGTGATGATCGGTTCTTCCACGGTTGCCCCCTCGGCAGGGTTGTAGACGATGGTGCCCTCGGTGTTGTTGAACGAGGACCGGACGTGCAGGGTGACGCCGTGCCGGCGGGCGTACTCGACGGCACGGATGTAGAGGACCTTGGCGCCGGACGCCGCGAGCTCGAGCATCTCCTCGCTCGTGATGCGGTCGACCTTGCGGGCCTTCGGCACGACCCGAGGGTCGGCGGTGAAGATGCCGTCGACGTCGGTGTAGATCTCGCAGACGTCGGCGTCGAGCGCGGCGGCGAGGGCGACGGCCGTCGTGTCCGAGCCGCCCCGGCCGAGCGTGGTGATCTCGCCCGTCGTGCGGTTGAACCCCTGGAACCCCGCGACGATCGCGACGTGGCCGGAGTCGAGCGCCTCGCGCACGCGCTTCGGGGTGACGTCGACGATGCGCGCCTTGCCGTGCTGCGCGTCGGTGAGCATGCCCGCCTGGCTGCCGGTGTACGACGAGGCTTCGACCCCGAGGCTCTTGATCGCCATCGCGAGCAGCGCCATCGAGATGCGCTCCCCCGCGGTCAGGAGCATGTCGAGCTCACGGCCGGCGGGGATCGGGGTGACCGAGTGCGCCAGGTCGACGAGTTCGTCGGTGGTGTCGCCCATCGCCGACACCGCCACGACGACGTCGTTGCCGGCCTTCTTCGTCTCGACGATCCGCTTCGCCACGCGCTTGATGCTCTCGGCGTCCGCGACGGAGGATCCACCGAACTTCTGCACGATCAAGGCCACTGGCTGGTACTCCCGGAGACGGCGACACCGCGAGGTCACGCGGTCTCACAATGGTAGTCGGTGTTTCGAGGATGTTGCGTGCGAGCCGCCCCACACGCAACGATCCTGCGTGGGGCTCAGCCGCCGACGACGCGACGGCCCTCGAACGCACGGCCGAGCGTGACCTCGTCGGCGTACTCGAGGTCGCCGCCGACCGGCAGGCCCGAGGCCAGCCGGGTCGTCCGGATGCCCATCGGGACGAGCAACCGGCTCAGGTAGGTCGCCGTCGCCTCGCCCTCGAGGTTGGGGTCGGTCGCGATGATGACCTCTTCGACCGTGCCGTCGGCCAGGCGCGTCATGAGCTGCTGGATCCGCAGGTCGTCCGGGCCGATGCCGTCGATCGGGCTGATCGCGCCACCGAGCACGTGGTAGAGCCCGCGGAACTCACGGGTGCGTTCGATCGCCGCGACGTCCTTCGCCTCTTCCACCACGCAGATCGTGGCCGGCGACCGGCGCGGGTCGCGGCAGATGCTGCACTGGACGTTCTCGGTGACGTTGCCGCAGATCTCGCAGAAGCGCACGCGCTCCTTGACGTCCGCCAGCAGCTCGGACAGCCGCGACGGGTCGAACGACTCGGTCTGCAGGATGTGGAACGCGATGCGTTGCGCCGACTTCGGGCCGATGCCCGGCAGGCGACCGAACTCGTCGATGAGGTCCTGGACGATCCCGTCGTACATCAGGCACCGTCCTGGTGGAGAGCGGTCTCCTCGATGAACTGGGCATTGAGGATCTCACGCACGACGGCCTCGCCGTAGCGACCGGCGACCGGCGCACGACGCGCCGGTGGTGCGGTCCGCGGCGCGGCCGGCGGGGCGGTCTGCGCGCGCGGGGCGGCCGGCGCCTGCGCGGGCGCTGCGGCGGATCGGCCGTGACCGGGGTCCGGGAACGGCGCGCCGTCGTCGTACGGTTCGTCGTCCAGCGGGTAGTCGTCGACGGGCACGCCCGGTACGACGGGTCCTCCGGGAGGCGCGGCGACCGTCGACGACGCCGCCTGCGGGCCACCGTCGGTCGGCTGCACCCCCTGCGGTGCAGTGGCACCGGCGGGTTGCGCAGGCGCCTCGGACCGGGGCTGCTGCGGGTCGACGGACTCGGCCGGGGCGACGGGCGCGGCGGCCGGAGCGGTGCCGAAGGGTGCCGCCCAGCCGGGTTCGACGGACTCGGGCACGGCGTCGGCGGTGGGGTCGCTCGAGGGGATCGTCGCGACCGCCCAGTCGGTGACGGGTGCGCCGGACGGTGCGGGCGCCTGCGCGGGAGCGGGTGCCTGCGTCGGAGCAGGTGCCGACGCAGCAGCGGGAGCCGGCGCCTGCTCGGCGGCCGGCGCCTGCTCGGCGGCCGGCGCCTGCTCGGGAGTGGGTGCCGACGCCGGAGCGGGTGCCTGCGCCGGACGGGGCTCCGGCTCGGTGGCGGCGGGACCGGACTCCGGCGTGGACGCCGCGGGTTCGGGTGCCGCCGTCGTGTCGGGCGCTGCGGAGGCGGCGGCCTCAGCAGGGGCGGCCGGACCGTCCCCGGTGGCTGCAGCGGCCTCGGAGGCCGGGGCCGGGGCCGACGTCGGAGCGGGCGCGGCGGACTGCGGCGCCGACGACGTCTGCGGCTGCGGCTGCGACTGCGGCTGCGCCTGCTCAGCGGGCTGGCTCGCCGGCGCCGGACGGCCGACCGGCGCGGACGGCTGCTGCGTGGGAGCCGGGGTGCGCTGTTGACCCGGGCCTCCGGGACCGCGGGCGACGAACTTCACGCGGAGCCCGATGACGTCCATGATCGCGGCGCGGAGCAGTTCGCTGACGCTGGCCGAGGGGTCGGACATCTCCTTGAACGAGGCGACGTCCTGCTGGCTCGGGAAGGTCAGGGTCAGCACGTCGTCGCGCAGCGCGGTCACCTGTGCGGTGACGACCACCGACCACGCCGACCGCTTGGCGTGCTGCACGTGCTCGACGATCTGTGGCCAGGCGTCGCGCATCTGCTGGAAGCCCACGGCGCCGACGGTCCGGACCGCCGGCTCGTCACCGATCGTCGTGCCCTGGCCCGTGGACGAAGCACTGACTTGCTCGGTGGTCGGAGCAGCGGGCTCGGGAGCGCTCGGGACGGCTGCAGCCCAGGAGGCTGCGGCGTCGCGTGCCGCACTGCCGGCGTCGGACTGCGCCGTCGGAGCCGCGTTCGCCGACGCCGCGGCGAGAGCCTGCTGCGCGGCGGGCTCCCGCTGCGCCGCCGGGGCCTGCTGGACGGCCGGGACCTGCTGGGCGGCGGGGCCATGCTGCGCGGCGGGCTCCTGCCGACGCGGTGCCGCAGTCGACGACGGGGCCGGAGCGGGCGCCGTGCTGGTGGCGGCCAGCTGTGCCGACCCCTGCGCCGCGACCGCGCCGGACGGTGCCTGGTGGCCGCCGGCGTCCCCGACACCGACGCGGCGTTCGAGCCGCTCGACCCGGGCGAGGGCACCGCGCTGGGTGTCGTCGGCCTCGGGCACGAGCATGCGCGCCGTCATGAGCTCGAGGTGCAGCCGGGGCGAGGTCGCTCCGGTCATGTCGGTCAGCGCCTTGTTCGCGATGTCCGCGCCACGGGACAGCCCGGTGGCACCGAAGACACCGGCCTGCCGGGTCATGGTGTCGAGCTCGTCCGGCGAGACACCGCGCAGGACCGCCGCGGCGCTCTCGTTCGTCGCCGCGACGACGATCAGGTCGCGCAGTCGCTCGAGCAGGTCTTCGACGAACCGACGCGGGTCCTGACCGGTCTGCACGACCCGGTCGATCGCAGCGAAGGCGGAGGCCGGGTCGGCCACGGCAAGGGCGTCCACGACGTCGTCGAGCAGCGCGGCATCGGTGTAGCCGAGCAGGGCGACCGCGCGCTCGTAGGCGATCGCGCCGTCTTCGCTGCCGGCGATGAGCTGGTCGAGCAGGGACAGGGTGTCGCGGACGGAACCACCGCCGGCGCGCACGACCAGAGGCAGGACGCCGGGTGCGACCGTCACGGACTCCTGCGTGCAGAGCTGCTCGATGTACTCGAGCATGACGGCGGGCGGCACGAGCCGGAACGGGTAGTGGTGGGTGCGCGACCGGATGGTGCCGATGACCTTCTCCGGCTCGGTCGTCGCGAAGATGAACTTGACGTGCTCCGGCGGTTCTTCGACCAGCTTGAGCAGCGCGTTGAACCCCTGCGGGGTGACCATGTGCGCTTCGTCGAGGATGAAGATCTTGTAGCGGTCGCGCGCGGGGGCGAACACGGCGCGGTCACGGAGGTCCCGCGCGTCGTCGACACCGTTGTGGCTCGCGGCGTCGATCTCGATGACGTCGAGTGAACCGCTGCCGTCACGGGCGAGCTCGACACAGCTCGGGCAGACGCCGCACGGGGTGTCGGTCGGCCCCTCGGCACAGTTGAGGCACCGCGCCAGGATGCGGGCCGAGGTCGTCTTGCCGCAGCCGCGCGGCCCGCTGAACAGGTAGGCGTGGTTGACGCGGTTGGTGCGGAGCGCCGTGCGGAGCGGGTCGGTGACCTGCGACTGCCCGATGAGCTCGGCGAAGTTCTCGGGCCGGTAACGGCGATACAGGGCGGTGACCACGCGACCAGGGTAGCCGGGACGACCGACACCCGCGTGCCCCTCCACAGGTCTGTGCGCGTTGCCTCGAACGACGAAAAGACTCCTCACGCACCCGCCAGAGCCCGGCTACCCTTGCTGCGTTTCCGCCCTGGGGGAGTTCACCTGGATGGCGTCACGTGAGGAGCCGCCGACAACTCTACCGGATGCGACCGGGCAGGATTGACACATGAAGATCGCCATCGCCGGAGGACACGGCCAGATCGCACTGCTCCTCGCCCGCCAGATCACCGACGCCGGACACGACGCCGTCGCGATCGTCCGCAACCCCGCGCACGTCGCCGACGTGGAGCAGCAGGGTGCCACGGCGATCGTCGCGGATCTCGAACAGCTCGGCGACGACGACCTGGCACTGCGCCTCCGCGGGGTCGACGCCGTGGTCTTCGCCGCCGGCGCCGGGCCGAACAGCGGCGCGGAGCGCAAGCTCACCGTCGACCGGGACGGCGCGATCCTGCTCGCGGACGCCGCGGAGCGCGCCGGCATCGACCGGTACGTGATGGTGTCGGCGATGGCGGCGGACACCTACGACGCCGAGGCCGCGGTGGTCCCTGCGAAGGACGACGCCGCCGTGTTCCAGGTCTACCTCCGGGCGAAGGCCGAGGCCGACGCGAACCTGCGCGCCCGACGGCTGCGGTGGACGATCGTGCGTCCGGGAGCCCTGCTCGACACCCCGCCGCAGGGAACGGTCGACGTCGGGCGCACCGTGCCGCGTGGCTCGATCCCCCGCGCCGACGTCGCCACGGTCGTGCTGCACGCGCTGCTCGACGACTCGGCCGTCGGGGTCCAGTTCGAGGTCACGAGCGGGAACACGCCGATCCCCGCGGCCCTCGACGCCCTGTCCTGAGGCGCGCGCCCCGTCCGCACCGTGCGCACCTCGTCACCCCGTGCGAGCTTGCACGCTCCGTGCCGCGCCACAAGCGCGCACCCAGCCACCAACCCCGCACCAGCCCACCCAGGCCGCACCGTGCGGTGACCGCAACCCAGCGCCGGACAGGAGGCACGGCACCAGCCCGCCCCGCGCCTCCCGTCCGCACCGTGCGCACCTCGTCACCCCGTGCGAGCTTGCACGCTCCGTGCCGCGCTACAAGCGCGCACCCAGCGACCAACCCCGCACCAGCCCAGCCAGGCCGCACCGTGCTGGCGCCAGGCAGCGCAGCGCGCACCGCGCAGCGCGCTCCGCGTCAGAGCGCGACCGCAGCCGACTGCCGGGCGATCTCCAGTTCCTCGTTCGTCGGGATCACGAGCACCGCGACACGTGACGTGTCCGTGGAGATGACCCGGGCCTCCCGGGATCCCAGCTCGTTGCGGTCCGCATCGATCTCGATGCCCAGGTGCTCGAGCCCGGCGAGCACGCGCCGGCGCAGCAGCGCGTTGTTCTCGCCGACGCCGGCGGTGAAGACCACCGCGTCGAGCCCGCCGAGCTGCGCCGTGTAGGCGCCGACGTAGCGACGGATGCGGTGGCGGTACACGGCGAGCGCCGCCTCGGCGACCTCGTCACCGTTCAAGGCGGCGTCCTGGACGTCGCGCATGTCGCCGTTGCCGGTCAGGCCGAGCAGCCCGGACTGCTTGTTGAGCATGGTGTCGAGCTCGTCGAAGGACAGCCCGGCCTCGCGGTGCAGGTGCAGCAGGACGGCGGGGTCGAGGTCGCCGGAGCGGGTGCCCATGACGAGGCCCTCGAGCGGCGTGAGGCCCATCGACGTCTCGATCGACTTCCCGCCGTCGATCGCTGCGGCCGAGGCACCGTTGCCCAGGTGCAGCACGATGGTCTTCAGCTCGGACAGCGGGCGGTCGAGGAAGACCGCGGCCTGCTCGGAGACGTACTTGTGGCTCGTGCCGTGCATGCCGTAGCGGCGGATGGAGTACTTCGCCGCAAGGTCGGCCGGGATCGCGTAGGTGTAGGCGTGCGGCGGCATGGTCTGGTGGAACGCGGTGTCGAACACGGCGACGTGCGGCACGTCGGAGAACACCTGCTTCGCGGCCCGGATCCCCTCGAGGTTCGCCGGGTTGTGCAGCGGCGCGAGGCTGTTGAGCGCCTCGATCTGTCGTTCGACGTCGTCCGTCACCACGGTCGCGCGGTCGAAGGTGGTGCCGCCGTGCACGACGCGGTGGCCGACGACGGCCGGCGGGTGTTCCTCGAACGACGGACCGACCTTGGCGAACGCATCGATCATTGCCTGGAACCCGGCGGCGTGGTCCGGCACGGACGCTGCGTCGTTCGACGACGACTCCCCCGTCAGCGCGTTGGTGTGCTTCCACGCGCCGGCCGACTCGCCGATGCGTTCCACGAGCCCGGAGGCGAGCGTGCGCTCCCCCTCGAGTTCGATGAGCTGGTACTTGAACGAACTCGATCCGGAGTTCACGACGAGGGCTGCGGTCACGGGTGGTGTCGCTTTCTGCTCATGGCCTGGTCGGCCGGACGGGAGGCGCGGTGTGCGTCGCGCAGGTCAGGCCGCGTCGGACGCGGTGCCGGCCTGGATCGCGGTGATCGCGACGGTGTTCACGATGTCGCTGACGAGGGCGCCGCGGGAGAGGTCGTTGATCGGCTTGCGCAGTCCCTGCAGGACGGGCCCGATGGCGACCGCACCGGCGGAGCGCTGCACGGCCTTGTAGGTGTTGTTGCCCGTGTTGAGGTCCGGGAAGATGAAGACGGTCGCCTTGCCGGCCACCGGAGAGTCCGGCATCTTCGTGCTCGCGACCGTCGGGTCGGCAGCGGCGTCGTACTGGATCGGGCCCTCGACGAGCAGGTCAGGGCGGCGTTCGCGCACGAAGGCGGTACCGGCGCGGACCTTGTCGACGTCGGCGCCGGTGCCGCTGTCGCCGGTCGAGTAACTGAGCATCGCGACGCGGGGGTCGATGCCGAACTGGGTCGCCGTCTCGGCCGACGAGATCGCGATGTCGGCGAGCTGCTCGCTCGTCGGGTCCGGGATCACCGCGCAGTCGCCGTAGACCAGGACGCGGTCGGCGAGCGCCATCAGGAACACGCTCGACACGATCGAGGTGTCCGGACGGGTCTTGATGATCTCGAAGGACGGCCGGATGGTGTGCGCGGTGGTGTGCTTCGCACCGGAGACCATGCCGTCGGCGAGTCCGAGCTGCACCATCATCGTGCCGAAGTACGAGACGTCGGTGACGGTGTCGCGCGCGAGCTCGATCGACATGCCCTTGTGCGCCCGGAGGCGGGTGTACTCCTCGGCGAAGCGTTCGCGGAGCTCGGGGTCGAACGGCGACACGAGCTGGGCGGCGTCGAGGTCGAGTCCGAGCTCGGTCGCGCGGGTGCGGATCGCGGCGGGGTCGCCGAGGATCGTCAGCTCGCAGACCTGGCGGGCGAGCAGCGTGGACGCCGCGCGGAGGATGCGGTCGTCCTCGCCCTCGGGCAGCACGATGTGCTTGCCGTAGCCCCGTGCCCGGTCGAGCAGGCCGTGCTCGAACATGAGCGGCGTGACGACGCCGGACGGCGTGAGCTGCAGGCGGTCGCGCAGGGACTCGGCGTCGACGTGCTGCTCGAACAGGGCCAGCGCGAGGTCGGCCTTGCGGGGCGAGTCCGCCGCCAGGCGCCCGCGGGTCTGCGTGATGCGGAGGGCGGTGTCGTACGTGCCCAGGTCGTTCTGCGCGATCGGCAGCGAGCTCGACAGGCCCTCGAGCAGCCGGGAGATCTGCGGTGCGGTCTCGAACCCGCCGTTCAGGATGACGCCGGCCAGGCTCGGGAACGTGTCCGACTGGTTCGCCAGCAGGGTCGCGATGAGGACGTCGCTGCGGTCGCCCGGGACCACGACGATGCCGCCCTCGATCAGGCGGGGCAGGACGTTCTCCATGCTCATGCCGGCGACGACGGTGCCGAGTGCCTCGCGGTCGAGCAGGGCGTCGTCCCCGCGCACCAGGGTCGCGTCGGTCGCCTGCAGCAGCGCGCGGACGGTCGGGGCGACGAGGACGCGGTCCTCCGGGATCGCCCAAACGGGCACGTCCGGGTGGTCGTCGTGCACGGCCCGCTCGACACTCGCCACGATCGCGGCGAGGGCCTCCGGGTCGGCGCGGTTCACGACGACGCCGAACAGCTGCGCATGTGCCGCCCGCAGCTCGCTCGTCGTGACGTCCGCGACCTGCGCCATCCCCTCGGGCGTGCGGGCACCGCGCTCGGCGGCGTCACGACCACCGAGGACGAGGAGCACCGGGGCACCGAGGTTCGCGGCGACCTTCGCGTTGAACGACAGCTCGGTGGGGCTGCCGACGTCGGTGTAGTCGGAACCGAGCACCACCACCGCGTCGCACTGCCGCTCCACCTGGGCGAAGCGGTTCACGATGGTGCCGAGCGCTGCGTCCGGATCCGCGTGGACGTCGTCGTAGGTGACCCCCACGGCGTCGTCGTACGAGATCCCGACCGCGGTGTGCTGCAGCAGCAGTTCGAGCACGTAGTCGGGTTCGGCGACCGAGCGGGCGACGGGGCGGAACACGCCGACGCGGCCGACGGAGCGCGCGAGGGTCTCGAGGACACCGAGGGCGACGGTGCTCTTGCCCGTGTGCCCTTCTGCTGACGTGATGTAGATGCGGGTCGACACGCGCTCCAGGGTAGTCGCCGGACATGTCACGACAACTGGGAGCACGGGCCTCGACGACACACGGTCGTGAGCACCCCTGGGAACCTGTACCATTGGGTGTCGCCGTCGCGAGACAGCACAAGGAGAATTCGCCTAGTGGCCTATGGCGCACGCTTGGAAAGCGTGTTGGGTGCAAGCCCTCGGGGGTTCGAATCCCCCATTCTCCGCCAGCAAGGCCCCGCACCGAGTGCGGGGCCTTCGTCGTTCCGGGCGGCGCGCGTCGTGATCGCGCCGGCTGGTCCCCCACGCGGCGGACCCGTCTGTCCCCTGTTCGCCAAGGACTGGCCGTCAAACGCCGATCCGGGGTGGAACGGGCTGTCCCCGGTCCCCGTCGTGCACCTATGCTTGCCGGAGCGGACGACTCCGGGACGAGTCGACCGCGGTGCATCGAGCGGCAGGGGCGTCGCTCGCAGGGCGGCCGATTCGGCGTGCCCGGGAGACCCGAGGGTTCAGGAGACGCGCATGGGGGACATGACGGTGCCAGCGACGCCGCACCTGCGTGCCACCGTGTACGACGTCGTCCTCCGCCCCCGCCGGTCCCTGGTCCGTTCGACGGCGCTGAGCATCGTGTTCTCGGCCGTGCCGCTCGCCGTCGCCCTGGTCTGGGTGTCGTTCCCGTTCCGGACGTGGGCGATGGTCGCGACCGTGGTCGTCGCCCTGGCGGTCCTCGTGGGCGTCGTCTTCGTCCGACTGAGCACGGCGTACATCGGCATCGACCCTGACGGCCTGACGATCCGGGGCGTGGTCACCGCGCACCGTCGGATCCCCCGCGACCGCGTGCACAGTCTGGTGCTCGCCACCACCTACGGCAGCTCGGTCGACCGAACCATGCGCGAACTCGTGGCGTTCGACGCGACGGGTGCGCACCTGTTCCGAATCCGTGCCGACGTGTGGGGCGACGACGGGCTCGCCCAGGTCGTCGACGCCCTGGGCGTCCAGGTGACGGAAGAGGCACGTCCGGTCTCGGCCCGGGTCTTCGCGAAGCGCTACCCGTCGAGCCGCGCCTGGTACGAACAGCGGCCGGCCTACCTGCTCGTCGGCGGCGTGGCAGCACTCGTCGTCCTGGGTCTGCTCGTCGTCGAGTTCACCGGCCTGCTCGGTCGCTGACGCTCGGATCTGCCGGACGTCACCGACGTCGGCGCAGCGTCGAGAAGATCCCCTGCACGACCTCCTTCGCGATCGTGCCGCCGAGCCGTGACCCGAGCAGGTCCGACAGCGGGTCGTCCGCCTTCCGTGAGGTCGTCGTCCGCGTGCTCCGCCCCGACCGGCCCGAACGCCGCGACGCCGCAGCCCGCTCGGCCTTCTCGAACTCGCGCTGCGTCCGCTCGTACTCCTTCTGCGCAGCAGCCCGCTCGCGTTCCTCCAGCTTGGCCTGCGCCGCGGCCTCCTTGGCCGCGGTCGCCGCAGCACGCGCCGCTTCCTTCTCGGCCTCGGCCGCCGCGAGGGCTGCGTCCTTCTGCGCGTCCGCCGCCGCGGCCTCGGCAGCAGCTGCCTCCATCCGACGCGCGAGCATCTCGTGCGCCGAGTCCGGGTCCACCCGGGTGCCGTACGTCGCGAGCAACGGCGATGCCTGCACCCGCGACTGCATCTCGGCGGCGGGCATCGGGTCCATCGACCCCTGCGGCGCGCGCAACCGGGTCCACGCGACCGGCGTCGGTGCGCCCTTCTCGTTCATGACGGTGACGATCGCCTCGCCGGTCGCCAGCGAGGTCAGTACCTCACCCAGGTCGTAGTCGCTCGACGGGTAGGTCGACACCGTCGCCCGGAGCGCCTTCGCGTCGTCGGGGGTGTGCGCCCGCAGCTGGTGCTGGATGCGCGACCCGAGCTGCGCCAGGACGTCGTTCGGCACGTCCTTCGGGGTCTGGGTCACGAAGAAGATCCCGACGCCCTTCGACCGGATCAACCGCACGGTCCGCACGATCTGGTCCGTGAAGTCCTTCGACGCCCCGCTGAACAGCAGGTGCGCCTCGTCGAAGAAGAACACCAGCTTCGGCTTGTCCTGGTCGCCCACCTCTGGCAGTTCGTTGAACAGGTCGGCCAAGAGCCACATCAGGAACGTCGAGAAGACCTCGGGCTGGTCCTGCACGCCCGGTACCTCGAGCAAGCTGACGATCCCCCGGCCGTCCGCCGCCGTGCGCAGGAACACCTGCGTGTCGATCTCGGGCTCGCCGAAGAACTGGTCGGCACCCTTGTCGGCGAACGTGATGAGCTCGCGCAGGATCACCCCGGCGGTCTGCTTCGACAGACCACCGAGCTCGGCGAGCTCGCCCTTGCCCTGGTCGCCCACCAGGAACGTCAGCACGCTCCGCAGGTCGGCCAGGTCGACGAGCGGCAACCCGGCCTGCTCGGCGTAGTGGAACACCAGTCCGAGCGAGGACTCCTGGGTGTCGTTCAGGCCGAGCACCTTCGACAGCAGCAACGGCCCGAACCCGGACACCGTCGCACGGATCGGCACGCCCGTGCCCTGACCACCGAGCGAGAAGAGCTCCGCCTGGCTCGCGACGCCCTGCCACTGCTGGCCGATGCCCGCGGTGCGCGCGAGCAGCTTCTCGTTCCCCTGCCCGACCACCGCGAGCCCGGACAGGTCGCCCTTGATGTCGGCCGCGAAGACCGGCACGCCGTTCGCCGCGATCTGTTCGGCGAGGACCTGCAGCGTGCGGGTCTTGCCGGTGCCGGTCGCACCGGCGACCAGCCCGTGCCGGTTCAGCATGCCGAGCGGGATGCGGACCTGGACGTCGGGCTGCGCCTCGCCGTTCACCAGGGCACCGAGTTCGAGCGCCTGCCCCTCGACGGTGTAGCCGGTGCGGATCGCGGCGACGGCGTCCGGCCCGAGCGGGGCTGCGCCACTGCCGGGAGGCGCGGTGCCGGCCGCAGGCGCGTCCGCCGGTGCCGGGACGGCCACGTCGGGAGCCGCCGTCGCGTCGTCCGGGACGGCTGCGGTGGATCCTGCGGTGGTGGGCTCTGGAGCCGGTGGGGTGGCGGAGGTGGGCTCCGCGTCGGGGGCGAGCCGGGCCTCCTGTCCGGCGAGTGCGGCGGCGAGCTCCTCGGCCCGCTGCACGGCTTCGTCGGCCAGCCGGCGTGCCTCGTCCGCTGCCTGCCTGGCGGCCTCGGCCGCTGCCCGTGCCTGCTCCACCGCGTCGCTCATGGGCACAGCCTATGGACGCGCGGGGGCCGCTGTCCGGCTGATCCGGGCAGCTGTGGAGAACCCGTCAGTGCGTGAGCTCGGGGACCGTCCGGGGCCGCACCACGAACCACAGGATCAGGATGGCCATCACCGAGGTCGAGGCCATCACGATCGCCATCGGGGTCGCGGTGGTGATGCCGAGCCAACCGACGATCGGCGAGATCAGGCCGGCGACGCCGAAGTTCAGGGCGCCGAGCAGCGACGCCGCCGTTCCGGCCTCCTTGCCGTGCGCGGCCAGGCCGATGACCTGGACGAGGGGGAACGAGAACCCACACGCCGCGATGAAGAACCACAGGGGCACGAGCACGCCCACGAGCCCCGCACCGAGCTGGTCGAGCACGATGATCGCGATCGACGCCAGGAACAGGGTCGCCGTCGAGCACGCCAGGATCCACTGCGGCCCGACGCGCTGCGCCAACCGCGCGGAGATCTGCACACCGAGGACGACGCCCACCGAGTTCACCGCGAAGAGCAGCCCGTACTGCTGGGCGTCGAGTCCGTAGACGCCCTGGAACAGGAACGGCGACGAGCTGAGGTACGAGAACAACCCGCTGAACACCATCGCCCCGATGAGCGCGACCCCCACGAAGATCCGGTCGGAGAACAGCGCCTTGTACCGCTGACCGATCGTGGAGTGGCCGGCCTCGCGGCGACGGGCCGGGGGCAGGGTCTCGACGATGAGCAGGATCGACGCGATCACCACGGCCAGGCCGTAGCAGGCGAGGAAGACGAAGATGCCGCGCCAGCTGGTGAACTGGAGCATCTGCGAGCCGATGAGCGGCGCGAGGATCGGCGCCAGCCCGTTCACCATCGCCAGGCGGGACAGCATCCGGACGAGCGGCTTGCCGCCGAACAGGTCGCGGACGGTGGCCATCGCGACGACACCGCCGGCGGCCGCGCCCATGCCCTGGAGCACGCGGAACACCGCGAGCAGCTCGATGTCGGGAGCGGTCGCCGCGCCGATCGACGCGGCGATGTGCACGGTCGTCGCGATGATGAGCGGCAGCCGGCGGCCGACCTTGTCGCTCCACGGACCGACGAGCAGCTGCCCGAACGCGAACCCGAGCGTCGTCGCCGTGAGCGTCAGCTGCACGGCGCCGTCGGTGACGCCGAACTGCTCCTTGATCGCCGGGAACGCCGGCAGGTACAGGTCGATCGTGAACGGCCCGAGCGCCGTCAGGGCGCCCAGGACGAAGACGTAGACGAGTCGCTGCCCACGGGAGAGTGAGTCTCCGGGGTGCAGGACGACCCGGAGCGAACCGGTGGTGGCGGGCGCGGTCACGAGCAGGAGTCCTTCGGCGGTGAGGGGCGGGGAGGTGATCGCGGCGTCGATCGAATCGATTCGTCCGCGGAACCATCCTACGGGCCGCAGGAGCGCTCCCGGCGCCGCTGGCACGGATTGCCCGCGTGTTGCCACCCGCCGTCCGCGTGCCGATCCCGTGCCATGCGGTACCGTCGGACTGCTCGGGGGCCTCCGGGTGAACCGGATCAGAAGGGGGTGGGCGTCATGGTGGATGCCCGGATCCTGCACACGACCGCCGCCCTGCGCGAAGCGATCCTGCGACTGGCGGCCGACCGCCCCGTCTCCGAGATCACCGTCGCGGACGTCACCCGTGCCGCCGGCATCAACCGCGCGACGTTCTACTCGCACGCGGTCTCCCCCGGATCGCTGCTCGCCGACGTGCTGACGCCGGAGCTCGACCGCATTCGGCAGGACGACGCCGACGACCGACGGGCCGCAGCCGCCCGCGGGGCCGACGCGGCCGAGCTCGCGACCATCACACGGCGGGGCATCAACGCGGTCGTCGAGCACGTGACCACCCACCGCGACATCTACGCCAAGGCACTGCCGGACCCGAACGACGCGTCACTGCACCGGCTGCTCGTGGGCCACTTCACCGAGTCGAGTGCCCTGCACATCCGCGAACTCGACACCGACCGCCGCCCGGAGCTCCTCGACGACGTGGCCGCCGGCTACGTCGCGCAGGGCTTCGTCGGGGCGATCGAAGCGTGGCTCGCCGGGCCCCGACGGTCGCGGAAGGCGCTGGTCGAGACGATCACGCTGTCGTTCCCGGCCTGGTGGAGCTGAGCTGAGCCGCCTGGTGGCGCGGCGCTGACCGGCCAGCTGGCGCGGCGCTGACCGGCCTGGTGACGCGGCTCGCCTCGGCTCACTCGGCGTCGGTCGAGTCGCCGTCGCTCGGTTCGGTCTCCGGCTTCTCGCCGCGCTGCAACGACTGCACGACCTCGACCGCGGTGGCCGCCAGGTCCGCGTCGTCCGCCGCTGCGGGCACCCGGTAGTCGGCCGACACACCGTCGCCGCCGGTACCGCTCGCCGGCAGCGGATCACCCAGGGACACCACCACGACACCGGCGTCGTGCGCGGTCTGGATCACCCCGGTGAGCGCGGACGGCCGAGCCGCGTGCACGAGCAGGGCCTTGGCGCCCTTGCGAACGAGCTGGGCGACCGCGGTCCGCTGGGACGCCGCCGCGCCGGACGCGGGTGCGACCCGGACGTCGGGACGGAACCCGGCATCGGACAGGCCGGCCCGCAGGTCCTCGCCCAGGGCCGCGTCGTCGTCGACCAGCACGACGCCGATGACGGCCTGCTTGTCGAACCCGCCGTCGGAGCTGGTCAGGTCCGTGCTCTGCACCGGCGTGGGCGCAGCGGAGGTCGTGCCCTGGCAGCCGGCCAACGCGAGGGCGGCCGTCAGGACGACGGCTGCAGCGACGATGCGCACCACGGGTGTCTCCTCTTCGGTCCGGTCTGCCACGCTACCCGGCTGCGCGGTCCGGCGACGCCGACGACACCGGCGCGGGGACGGGGCCGAGCCGCCGGACCGCGGCGATCGCCAGTGCGGCGAAGCAGATCATCGCCGCGAAGACCAGCGGGAAGGACACCGTGCCCTCGGCGCCGCCGGTCGCGGTGAACAGCAGCCCGGTGACCGCCAGGCCGATGACGCTGCCCGCGGCGTCGGCGATGGTGAGCGCCGAGCTCGCGAAGCCGTCGTCGCCCTCGCCCGAGAACCGCAGGGTGAGCATCGACGTCCGCGGGTAGATCGCCCCCATGCCCGCGCCGCCGACGAACCAGCCGGCGACGAGCACCCACCACGGCAGGTCGAGCGTCGCCACCGCGAAGGCCGCCAGCAGGCTCACCAGGACGAGCACGAGTCCGACACCGAAGGTCCGACGAGCGGTCAGGCGCTGCTCCCCCAGCCGACCGTGCGCCCAACTCGAGGCCGCCCAGCTGAGCGCGGCGACGGTCAGCGCGAGCCCCGCTGCCGATGCGGACAGGCCGTGCTTCGCCTGCAGCAGGAACGGCACGTACGCCTCGCTGCCGAAGAACGACGCCGCCACGAGCCCGCGCAGCAGCACCACCGACGGCAGTCCGGCAGCGGCGCGGAAGGTGCCGGTCGGCAGCAGCGGGCGCAGCGCGAACCACGTCCCGACCAGGCCGACCACGACCGCGGCCACCATCCCCCACGGGGTCAGGTCCGGCGCGACGTTGAGCAGCAGGATCGACACGGCCGCGGCGACCGACCACCCGATCCGGATCCGCTGCCACGGCGGCCGCAGCTCGACCGCCGGTGCCTGCAGCCGTCCGAGCGTCGGCACGAGCACGGTGAACGCACCCACGGCGATCACGAGCGCCCCCGCGAAGACCCAGTGCCAGTTCCAGGTGTCGGTGACGATGCCGGCGATCGCCGGGCCGATGAGCGCCGGGACCACCCACGCGGCCGCGAACCCGGCGAACACCGGTCCGTGCAGCTCGGCGGGGAAGATCCGGGCGACGAGCACGTACAGCACGACGTCGATCGCGCCGGCACCGAAGCCCTCGACCAGTCGACCGACGAGGAAGACCTCCATCGTCGGCGCGAGCATGACCACGGCGGTCCCGACGGCGAACAGCAGCGCGGAGACCCAGGCGACGATCCGGCCGCCCGCGCGGTCGGTCCAGTTGCCGGCGAGCACCATGCCGGGCACCCCGGCCGCGAGCGGTGCCGCGAAGGCCAGGGCGTACAGGGCCTCGCCGTCCAGGTCGCGACTGATCACCGGCATGATCGTCGTCATCGCCAGGTTCTGGAACGCCGCGACGCCCACGATGGCGACCATGCCGATCGTCGCGAGGGCGTACCGCCCGCTCAGCAGGCCCGTCCTCGTCGCCGTGGTGCTCACCCGCTCATCGTAGGGGCGAGGGGCGACACCGCCGACGTCGCGGGGCGCGGACCACGCGCGATGCGCGTCAGCGCCTGCTGCAGGTCCGCGTCAGCGCGTCAGCGCCAGCTGCAGATCCGCGATCAGGTCACCCGCGTCCTCGATGCCGACGGACAGCCGCACCACGTTCTCGGGCACCGCGAGCTCCGTGCCCTTCACCGAGGCGTGCGTCATCTCGCTCGGGTACCCGATGAGCGACTCCACTCCCCCGAGCGACTCGGCCAGCGCGAACAGCTCCGTGGACTCCGCGAAGCGCCGGGCCGCGTCCGGGCCGCCGGACAGTGCGACGGACAGCATCCCGCCGAACCCGCGCATCTGACGCGCGGCGATGTCGTGCCCCGGGTGGTCGGCGAGCCCCGGGTAGTAGACGCGCTCGATGCCCGGCGCCGCGACGAGCGCCTCGGCGACGGCCTGCGCGTTCGTGGAGTGCCGCTCCATCCGGACCGCCAGGGTCTTGATGCCGCGGGTCGTCAGGAAGGCGTCGAACGGCGACGAGATCGCACCGGCGCCGAACTGCAGGAACTGCACCTTCGCCGCGAGCTCCTGGTCGGCGAGCACGACGGCCCCACCGACGACGTCGGAGTGGCCACCCAGGTACTTCGTCGTCGAGTACACGACGACGTCGGCACCGAGCGACAGCGGCTGCTGCAGGTACGGCGACGCGAAGGTGTTGTCCACGACGACGAGTGCACCGGCCTCGTGCCCGAGGGTCGCGAGTCCGGCGATGTCGGCGATCTTCATGAGCGGGTTGGTCGGCGTCTCGACCCAGAGCACGGTGTCCTCGGGGGCGCCCTGCAGCGCGGCCCGGACCTGGTCGAGCTCGCTCATGTCGACGACGACGAGCTCGACGCCCCACGGCACGTGCAGTCGGCTGACCAGACGGTGGGTCCCGCCGTAGACGTCGTTCCCCATCACGACGCGGGCCCCGGGACGGAGCGCCGCCCGGAGCAGGGCGTCCTCGGCGGCGAGACCGGACGCGAACGAGTACGCGGCCACGCCGCCGTCCAGGTCGGCGAGCAGCGTCTGCAGGGAGTCGCGCGTCGGGTTGCCGGCGCGGGAGTACTCGTAGCCGTTCCGCATCCCGCCGATGCCGTCCTGCACGTAGGTGGACGTCAGGTGGATCGGCGGGATGACGGCGCCGGTGGGGCCGTCGGGCTCCTGGCCGGCGTGGACGGCGCGGGTGCTGAACTCGGTCATGCTGGCTGCGTTCCTTACTCGGAGAGGTAGGTCAGGAGGTCGTGGCGGGTCAGGACCGTGACCGGCTTGCCGTCCTCGACGACGAGCAGGGCGTCCACCGTCTCGAGGGCTCGACGCGCTGCGGACACGGACTCGCCCACGCCGATCAACGGGAGTGGTTCGCCCACGAAACCGGTCAGGGCGTCCGTCATCTTCGCGGCACCGGTGAAGACCTGTTCGAGCAGGTCCTTCTCGGCGACGGCCCCGATGACCTCGCCGATGACGACCGGCGGTTCCGCGCTGAGCACGGGCATCTGGGACACCCCGTACTTGGTCATGATGTCGACGACCTCGCGCACGGTGTCCGCCGGGTGCGCGTGCACCAGGTCGGGCAGACGGCCGTCCTTGCCGGCGATGAGCGACCCGACGGTGCGCGCCTCGTCGGTCTCGGCGAAGCCGTACGAGCGCATCCACCGGTCGTTGAAGATCTTGCCGAGGTAGCCGCGACCGCCGTCGGGCAGCAGCACCACGACGACGTCGTCCTCGGTCAGGTCGCGGGCGGCCCGCAGCGCTGCGACGACCGCCATCCCGCTGGACCCGCCCACGAGCAGGCCCTCTTCCCGCGCCAGGCGGCGGGTCATCGCGAACGAGTCGGCGTCCGACACCGCGATGATCTCGTCCGGCACCTCGGGGTCGTACGCGGTCGGCCAGAAGTCCTCGCCCACACCCTCGACCAGGTACGGCCGGCCGGTGCCGCCGGAGTAGACCGAGCCCTCGGGGTCGGCCCCCACGATGCGGACACGGCCGTCGGATGCCTCTTTCAGGAAGCGCCCGGTGCCCGAGATGGTGCCACCCGTCCCGACACCCGCGACGAAGTGGGTGATCTGCTGCTCGGTGTCGCGCCAGATCTCCGGACCGGTGGTCTCGTAGTGGCTGCGCGGCCCGTTCGGGTTGGCGTACTGGTTCGGCTTGTAGGCGCCCGGGATCTCGCGGACGAGCCGGTCGGACACCGAGTAGTACGACTCCGGGTGTTCCGGCGGCACCGCGGTCGGCGTGACGACGATCTCGGCGCCGTACGCGGTCAGGACGTTGCGCTTGTCCTCGCCGACCTTGTCCGGCAGCACGAACACGCACCGGTAGCCGCGCTGCTGGGCGACGAGGGCCAGCCCGACGCCGGTGTTGCCCGAGGTGGGTTCGACGATCGTCCCGCCGGGTCGCAGGTCACCGGAGGCCTCGGCCGCGTCGATGATCCGCGTGGCGATGCGGTCCTTCGACGACCCACCGGGGTTGAGGTACTCGACCTTCACCAGGACGGTCGCGCGCACCCCCTCGGTGACGCGGTTGAGCTTGACGAGCGGGGTGTCGCCGACGAGGTCGACCACGGAGTTCGCGTAACGCACGGGCTCGAGTCTAGGACGCCGTCACCGCGTTCTGCTGGGATGCGACGTGCGCGGACACCGCTGCGGACACCTCGGCGCGTCGACGGTCGATCACGTCGCCCATGTCGCGCGCCAGCGCCGGGGTGGACCGGACGATCTGGTCGAGCGCCGTGGCGGGGATGACCAGCACCGAGACCTCGGTGAGCGCCGTGGCGGTCGTGAGCAGCGCCTCCCGGGTCAACGCCGTCTGTCCGACGTAGTCGCCAGCCTCGACGCGGGTCGCCGGCAACTCGGCGTCCTCGAACGGGACCCGGAGGTCCACGCTGCCGGACAGGACGAACCGGACCGAGTCCGGCACGGTCCCCACCCGGTGGATGACCTCGCCGGCGGCGTACCGCTCCAGGCGCACCACCGGGGCGAGTGCGACGCTGTCGTCCCCGCTCAGGTACAGCGTCGCGGCGATGGCCGCGAGCGCCTCGTCGCGGCGGGCGTCCGTCACGAAGTCGTCGGTGGTGTCGCCGTCGAGCCCGAGTCCGGCGCGACGAGCGGCGTACCAGAGCCACATCCGGAACTGGGCGAGCGCGTCGGCCTCCTGGGACGGGCCGCGCACCTGGAACGACACCGCGTACGCCGCGCCGCCCGCCGGCACCGCCGTCGGTCGCGTCCCGGTGTACAGCTGCGGGAGACCGCTGGCGACCCGCTCGAGCAGGGCGACCACGGCGGCGGGTGGATCGTCCGTCGTGAACGTGACGTCGGTCGACACCGGGAACGTGCCACCGGTGCGGCTGAGGTTCGTGAACGACGCCCCGGCCAACGATCCGATCGGGGTGATCAGGATGCCCTCGCCGGTGTCGACGTGCACCGATCGCCAGTTGACCTCGACCACCCGGCCACGCGTGCCGCCGATGTCGAGCCAGTCGCCGAGTCGGAACGGCTGCTCGAACAGCAGGAACAGGCCGGCGACGATGGGCCCGACGGCGGTCTGCAACGCGAGGGCGATCACGAACGACCCGACCCCGAGCGCCGTAAAGATGCCGCCGATGTCGGTCCCCCACACGATGCGGAACACCACCGCGAGGCCGATCGCCACCAGGATGACGCGGGCGATGTCGACGAAGATCGACGGGATCTTCTCGCGCCAGGTGCCCTTCCGGGCGTTCGTGAACATCAGGATGTTCAGCCCGTTCAGCACGAAGACGATCAGCAGGAAGCCGAGCACGGTCGCGATGACCTGGCTGACCACCGGCCGGCCCGGATCGACCGCGTCGGTCACCTGCACCGACAGGACCAGGATCGCGATGACCGGGACGACGGCGTTGCGCAGCAGCGCGACGACCTTCGACATCGGGTTGTGCCGACGCTCGAGGCTCGACTGCACCTCGGTCAGCAGGAGCAGCAGGAGCGGCAACCCGACGATCACGCTGATCGACGGCCAGAACCACGCCTGCTCCCAGAAGGCGATCACGACGCCACCCGCTCGAGCTTCCAGACCTTCTGCGGTCCGGTCTGGGTCTGCACCGTCGCGACGTCCTGCACGCCACTGCGGTCACCGAGCTTGTCGATCACCCGCTGCGTCGCGTACACCCCGGGCGCGGGCGCGATGCCCTGGACCCGGTACGCCAGGCTGACGGCATCGCCCCACATGTCGTAGACGATGCTGGAACGACCGACCAGACCGCTCGTCACCTGGCCGGTGTCGATGCCCGCGCGCAGCCCGACCTTCGAACCGTGCTGGGCGTTGAACCGCTCGAGCGCACCCTGTGCTTCCTCCGCCCAGTCGACCACCCGCCGGACGTTGTCGACGCGGGGCACGCTCAGACCGCAGCTGGCCAGGTACCCGCTGCGCGTCGTGCGCACCCGCTCGATGCCGTGCCGACCAGCGGCCTCGTCGAGGGACCGCCACAAGTCGTTGAGCAGCGACAGCGACTCCTCCGCCGTCAGGCCGGCGGCGAAGTCGTCGTACCCGATGATGTCCGCGTAGACCACCGCGACGTCCTGGTGGTCCGAGGCGATCGTCTCGTCGCCCTGCTTGTACCGCCGGGCTACCTCCTCCGGCATGAGCGTCAGGAGCAGGGTGTCGTTCTGCCGCCGCTGCTCGTCGAGCAGGTCCTGCTTCACCTGCAGGCTCCGGCTCATGTCGTTGAAGGCGAGCCCGAGGTCACCGATCTCGTCACCGGCCTTCGTCTTCACCTCGACGCCGAGATCGCCGCTGCTGACCCGGTTCACCGCGGTCTGCAGTCGGCGGATGGGGCGGACGAAGACCTGCGCCAGCAGCAGCGACAGCAGGCTCACCAGGACGATGATGGCGACCAGGGACAACCCGATGTTCCGGGCGAAGTCGTTCACCGGCGCGAAGGCCTCGGAGGTGTCCATCTGCGCCACGACCACCCAGCGCAGGCCGTCCACCTCGAGCGGCGCGTACGCGGACAACACCTCCTTGCCCCGGTAGTCGTTCGAGATCACCGTGCCCGACTTGCCCTGCAGTGCCCGGCTGACCGGGGTGGTGTTGACCTCCTGCAGGAGCACCGACCCCTTCACGGCGATCTGTCGCGCGGCCGTGCCGGGTGCGGTCCCCGCGGCGATCACGTCGCGCTGGTACTGCTTCGGGTGCTCGAGCAGCTGGCGCGGGTAGGACCTCATCAGGTGGTCCGCCCCCACCAGGTACGACTCCCCCGTGTCGCCGAGCCCGTCGTCGGCCCAGTCCTGGTTGCCCGTCATGACCTGGTTGATGAGGTCCACCGGCACCTGCACGGCCATCATGCCGATGATCTTGCCGTCGTCGGCCACCGGGGACATCACCCACAGCGTCGGGACGTTCAGGCTCGGTGCGTACCGGGCGAAGTCGGTCACCACGAAGTCGTCCGCACTGGTCAGCTGCAGCGCCTCCTCGTACCCGCTCGCCAGGTTCGAGTCCCGGTACGGGCCGTCCTGCAGGTTGGAACCGAGGTCCGCCCCGGAATAGGTCGAGTACGTCACGTCGCCGTCGGTGTCCATGAGGAGCAGGTCCTCGTAACCGGCGGACTCGACCGCCTGGCGGAAGTACGGCTGGTACTCGGCGTGCGCCTCGGACCACTTGCTGCCGTCACCGGCGTCGTCGAGTTGCGCGGCCTTGTCGTAGTCGTCGAAGGGCGCCGTGTACCGGGCCTGCAGGTACGCCTGCGGATCGGTCGTCGGCGCGAACTGGTCCGGGTTCGCCGAGCCGCCACTCCGCGCGTCGAGCTGCGGGACGAAGGTGTCCGCGTACCAGGCGTCGACCTTCGTGTGGTCGGCTTCGGACACCGGACGGTCACGCAGGTCGTCCCACCCGGCCGAGAACGCCTTCGTCGCGCCGATCACGCTCTCGTTGCGGGTCTGCGCGACGACCGTCTGGGTGAACTGGTCGAACGACCGCTTCAGCTCGGTGATCCGGGCCTCGCGCAGCGACGTCACCTGGTTGAGCGCTGCGTTCTCGAGCGAGGCACGACCGTTCAGGTAGCCGACGACGCCGACCACCAGCGCCGCGATGATGCTCACGGCGAGCAGCATCACCAGGAGCTTCGACTGGATGTCGAGTGAGCCGCTCGTCAGGAACGCCCGGAGCTTGCCCTTCCTGCGCGGTGCGTCCTCGACGACGCGAGGACCGCCCGTCTGCGAGTCCGTCGCCGGGGGGATCGGGTCGGGACCGGGGCTGCTGGTGTCGGACGTCGGTGGGACTGCAGTCACTTCGAACTCCGCTCAGGAGGGCAGGGTGCGCGCGTGCGCGTCAACCACAGGTACCACGCGAGCAACACTCGTGTCAGGTATCCGACGTTCGTTGCGGCTTCGTGACCTCGGTGGTCGCGTTCGCGACACCTGTCGCGGGGCGGGCTGGAGACGGCGGGCTGGAGACGCGGGCTGGAGACGCGGGCGGTCGGACGGGAGGCGCGCTGCGGCCCGGTCACGGGCCTCCCGTCCGCCGTCGGGTCACCTGTCCGTTCCGCGCACGCGCCGCGCACGCTGGCACCGGTCGGTCTGTGCGCGCCGGCGCCGGCCGGCCGGCTCAGCGCTCGACGGTGTCTGCCGGGGTGTTCTGCTGCCGGTGCAGGAGCGCGTAGGTGCCGTCGAGCGCGAGGAGTTCGTCGTGCGTGCCCTGCTCGACGATCCGCCCGTGGTCGAGCACGAAGATGACGTCGGCGTCCCGGATCGTCGACAGCCGGTGCGCGATCGAGATGGTGGTGCGCCCCGCGGCGGCGGTGTCGAGCGCAGTCTGCACCACGCGCTCCGAGATCGAGTCGAGCGCGCTCGTGGCCTCGTCGAGCACGAGCACGGGAGGGTCCTTCAGGAGCACCCGCGCGATCGCGATCCGCTGCTTCTCGCCGCCGGACAGTCGGTACCCACGTTCCCCCACGACCGTGTCGTAGCCGTCCGGGAACGAGGCGATCGTGTCGTGGATGTTCGCCGCGCGTGCCGCCCGTTCGACCTCGTCGTCGGTCGCGTCCGGCTTGGCGTAGCGCAGGTTGTCGCCGATCGTCGCGTGGAACAGGTAGGTCTCCTGGCTGACGATCCCCACGTGGCGCATGAGGTCCTCGTGCACGAGGTCGCGGACGTCCTGTCCGGCGAACCGCACGGAACCCTCGGTCGCCTCGTACAAGCGCGGTACCAGGTACGACACGGTGGTCTTGCCCGCACCAGACGGACCGACGAAGGCGGCGAACTGCCCGGGTCGGAGGTCGAACGAGACCCCGCGGAGCGTCGGCTTGTCGGCCTCGCCGTCCGGGTACGTGAACGTCACGTCGTCGAACGCGACGTGACCGACCATGGTGTCGTCGACGGGCTTCGCCGTGGGCGAGTCGGTGATCGCGGGCTTCAGGTCGAAGTACTCGAAGATGCGAGCGAACAGCGCTCCGGAGGTCTGCAGGTCGAGCACCACCCGGAGCAGTCCGACCGTCGGGAACAGCAAGCGCGACTGCACCGTCGTGAACGCGACGATGGTGCCGGCGGTGATCGGGACGTCGCCGATGATCAGCCAGGCTGCGACGAGGTAGATGATCGCCGGGATGATCGACAGGAAGATCTGCACGATCGCGAAGAACCACTGCCCGGACATCTGCTGGCGGACCTGCAACTGGATCTGGTTGCGGTTCTCGTCCCCGTAGCGGCGGGTCTCACTGCGCTGCTGGTTGAAGCTCTTGGCCAGCAGGATGCCGGAGACGCTCAGTGCCTCTTGCGTGATCGCCGTCATGTCGGACAGCGACTCCTGCGTCTGCCCGGCGATGCGGGCACGGACCTGCCCGACCCGACGCTGCGCGATGACGAGCAACGGGAGCAGCACGACCGCGACCAGGGTCATCTGCCAGCTCAGCAGCAGCATGGCGACGATGGCGGCGATGACCGTGACGGTGTTGCCGAGCACCGACGAGATCGTGTTGTTCAGCACGCTCGCGACGCCGCCGACGTCGTTCTGCAGGCGGGACTGGATGACACCGGTCTTCGTGCGGGTGAAGAACGCGAGTTCCATGCGCTGCAGGTGCCCGAACAGGCGCATCCGCATGGCGCCCATGACCTTGTTGCCGACCGTCGCCGTCAGGTAGGTCTGCCAGACGCCCACCCCGGCGCTCGCGATCCAGAGGAACACCATCGCCGACACGAGCTCGACCAGCACCGGGACGTCGGGGCTGCCGGAGGGTGGGAACAGGCCCCGGTCGAACGCCTGCTGCGTCAACAGCGGCGGGATCACCGAGATCGCCGCGCCGATCAGGACGAGGACGACCGTCAGGACGATCGACCGCCGGTGCGGGACGAACAGCCCGGCGATCCGCTTCACCAGGTGCGGGATCTTCGGCGCTTCGGCGTTGGCGGCCTTCTGCGCACGGAAGTCACCGCTGGAGATCCGGCCGCCGCCGCGCGGACCACCGCCACCGCCGCCCCCGCGCATCCCGCCGCCCATGCTCATGCAGCAACCGTATCCCCGCGGTCGGACATCGGCGCGTGCTCGACGACCGCCGTTCCGCAGTGCAGTCCGACGGCCGTATTTGACCCCGTTCAGGGGGCGTGCGAGCATGTGCCGTCCCCACCCCCGCACCACCGAGGTCCCATGACGTCCGCGCCGTCCCGTCCCACGTCCCTCCGCCAGCAGCTCGCCCGCCGCAAGCCGATCGAGCAACTGCAGTCCGAGGCGGCCGTCGGCGTCAACGGCGAACCGCTCCGCCGGTCACTCGGTGTCTGGCACCTGACGATGATCAGCGTCGGCGCGACCCTCGGGACCGGCATCCTCGTGGTGCTCGGCACGGCCGTGCCGCTCGCGGGTCCCGCCGTGTGGATCTCCTTCGTCGTCGCCGGGATCGCGGCCCTGCTCTCGGCACTGTCCTACGCCGAGATGGCCGGAGCCGTCCCGACCTCGGGGTCGAGCTACTCGTACACCTACGCCACCATGGGCGAGGGCATCGCGTGGGTCTGCGGATGGTGCCTCGTCCTCGAGTACGCCGTCTCGGTGGCCGCGGTCGCGGTCGGCGCGAGCGAGTACGTGGACGAGACCCTGCGCGTGTTCGGGTTGCACCTGCCGACAGCACTGTCCGCGCCTCCGGGCGACGGCGGCGTCGTGAACCTGCCGGCGGCCGTCCTGGTCCTGCTCGCCACCGTCGTCCTGATCCCCGGTGCCCGGGAGAGCGCCTGGGTGAACACCGTCATGGTCGTCGTGAAGATCGCACTGCTCGTGTTCTTCGTGGTCGTCGCCTTCACGGCCTTCCAGGCGCAGAACTTCGAGCCGCTCGCGCCGATGGGTGCCGCCGGGGTGACCGCCGCCGCGTCCAGGCTCTTCTTCTCGTACATCGGTTTCGACGCCGCCTCCACCGCCGGCGAAGAGGCGAAGAACCCCCGCCGCGACCTCCCCCGGGCGATCATCGGTTCGATCGCGCTCATCACGGCGCTCTACATCCTCGTCGCCATCGCCGCGATCGGTGCCCGTTCGTGGACGGACTTCTCGTCGTCCGAGGCCTCGCTCGTCCGCATCGTGGTCGACGTCACGGGTCAGCCGCTCGTCGCGCTGGTGTTCTCGATCGGCGCGGTGATCGCGATCGCGAGCGTGGTGCTGACCGTGCTCTACGGCCAGACCCGGATCCTGCTCACCATGGCCCGCGACGGCCTCGTCCCGAAGGTCTTCGGTCGGGTCTCCCGGCGCACCGGCACCCCCATCGCGAACACGTTGATCATCGGCATCGCGGTCACGATCGTCGCCGCCCTGGTCCCCCTGGGCGAGCTCGCCGACGCCACCAGCATCGGCACCCTCGTCGCGTTCGCGCTCGTCAACGTGTCGGTCATCGTGCTCCGTCGCTCGCAGCCCGACCTCGAGCGCTCGTACCGCGTGCCGCTGTTCCCCGTCGTGCCGATCCTCGGTGCCCTGAGCTGCGTGCTCCTGGCGGTGTTCCTCGGCGCAACGACGTGGATCGCCTTCGGTATCTGGATGGTCGTCGGCGCCGTGCTCTACCTGGCCTACGGCCGCCGTCACAGCACCTTGCGCTGACCCGCGCCGCCCGCCGGCGACTTCGCGGGCCCAGCGACAGTTCACGCGTCCCACTGCCCGTGAGACGTCGCTGAGCCCGTGAACTCGATGCTGACTCATTCCTCCACAGGGACGGTGCCGGGGCTCCAGGTCCACAGGTGTCCGACGGGCCGACACGGCACGGACCGCCTCGACGATCATCACGGCATGAACGAGAGCACCCACCGGCCACGCCTGCTCCGGGCGACAGCACTGGATCCGGCGAACGCAAGACTCCTGCAACGCAAGCATGCGTCGGGCACACTCGTCCGCCTGCTCGCTGGCGTGTACATCCCAGCGGACGAATGGGAGGCCCTCAGCCCTGTCGGCCAGCACCTCGCTCGCGCACGGGCGATCGCTCCACGGCTCCGAGTCGGGTCGGTGTTCTCGCACGTCACCGCCGCATTGATGCACGGGTGGCCGCTGGTCGGGACCGCTCCAGATCGCGTCCACGTCATCGACCCGGCGGTCCCGTCGATCCAGCACCGAGCAGGTCTCGTCCGGCACCCCTGGCCAGGGCCGCCCCTGAACGACTCGGTCGCCTTCGACGGTGTGCCGGTCACCGCCGCACTCGACACCGCGCTCGCGCTCATCACCTCGAGTGCACCCCACACCGCAGCGGTCGCCGTCGATGCGGCAGTCCGGCAGGGAGCGATCGCTCGCGACGACCTCCGCCGGTCTGTCCCGATCCGTCCAGCGCGCGGATCCGTGCGTGCGGAGACCGTGCTCGCTGCGTTGGACGCTCGACACGAGTCGGTCGGCGAGTCGTTCGCCGCGATCCGGTTCGTCCAGCTCGGACTCCCGCCGTGCGAGCCACAGGCCGAGTTCCGACACCGAGACGGCACCGTCGACCGCGTCGACTTCTGGTTCCCGACGTTGGGCGTGATCGTCGAGTTCGACGGGCGACAGAAGTACGTCGACCCGTCCATGCTGCGGGGGCGCGATCCTGCGGACGTGCTCTGGGCCGAGAAACGACGTGAAGACCGGCTCCGTGCGCTCCCCATCGTCCGCGCCGTCATCCGCGTCACCTGGTGGCACCTGGTCGAGCCCGATCGCCTCCGCGCGCTCTTCCGCTCGCACGGCATATCTTTCTGAGCAGTGCGATCTCACGCGCTGTGCGACACCTCACGCCACCGGCGACCCGCGAACTGTCGCTCAGCGCGAAAGGTCGCGCACGACGAAGGCCGCCACCCCGAGGGGCAGCGGCCTTCGTGAACCGAACGGTCGAGACTACGCGAGCTCGATCGTGGCGCCAGCGGCCTCGAGGGTCGCCTTCGCCTTCTCGGCGGTCTCCTTGTTCGCACCCTCGAGGATCTTGGCGTCGGCGGTCTCGACGAGCGCCTTGGCCTCGCCGAGGCCGAGCGACGTCAGGCCACGGACCTCCTTGATGACCTGGATCTTCTTGTCACCAGCGGACTTGAGGATGACGTCGAACTCGGTCTTCTCCTCAGCGGCCTCGGCCGGGGCAGCGGCGGCCGGCGCGGCAGCAGCGGCCGGGGCAGCAGCGGTGACCTCGAAGACCTCTTCGAACTTCTTCACGAAGTCCGAGAGCTCGATGAGCGTGAGCTCCTTGAAGGCCTCGATGAGCTCGTCCTGCGAAAGCTTCGCCATGATTTTCTCCTACTACTCAGTAATACGTGTGGTTGTGGAACGCGAGCCTGATCAGGCCGCGGACTCCTGCTTCTCGCGAAGGGCGTCCACGGTGCGGACGGCCTGCGAGAGGGGGGCCTGGAACAGGTACGCAGCACCGAACAGCGAGGCCTTGAAGGCGCCGGCGAGCTTGCCGAGCAGAACTTCACGGGACTCGAGGTCGGCGAGCTTGTCCACCTCGGTCGCGGTGAGCGGGTTACCGTCGAAGTAACCGCCCTTCACCACGAGCTCGGGGTTCGCCTTGGCGAATGCACGCAGCGACTTCGCGACGGCGACGGTGTCACCGTGGACGAAGGCGAGAGCGGACGGACCGGCGAGTTCCTCGTCGAACGAGGAGATGCCGGCGTTGTTCGCCGCGATCTTGGTCAGCGTGTTCTTCACCACGGCGTACGTGGCGTGCTCACGGATCGAGTTGCGGAGCTCCTTGAGCTGCGCGACCGTGAGACCGCGGTACTCGGTGAGCAGAACGGCGTTCGAGCTACGGAAGGACTCCGTGAGCTCGGCGACCGCAGCTTCCTTGTTCGCCATGGTTCTCCTTGGGGTTTCTTGCCGGTAGCCCCAGGTCCACGAACGAAAAAAGCTCCGGCGCAGAGGCTCGGAGCTGCTCTCACCAGATGGTGGGAGTGGTTCGGAACACCTGCGCGGGATGCCTCACGAGTGAGGACCTTCGGTCACGATGTTCACAACCACGTTGCGAGCAGCACGACATCCGGCGGTCTTTGGCTTCGAGAACAGTAGCAGATGCCGTGGACGAGACCAAACACCGGTCTGGAGGCGCGGTGCGGGCCCGCCCCGCGCCTCCCCAGCGTCAGTGGGTCGCGTCCACCGCAGCGGGCGTCCCCGACCAGTCCGCGGACACCGCAGCAGCGGCCGACGCGGCCGACTCCGACTCCGACGCGGCCGACGGATCCACCGGCAGGTGCACCGTGAACACGGTGTCGCCCGGCACGCTCGCCACCTCGACGCTGCCGCCGTGCGCCTGCACGACCGCGTCCACGATCGCGAGCCCGAGCCCGGTCGACCCCACGGTGCGCGACCGGGAGCTGTCGGCACGGGCGAACCGCTCGAACAGCTTCGGCAGGAACTCCGGGTCGATGCCCTGGCCGGTGTCCCGCACGGTCAGGTCCACGCCGGGGGCGGACGGCGACGGCGCGAGACCCACGGTGATGCGGGTGCCCTCTGGTGTGTGGGTCCTGGCGTTGGTGACGAGGTTCACGATCACCTGGTGCAGGCGCGCGGCGTCCCCCACGACCACGACGGGTGAGGACGGCACGTCGATCTCGATGACGTGCTCCGGCGATGCTGCGTGGGCGTCGTTGACGGCGTCGAGCACGAGGCCGGTCAGGTCGACCTCGTCGAACTGGATCTCGCGCCCCTCGTCGAGGCGGGCGAGGAGCAGCAGGTCCTCGACCATCGACGTCATCCGGATCGACTCGGACTCGATGCGGCTCATGGCGTAGACGACGTCCTTCGGCAGGTCACCGCCCATCCGACGGGTGAGCTCGGCGTACCCACGCACCGAGGCGAGTGGGGTGCGGAGCTCGTGCGAGGCGTCCGCGACGAACTGCCGGACCTTCTGCTCGGAGCGTTCCCGGGCCTGCATCGCACTGCCGATGTGCCCGAGCATCCGGTTGAAGGCGCTGCCGACCCGGCCCACCTCGGTGCGGGGGTCGGTGTCGGGCACGCGGACGCCGTCCAGGGCGTCACTGCGGTCGAGGGGCATCCGGGCCACGGTCGAGGCGGTCTCGGCGACGCGCTCGAGCGGGCGCAGCGAACGCCGGACCACGACGGCGGCGACGATCGACGCGGCGAGCAGCGCGGTGCCGACGACGATGACGACCACCCAGAACAGCGACCAGACGCTGGCGTAGACCGGGGCCATCGGCAGTCCGACGACCAGGACGGCGGGACCGACGGTGACGGCGGTGAGCCGGTAGCGCCCGATGTCCGAACCGAGGTCGACCGTCTCCGGGTCGCCGCCCACGCGCACCTGGCCGAGGGCCGAGGCACTCGACTGCGTGATGGAGCTCGGTCGCCCGTAGTCGTCGAGGACGTTCGCGATGACGACCTGCCCGTCCACGAAGTAGGCGGTCAGGGTCCCCGCGGCCTGCCCCGACGGACGGGACAGGTCGATGCTCGGCTGCCCGCTCTGGTTCTGCTCGAGGTAGCGCTGCGCACGGTGGGTGGCGCTGGTGATCTGCTTGTCGATCGCACCGGTCTGGATCGAGGAGAGCGCGATGATGCTCACCGCCCCGATCACCGCGCTGACGGCGACGACGAGGGCGACGATGCTCAGGACGAGCCGACGCCGGAGGGTCACGAGGTGGGCTTGATGACGTACCCGACGCCGCGCACCGTGTGGATCATCGGGGTCTCACCGGCGTCGATCTTCTTGCGCAGGTAGGAGATGTAGATCTCGACGACCGAGGACTTGCCGCCGAAGTCGTACGACCACACGCGGTCCAGGATCTGCGCCTTCGACAGCACGCGACGGGGGTTGCGCATCAGGAAGCGGAGGAGCTCGAACTCGGTGGCGGTCAGCTCGATCGGCCGGCCGGCACGGTGCACCTCGTACGACTCCTCGTCGAGCACCAGGTCGCCGACGACGATGCGGGAGTCGCCGGCCTCGGAGATCGAGATCTGCGAGCGGCGGATGAGGCCCCGGAGTCGCGCCACGACCTCTTCGAGGGAGAACGGCTTGGTGACGTAGTCGTCGCCACCGGCGGTGAGCCCGGTCACGCGGTCCTCGACCGAGTCCTTCGCGGTGAGGAACAGCACCGGGGTGTCGTCGTTGTTCTGCCGCAGCCGGCTGAGCACCTGCAGGCCGTCGAGGTCCGGCATCATCACGTCGAGCACCATCGCGTCGGGCTTGAACTCCCGCGCCGTCGTCAGGGCGTCCTGCCCGCCGTTCGCGCTCTTGACGTCCCAGCCCTCGTAGCGGAGCGCCATGGACAACAGGTCGGTGAGGCTGGCTTCGTCGTCGACGACCAGGATGCGCAACGGGGTTCCGTCGGCACGCGTGAGGCGCGGGGCTGCTGCAGGCTGGGAGATGGTCACGTCTTCGAGTATCGAGGATTTCCTATGAGCTGTCTGTGGACCGCCCCTCCGCGCTCTGTGGATCGCTCCGAGGGCACTCGGCCGCGCCTTCGTAGGTTGGGGGGATGCTGCGATCCTCCGCTTGGCCACCGTCCGCCAGGCACGTCGACACCGCGGGGATCGAGGAGACGGCCGGGAGGCCCGGCTCGAGCCCGGCAGACCGTCTGACGGCCGCGCGCACACTCGCGGCCACCACCCCGCTCCTGTCCGCGGGGACCGCCGGCGGCTTCCTCGCCACGCTCGCCGCCGTCGCCGCGGGCGACGTCGCGACCGCCCGCACCGTCGAACCCCACCTCGACGCGCTCGGCATCCTGCAGCAGGCCGACGTGCCGGTCCCCGCTGATTCGACCTGGGGCGTCTTCGCTGCCGAGGGCCCGGGACTCCGCCTCGAGGCCGCGCTGCAGGACGACGGCACGGCGATCCTCACCGGCACGAAGCCGTGGTGCTCCCTCGCGTCGACGCTGTCGCACGCGCTGGTGACCGCGCACGCCGGCGACGACCGCGTCCTCGTCGCCGTGGACCTGCGCCAGGACGGCGTCACCGCGCACGACGAGGCCTGGGTCGCCCGGGGCATGCCCGACGTGCCGAGCGGCCCGGTGGACTTCGACGGTGCCACGGCACGGCTCGTCGGCGCACCCGGCTGGTACCTGCAGCGACCGGGCTTCGCGTGGGGCGGCATCGGCGTCGCCGCGTGCTGGTGGGGCGGTGCGGTGGGCCTCGGCCGGGTCCTGCGCGCGCTGGCCGCGGCCCACCCGGAGTCCGAACTGCTGCAGGCCGCGCTCGGTGCGACCGTGCTCGACCTCGCGGACGCCGAGGACGCCCTCGCCGACGCCGCCGCCCGGATCGACCGCTCCGAGGAGCCCGACGCCGCCGAGGTCGACTGGCCGCTGCTCGCCCAGACGGTGCGCTCCCGGGTGCGCCGGGCGGTGGACGCCGTGCGCGAGCGGGTCGTCGCCACCGTCGGCCCGGCTCCCCTGACCTCGGACCCCGCGGTCGCGGCACGGGTCGCCGACCTCGAGCTCTACGTGCTGCAGGACCACGGGGCCCGCGACCTCGCCCGGATCGGCCGCATCGTGACGGAGCGCGGCGGTGTCGCGTGGTGAGCTTCGACCACCGCGAGCCGGGCACCGACCCCGCGGTGTGGACGCCGTTCCTCGACACATTGTCGGCCGCACCCGTCGACCTGGGCGGCATCGGCTCCGTGGTGGTCCTCGCGCCGCACCCCGACGACGAGACCCTCGGTGCCGGCGGGCTCATCGCGACCGCAGCCGACGCGGGACTCCCCACCCACGTCGTGCTCCTCACCCGCGGCGAGCGCTCGCACCCGGACTCCCCCACCACGACGGCGTCGGAGCTGGCCACCGTGCGCGACGACGAGTTCACCCGGGCCCTCGCCACGCTGCACCCCGGGGTGACGGCGTCGTCGGTCGGGATCTCCGACGGCGGGACGCGGGAGCACCGGGACGAGGTCACCGACGCCCTGCGGCGAGCGCTCGACGACGCCGTGCGACCGACGCTCGTGGTGGCGCCGTGGCGCGGGGACGGTCACCGGGACCACCGCATCGCGGGCGAGGTCGCCGAAGCGGTCACCGCCGAGGCCGCCGGGGTGTCGCTGCTGACGTACCCGATCTGGGCGTGGCACTGGGACGACCCGTCCGCGTCCGCACAGCCGTGGGACCGAGCCCGGGTCCTGCCGTTGGCCGACGCCGTCCGGGAGCGGAAACGCGCCGCCCTCGACGCCTACGCCTCGCAGGTCCGCCCGCTGTCCGGTGCCGCCGGGGACGAGGCGATCATCGACGACCGGCACGCCGCGCACCACCTGCGGTCGACCGAGTGGTTCTTCGTGCCGGAGCCGACGACGTCGCGCTCGCGGGAGTCGTTCGACGCGCACTACGAGCGGAAGCCGGAGGGCTGGGACTTCGAGCGCTCCTGGTACGAACGCCGCAAGCGAGCGGTGACGCTCGCCGCGCTCCCCCGCGAGCGGTACCGGTCCGCGCTCGAGCTCGGCTGCGCCACGGGCGTCCTCACCGCAGCGCTCGCCGAACGGGCCGACGCCGTGCTCGGCACCGACATCTCGGCCGCACCGTTGGCCCGGGCTGCCGTCCGTGCGCCGGGGGCCCGGTTCGTGCAGGCCTCGTTGCCCGCCGAGTGGCCGGCGGGTCGGTGGGACCTCGTCGTGATGTCCGAGGTGGGCTACTACCTGTCCCCCGATGACCTCGACGAGACGATCGACCGGGTGCTGGGGTCGCTCGACGACGACGGCGTGCTGGTCGCCTGCCACTGGCGCCACCCCGACGACGAGGCGGTGTCGAGCGGTGACGCGGTGGACGCCCGGCTCGCGGAACGGTGGCCACGACCGGCGCTCGTCCGCCACGTCGAACCGGACTTCGTGCTGAGCGTGCTGCCCGGCCCCGGCGTCGTGTCGGTCGCACGGGCCGAGGGACTCGTCCGGTGACCGCGCCCTCCGGCGTCACGCGCATCGACGTCGTGCTGCCCGCCCACGACGAGGAAGACCGCATCGCCGCCTGCCTCGACGCCCTGCTCGCCGCCCGCGCCCGACTCGGCGGGGAGCACCCCGACGTGGCGGTCTCGGTGACGGTCGTGCTCGACGGCTGCACCGACGACACGGCGACGGTCGTCGAACGCTACCGCGTCGACGTCGTCGCGACCGCCCACGTCGGCGTCGGTCGGGCGCGGACCATCGGGGCCACGCACGCGCTCCGGCAGCACCCCGCCGACCCGGCGTCCCGCTGGCTCGCCCACACCGACGCGGACTCGCGGGTGCCGGAGGGCTGGCTGGTCCAGCAGGCCGACGCCCTCCGCTCCGGGGCGCACGTGCTCGTCGGCGCCGTCGTCCCCGACCCGGACGACCTGGACCCGGTCGTGCTCGCCCGGTGGACGCAGGCGCACCCGCCCGGCGCCGCGCTCGGGCACGTGCACGGCGCGAACCTCGGCGTGCTGGCATCGGCGTACCTGGCGCTCGGCGGGTTCGACCCCGTCCCCGAGCACGAGGACGTCCGGCTCGTCGAGCGGGCGCACGCGATGGGGTTCCGCGTCGATGCGACGGTCGACCTGCCGGTGGTGACGAGCGGTCGGTTCGCCGGCCGGACGCCCGGCGGCTACGCGGAGCACCTGCGCCGGGCGTACGGCGACGCGAGCTGAGGGCCCCTTAGACAGCTCATAGGCTGCCGATGGGGCGGCCACTGACCGGCTGCCTACGTTCTCCTCCGTCGGCCCCGCCGTGCGCTCTGCGCGGCCGGTGACCCCAGCCGGCCACCACCGAGGAGAACCATGTTCCTGACGTACCTCAGGCGCGAACTCACGAACCGCAAGAAGCAGACCGTCATCATCGCGATCGGCATGGCGTTGGCCATCGCCCTCGTGGTCATCGTGTCCTCGATCGCGGGCGGCGTGAAGGCGGCCCAGTCCAGCGTCCTGCAGTCCGTGTACGGCGTCGGCACCGACATCACCGTCACGAAGACGACGACCCCGAGCGCGTCGGGCTCCGGTCGGCCGAGCTTCGACTTCGGCAGCCAGAGCGGTGACGACAGCGACAGCAGCGGTTCGACCGACCTGTCGCAGTCACGGCTCGCCGTCGCCCGTGGCACGAGCACGCTCAGCGCCGCGAACCTCACGACCGTGACGGGCACCGACGGCGTCAAGGCGGCGACCGGTGTCCTGACCCTCGAGAACAGCACGTTCTCGGGGCAGGTCCAGCAGTCGACCGACGGCAGCAGCACGGACAGCAGCAGCACGGACAGCTCCACCCAGCAGGGCCCGCCGAGCGGCGACTCCGGCCAGGGCGGCGGCTTCGGCGGCGGCTCGTTCAACGTCGACTCGTTCACCGTGACCGGCATCCCGGTCTCCGGCGACGCCGTCGGCCCCCTGACCAGCACCGAGCTCACCAAGGGCCGCACGTTCACCGCGAAGGACGCGGGCAAGGACGTCGTCGTGCTGGACGCGTCCTACGCGAAGAGCGAGTCGAAGGCGGTCGGCGACACCGTCGACATCGGCGGCACCGACTTCGAGGTGATCGGCATCGTCACCTCGACCGGCTCGTCGTCGACGACCGGCTCGAACACCTACATCCCCCTCGACACCGCGCAGGCGCTGGCGGACCTCGACGGCAAGGTCACCTCGATCTACGTGTCCGCCGAGTCCTCGTCGGACGTCAGCGCGATCAAGACCGCCCTGCAGCAGAAGCTCACCACCGCCACGGTCTCGACCGAGTCCGACCTGGCGTCGAGTGTCTCCGGTTCGCTGAGCACCGCGTCGAGCCTCGTCTCGAACCTCGGCACCTGGCTGTCGATCGTGGTGCTGGCGGCGGCGTTCCTCATCGCGATCCTCTTCACGATCTCCGGCGTCACGAGGCGCACCCGCGAGTTCGGCACCCTCAAGGCCATCGGATGGTCGAACGGCCGCATCACCCGGCAGGTCGCCGGCGAGTCCCTCGTGCAGGGCCTCATCGGCGGTGTCCTCGGCGCAGCAGCCGGTCTGATCGGCATCCTCGTGGTGAACATCATCAGCCCGACCATCTCGGCGAGCGCCTCGAGCACGACCGGCGGTGGCGGCGCAGGTGGCGGTGGCATGCCCGGTGGCGCGGCGACCGCGGCCGCGGGCAGCGGCACGACGGGCGGCGCCCCGGCCGGCGGCTTCGGCGGCGGCGCGAGCACCGCGTCGACGACCGACGTGGTCCTGCACGCCCCGGTGACCGTCGAGGTGATCCTGCTGGCGATCGGCCTCGCGATCCTCGGTGGCCTCATCGCCGGCGCTCTCGGCGGCTGGCGCGCGAGCAAGCTCCGTCCGGCCGAGGCCCTGCGGAGCGTGGCCTGATGCCCGGCCCCGCCACGGGCGCGGTGCCGACCACCGGACCCGCACCGACCCCGAGCACGCGACCAGAAGGAGTGACCGTGACCAGCACCGACACCGCACCCGGCCAGGCGGAGGCGAGCCGCGCCTCCAGTCCGATGTACCGGCTGACCAACGTCAGCAAGACGTACAAGCAGAAGAACCGCACCGTCACCGCCCTGACGAACGTGGACCTGACGATCCCGCAGGGACAGCTCGTGGCGATCCAGGGGCCGACCGGCGGCGGAAAGTCGACGCTGCTGCAGATGCTCGGGGCACTCGACCGGCCGACGGCCGGCTCGATCCACCTCGGCGGCGACCGCGACGTGGCGAAGCTCGGCGACCGTGCGCTGACCGACCTGCGGGCGACCGAGATCGGCTTCGTGTTCCAGAGCTTCAACCTCATCCCGACGCTGACGGCGCTCGAGAACGTCGAGACGGCGTTCGCGGGGTCGCTCGCGAACCGGGCACGTTCGGAGATCCGCGAGCGGGCCACGGCGGCGCTCCGCGAGGTCGGGCTCGGCGAGCGGATGGAGCATCTGCCGGCCGAGCTCTCCGGCGGGCAGCAGCAGCGCGTGGCGATCGCCCGTGCCCTGGTGAAGAACCCGAGCGTGCTGCTGGCGGACGAGCCGACCGGCGCGCTCGACGAGGGTACCCGCGACGAGATCATGGGGCTCATCGAGAAGCAGTGGAAGGAACGCGGGCTGACGGTCGTCATCGTCACGCACGACTCGTGGGTGGCGAAGCGGGCCGAGCGTCGCCTGCACCTCAAGCAGGGGCAGGTGCGCGAGGTCTGAGGTGACCCGAGTCTCGCGGTGGGCGACAGTCCTCGTGGCCACGAGCCCGAGGACTGTCGCTCAGGCCGAGTCTCGACCCACGGGGTAGTCGCAGTAGGCGAACCAGCGGGAGTCCGGGGACCACGGCGGGACGTTGACCGTGCCCTGGCCGCCGTCGAGCACGACGAGGGTCTCCGGCACCGGCATCATCCGGGCGCCCCGGACGAGCACCCCGGGCAGCCGCCGCAGTTCCACGCGGTGGTCGGCCGGGTGGCCCTGCACGCCGGGCTCGTAGGACAGGTAGAGCAGGTGCTCCCCGTCCGGCGAGACGTGCGGGAACCAGTTCACCCGGTCGTCGTTCGTGATCCGGACCGGGTCGGTCGCCCCCGGCCAGAGCGCGACGAGCTGCGCGGTGCCCGGCGTGAACCGCTCCGAGTTCCACACGAGCATCTCGCCCGCGAACGAGACGCCGTCGTCGGGGTGCTCGTCGCGGGTCAGGAACGTCGGTTCGCCGGTGGCGGGGTCGACGAGTGCGACGTCGGTGGTCCAGACGCCCGCCTCGGTGCGCTCCCCGACGATCGCCGCGAGGGTCTCCCCGTCCGGGGCGATGCCGTGCAGGTAGAACTTCCGGACGACCGGCAGCGCGGTGGTGACGTCGGTGAGGGTCGCGGCCGCTCCCCCGGCCGGCACGGGCACCCGGTACAGGTCCCCGTCGCGGCCGCTCACCACGACCGACTTGCCCGAGGGGTCGAGCACGTGGTCGTTGTTGATCTCGGGGACGCCGGGCATCGGCACCGGGACGAGCGCGGTCTCGTCGAGGACCTGTGCGCCGTCGACGAGCGGCAGCAGCCAGAGGTCACCGCCACCGTTCAGCACCAGGGTGCCGTCGTCGAGCACGTTCGGCGCTTCGACGAGCACCGTCCTCGACTCGAACACCGGCCGCGATGTCCGCGACTCGAGGTCGTACACGTGCACCCGGCTGGTCTGTCCCGGCAGCAGCTGCCGCCCGCGCGCTCCACTCATGCGCCCCATCCTGCCCGGGCGGCACGGACCGGTACGCGAAAGCGACAGATTCCCGGCGATGTTCGCCGGGAATCTGTCGCTTTCGCGGAGCTGCAGCTGGAGCTGGAGCCGGAGCTGGAGCTGGAGCTGGGGTCGAGCCAGCTGCCTACTTCACGGCACCGGCGGTCAAGCCGGCCACGAACTGGCGCTGCACGATGAGGAACGCGATCACCACGGGGATGGACACGACCAGGGACGCGGCCATGATCTGGTTCCAGTACACGTTCGTCTGCGTGGAGTACTGCTGCAGACCGACCGCCAGGGTCTGCCCGTCGCCGTTGGTCATGACCGAGGCGAAGAGCACCTCGCCCCAGGCCGTCATGAACGAGTAGATGCCGACCGCGACCAGACCCGGGCGGGCCGAGGGCAGGATGACCCGGAACAGGGCACCCATCGGGCCGGAACCGTCGACCATCGCGGCTTCGTCGAGCTCACGCGGGATGGTCTCGAAGTAGCCGGCGAGCATCCAGATCGAGAACGGGAGCGTGAACGTCAGGTAGGTGATGATCAGGCCGGTCCAGCTGCCGACGAGCTGGATGCCGAGCGAGTTCCCGAGGTTCGTGAAGATGAGGAACAGCGGGAGCAGGAACAGCACGCCGGGGAACATCTGGGTGGAGAGCACCGCGGTGGTGAAGGTGCTCTTGCCCTTGAAGTTCCAGCGCGAGACACCGTAGGCGGCGAACGTGGCGATGATCAGCGAGAACACCGTGGCGACCGTGCAGACGACGAGCGAGTTCACGAAGTACTTGCCGAGCGGCACCGTCGACCACATGTCGATGAACGGCTGGATGGTGATGTTGGTCGGGATCCACGTGAAGTCGTTCTGCACGTCACCGAGCGGCTTGATGGCCGTGGTGATCATCACGTAGAGGGGTACGACCGTGAACAGGGTCAGGATGACCAGGGTCACGACCTTGAAGGACTTGGCGCCGAATGTCTCACGCACGGACGGACCTCCGGTTGGTCACGGCGAGGTAGATGCCGGTGACGATGAGCAGGAAGATGAGGAGCAGGACGCTCATCGCGGCACCGGAGCCGAAGTTCCAGGTGATGAAGGACGCGTTGTAGATGTGGAAGCTCAGCAGGTCCGCGGCCGGGGGCTGCGCGGTCGAGCCGAACAGCACGAACGGCGTGTTGAAGTCGTTGAAGGTCCAGAGGAACATCACGAGCACGAGCGTCACGTTGACCGGGCGGACCATCGGCAGCGTGATCGACCGCCACTGCCGGAACGGCTTCGCGCCGTCGACCGAGGCGGCCTCGTACACGTCGTTCGGCACGGACTGCAGGCCGGCCATCAGCATCAGGAAGGCGAAGGGCCAGGTCTTCCAGATCGCCACGACGACGACGGAGACGAAAGCGTTCGAGCCGATCAGCCAGAACGGGCCGGTGCCGTTGAACAGGTGCAACTGGTCGACCAGGACGTGGTTCACGGCGCCGGAGTCACGCTGGAACATGAACTTCCAGGTGATGATGCCGGCGTACATCGGCAGCGCGTAGGGCACCAGGAACAGGGTGCGGAACAGGCCGCGGCCCCTGAACGGCTTCTGCAGTGCGACCGCGGCGGCCATGCCGAAGGTCCAGGAGAGGCCGACGACGAGCACCGTGAAGCCGCAGGTGATCAGGAAGGAGTGCAGGACGCCCTTGCCGATCGCCTGGTCGAAGTCGACGACGACCGAGTAGTTGTGCAGTCCCGCGAAGGGTGCAGCGCCCCAGTTGGCGATGAAGTACTTGGTGAGCTGGATGAACGAGATCCAGATGCCGGTGAGCATCGGGACGATGTGGATGAGCAGCTCGAACAGGATGGCCGGCGCGACGAGCGCGTAGGGCAGCCAGTTGGTCTTGCGCTTGCGACCTGGCGGACGGCCCGACAGCGTCGAGCCCTTCGTGTGCGTCAGGTCGATGCGCTCCGCATCGGGCAGGACCGTCGTGGACATGGGCGGGGGCCTTTCGGCAGGAGGGGGTTCGGGTGCTTCGCACTCCGGTCCGTGGCAGCGGACGGGAGGCACGGCGTGCGTGAGACGGGACGCTCACTGCCGGCGGATGGCCGGCTCTGGGGCTGTGGGGCCGGTGACGACCTGCCCCGGCGCGTCCGGCTGTGGACGCGAGGGGTGGAGGCCCGGGGCGTCCTTGCGGACGCGCCCCGGGCCTCCTGGCTGGATCAGCCGTTCGCCTGGGACACCTGGTCCTGGGCGGTCTGCAGCGCGGTCTTGATGTCGCTGTCGGACACGGAGCCGCCGGTGGCGATCTTGGCGAACATGTCGTTCATCGCCTTGCCGACGGTGGACTCGAACTGGTCCTCGGCGGGGACCAGCGGGAGGGGCTTGGCCTTGTTGTTGTAGATGTCGAGGAACGTCTTCGTCTGCTCGTCGGTGACCGAGTCAGCCGCGGCGGCGAGCACCGGGAGGGCCGAGTACGGCTTGTCGAGCGTGGTCTGCGTGTCCGCGCTCGTCATGTACTTGACGAACTTGAGCGCGCCGTCCTTGTTCTTCGTGTTCTTGAAGATCGACAGGTTGATGCCGGCCGGGAACGACGCGATGTCCTCGCCGTCAGCGGTGGTCGGGAACGGCACGACGCCGAACTCGTCCGTCTTCATGCCCTGCGAGGTGATCGTCGCGTTCGCGTTGTTCTGCGTCAGCATCATCGCGGCCTTGCCGTTCGCGAAGTCCGAGACGGCCTGCGTGCCGTTGTCGTACTGCGCGTTCGAGGTGTTGACGACCTTGTCGGACTGCATCAGGTCGAGGTAGCGCTTGATGCCGTCGACGTTCGCCTTGTCGGTGAAGGTCGGCTTGCCGTCCTTGTCGAACCACTCGCCACCGTTCTGCGCCGAGGTGATGAACGCGAAGTGCGAGTTCTCGGTGTACGAACCACCGGCGATGGTGAAGCCGTACTTGCCGCCGGTCGTGAGCTTCTTGGCGTCCGCCGTGAGGTCTTCCCACGTGGTCGGTGCCTCGAGGCCGGCGTCCTTGAACATGGACTTGTTGTAGTACAGGCCGTACGCGAGGCCGTAGAGCGGGACGCTCGTGACGGTCTTGCCGGGGGCGCCACCGGTGGAGAGCGCGACCTTGCCGAACTTGTCGGCACCGCCGATCGCCTTCATCTCGGAGTCGCCGTACTCCTGGAACGCACCGGTCGCCTGGAGCGAGGTGGCCCAGGTGTTGCCGATGTTGACGACGTCCGGGCCCTGGCCCGAGGTGACGGCGGTCTGGATCTTCGTCTGCAGGTCGTTCCAGCCGATGACCTGGAGGTCGACCTTGATCCCGGTCTCCTTGGTGAACTTCTTGAGGACGGGGGTCAGCACCTCCTTGTCGTTCTGGAGCGACGTGCCCTGGTTGGACGCCCAGTAGGTGAGCGTCTTGGAGTCGCCGGAGGAACCGGACGATCCGGAGGAGCAGGCTGCGAGGCCGGTCACGGTGAGTGCGGCGGCCGCGGTGATGGCCAGTGCGCGGATGGCAGTGCGCATGACTCTCTACTTTCTCGTCGTTGAGATGGTGCAGGGATGGTGCAGGGGTGGTGCGGGATGGATCTTCGGGTGCTGCTGTGGTGTGCGGGGCGGATCCGGGCCGGTCAGGCCAGGGTCTGCTCCGCGGGGTCCCAACCCTCTGGGAGGGTCTGGGAGGGCGACACGGTGCTCTCGACGAGCACCGCCTCGCCACGTTCTGCCGCCTCGGCGATGGAGACCATCACGTCGAGGACGTGGAAGGCGAGGGCACCGGGGACCCGGTTCTCGTCGCCTGCGCGGAGCGAGCGGGCGAGGTCGACCACGCCGGTGCCGCGCGAGTAGGTGGAGCCGACCGCGGGGATCGTCTCGGGCTCCTCGGCGCCGAGCGCGTACAGCTCGGTGTCGCCGTCGAAGTTGTTCGGGTCCGGGAACACGACGGTGCCGGTCTCGCCCGCGATCTCGACGACGCCCGTGCGACCGCGGTCCGACTCGAACGAGAAGACGCTCTGCGCGCTCCCGCCGTCCTCGAACTCGATCAGCGCGGAGTGGTTCGTCGGGACGTCGACGGGGAACTCGGTGCCCGCCTTCGGGCCGGAGCCGATCGTGCGCGTGGCGCGGGACTTCGACGCCGTCGCCGTGACCTTCTTCACCGGACCGAACGTCTGCACCAGGGTGGTGATGTAGTACGGGCCGATGTCGAACAGCGGGCCCGCACCGTACGCGAAGAGGAACTCGGGGCTCGGATGCCAGGACTCCGGGCCGGGGCTCTGGAAGAGCGTCAGGCCGTTGAGCGGCTTGCCGATGCGGCCGTCGCGGATGGTGCGGAGCGCGGTCTGCAGGCCGGCACCGAGGAAGGTGTCGGGTGCGACGCTGACGGTCTTGCCCGCGGCGCGTGCGGCGTCACGGAGTTCGGTCGCGCTCTCGCGGTCGAGGGCGTAGGGCTTCTCGCCCCACACGTGCTTGCCGGCGGCGAGGACCTGCAGGGCGACCTCGACGTGGGCGGCCGGGATCGTGAGGTTGACGACGATCTCGATGTCGTCGTCGGCCAGGAGCTCCTCGACCGTGCCCGACCCGGCGACGCCCCACTTCTCGGCCTGGGCGGCTGCGCGCGGCAGGTCGATGTCGGCGATGAAGCGGACCTCGACGTCGGGGAAGACGGTGAGGTTCGACAGGTACTGGTCGGAGATGACCCCGGCGCCGATGACGCCGACGCCGACGCGGCCGGTCCGGGTGCTGCTGTCGAGGGCGGTGGACGCCGTGGTGTCGGTCATGCGCGGGCCCCCTCGAGGAACGTGTAGGAGTCGGCGACCGCCTGGAAGACGTCGCCCTCGTGGCCGTCGAGCTCGACGACGTGGAGTGCGTCGGGTGCGGCGGCGAGGATCTCGCGGATCGGCATGATGCCGTTGCCGACGGCGACCTGCTTGTCGTCGTCGTGGGAGCCGTCGCCGTCCTTGACGTGCAGGAACTCGATCTTGTCGCCGTACTTGCCGATGATCGCCACCGGGTCGTCACCGCCGACCTTGACCCAGTAGGTGTCGAGCTCCAGCACGACGTCGTCGGACAGCGCGTCGGCGAAGACCTCGTAGGCGCTGACGCCGTCGATGCGGTTCGAGAACTCGAACGCGTGGTTGTGGTAGCCGAGCACCAGGCCGTGGTCGGCCGCGCGGGGGGCGAGGGCGCTCAGTTCGCGGGCGATGGCCTCGACGTCCTCGCGGGTGGTCCAGCGGGCCTCGTCGATGTGCGGGTCGATCAGGGTGCCGAGTCCGACGGTGACGCTCGCGTGGAAGATCCGCTCGAGGTCCTGCTCGCCGGCGTCCAGCAGTCGTGCGTGTCCGCTCGGGGCGGCGAGGCCGGCGTCGCGGAGCGCGGCGGCGAGTTCGTCGGCGTTGTCGACGAAGCCGAAGGCCTCGACGTTCGTGTAGCCGATGTCGGCGATGCGCTGGAGCGTGCCGGGCAGGTCGGCCGAGAGGGCGTCGCGGACGGTGTAGAGCTGAACCGAGATCGGTTGGGTCACCAGGGGTTCTCCTCGTCGAGATGGTGCGGTCGTCACTGACCGAGCGTCACACTATGACCACTTCTGTCGGCGGTCAAGCAGAAGTTCGTGGAAGGTCGACGAACTTCGTTGCGTGGCGCGTTCGATGTGTGCTTCACTCCCCCCATGGTCGACTTGACTCGGACGGCAGCGTCGCCTCCGGTCGGGACGAGCGAGCTCTTCCAGATCCTCCGCGACGGCGTGCCGCGGACCCGGGCCGAGCTCGCCGCACTGACAGGACTCGCACGCTCCACCATCGGCGTGCGCCTGGACTCCCTCATCGAGGTCGGTCTCGTCGGCCCCGTCGACACCGCCGTCTCCACCGGAGGACGGCCGCCGGCCCAGGTGGCGCTGAAGCCCCGCGCCCGGCTCGTCATCGCCGCCGACCTCGGCGCCTCGCACGGCCGTGTCGCCGTCACGGACCTGGTCGCTGCCCCGCTCGCCACCCGTGAAGCACGCATCGACATCGCCGCCGGCCCGGTGGAGACCCTGTCGTGGCTGGTCGCCACCATCGACGAGCTGCTCGACGAGGTCGGCCGCGCCCGACAGGACGTCATCGCCATCGGCATCGGCGTGCCCGGTCCGGTGGAGTTCTCGACCGGACGCCCGGCGAACCCGCCGATCATGCCCGGGTGGGACGGCTTCGACGTGCCGTCGTGGCTCCGCCAGCACATCGCGGCGCACGTCCTGCTCGACAACGACGTGAACATCGCGGCCCTCGGCGAACGGGAGCACGGCTGGCCCGACGTCGACCACCTGTTGTTCGTCAAGGTCGCCACCGGCATCGGCTCCGGCATCGTGTCGGACGGCGAGCTGCAACGCGGCGCCCAGGGCACCGCCGGTGACATCGGCCACGTGCGGGTGTCCCGCGCCGGCGACGTCCCCTGCCACTGCGGCAACACCGGGTGCCTCGAGGCGGTCGCGTCCGGTCCGGCGATCGCCCGTGCCCTGCGTGCGAAGGGGCACGACGCCCACACCGGCGCCGACGTGCTGGACCTGGTGAACCGGTCCGACCTCGACGCGATCTACGCCGTCCGACAGGCGGGCCGCGACATCGGCGAGGTGCTCGCCACGTGCGTCTCGCTCATGAACCCGTCGGTCATCGTCCTGGGCGGCTCGATCACGCAGGCTGGTGAGCACCTGCTCGCCGGCGTCCGCGAGGTCGTCTACTCGCGGTCGATGCCGCTCGCCACCGAGCACCTCGTCATCGCCCAGTCGCGTGCGGGGTCGCTCGCCGCGCTGCAGGGCGCAGCGGCGCTCGCGATCGGCTACGCGCTCTCCCCCGCCGGGGTCGACGAGCTGGTCGCCTACGCCGAGGGGCGTGAGCTGGTCTCCTGACGTGTGCGCTGCGCCTCGTGAGCGCGTCGGATTCGGTCTTGCCGGTGGTCGGGGGGAGAATCGACGGGTGACGATCGTGCAGCCCACCCTGTGGGGCGACCTGGACCCCGGACTGGAGGAGCTGTCTGCCTCCGCCACGCCGGCTGCGGTCCCCGGGCGCGACGCGTTCACCGCCCTGCGCGGCCACACCGAGCGGATCGTCGCGCACTCCTCGGACCGCTTCGCCTGGCTCCGCGCCCGCGCCGCGGGCATCACCGCGACCGACGTCGCTCGGCTCGCCTCGCTGCACGCGGTCGAGGCCGTCGTCACCGAGAAGCGCTACGGCTCACGGTTCTCCGGCAACGCGTTCACCGAGCACGGCAAGGACCGCGAGCCCCACATCGCCGCCTGGGTCGCGGCCACCCACGGCATCCAGCCATCGGCGCACCTGTTCCACGCCGCCGCGAACCGGGCGCACCTCGCCACCCCCGACGGCGTCGGTGTCCAGGGCTCGCGGGTGGTGCTCGCCGAGATCAAGACCACCGCGAAGGGCTGGCGGAGCATCCCCCGGCACTACCTGCGGCAGATCTGGTGGCAGCAGTACGTGCTCGGTGCCGACCGCACCCTGTTCGTCTGGGAGCGCCACGACGGCTTCGTCCCCGTCGCCGACGAGCCCGAGTGCCGTTGGGTCGACCGTGACGACGACCAGATCCGCGGACTCGTGCAGCTCGCCGACCTGGTGCTCGACAAGCTGCGCGACTTCCGCTCGTAGCCCGTCAGCTCAGACCTTGACGAGTCTCAGCCGGCTCATCCCCACGACCAGGACGCCGAGCAACCCGATCGAGACGCCCACGCCGACGCAGTAGATCGCCACGACGCCGTACCCCTGCGCCGGGTCGAGGAACGGGTACGGCACCCAGCCGTCGGTCGCGCCCCGGATCAGGATGACGATCGTCCACACCGCCGGGTAGATCAGGAACCACCAGACGTGGCGGAGGAGCAGCTTCGACCGGTCGGAGAACAGCAGCCAGTCGAGGACCGCGTACGCGGGGATGACCTTGTGCAGCACGTCGTTCGACCACTGGACGCTCGCCGACACGTCGACGTTCGTCAGCAGGGTGTTGTAGACGATGCCGGTCGTGGCGATGTAGACCGTGCCGGCGCCCCGGAGCAGGCTCACCCGCAGATCCCCACGCTTGCGGCGGGCCGAGGCGACGAGGGTCACCGCCAGGGCCACGGCGATGATGACGTTCGACTGGATCGTGAAGTAGCCGAAGAAGTTCCACGGGTTGTAGACGTCCGTCTTCGAGCTGACGAGCCACTGGGCGACGATCGCGACGACGACGGCGATGACGGCGATCAACCGGAGCGAGTTCACGAGGGTGCGCACGAGACCACGCTACCGGGACGCGCGCCCCTGCACGCGAAAAGGGCCCGCACCGTTGCCGGTGCGGGCCCTTCTGCGAGTCAGTGACTCGGAGTCAGTGGACTCAGATGCTGTTGACGTCCAGCGGGATGCCGGGACCGAAGGTCGTCGAGACGGCGCCCTTCATGACGTAACGGCCCTTCGAGGAGCTCGGCTTGAGGCGGTTGATCTCCTCGAGCGCGGTCGAGATGTTCTCGTCGAGCTGCTCCGGCGTGAACGAGGCCTTGCCGACGACGAAGTGCACGTTGGCGTGCTTGTCGACGCGGAACTCGATCTTGCCGCCCTTGATGTCGTTGACGGCCTGCGCCACGTTCGGCGTCACGGTGCCGGTCTTCGGGTTCGGCATGAGGCCACGCGGGCCGAGCACCTTGCCGAGACGACCGACCTTGCCCATGAGCTCGGGCGTCGCGACGGCGGAGTCGAAGGACGTGTAGCCCTCGGCGACCTTCGCGATGAGCTCGTCGCCACCGACCTCGTCGGCGCCGGCTGCGATCGCGGCCTCGGCCGCTGCACCCGTCGCGAACACGATGACGCGGGCGGTCTTGCCCGTGCCGTGCGGCAGGATGACCGTGCCGCGGACCATCTGGTCCGCCTTGCGCGGGTCGACGCCGAGCTTCAGTGCGACCTCGACCGTGGAGTCGGTCTTCGCAGAACCGGTCTCCTTGGCCAGGGCGACTGCCTCGGTCGGGGTGTAGAACTTGTCGGCCTCGATCTTCGCGGCCGCGGCTTCGTAGGCCTTGGACTTCTTCGCCATGGTGGTCTCCTTGCGAGATACGTGGTTGACGAGCCGGCGCGGCTCTCCCACGGAAAGGTGTCTGGGTGTGGGCCGGAGCCCGATCGGTGCTTAGGCCTCGACCGTGATGCCCATCGAGCGTGCGGTGCCGGCGATGATCTTCGCGGCCTGCTCGATGTCGTTGGCGTTCAGGTCGGCCTGCTTGGTCTCGGCGATCTGACGGACCTGGTCCATCGAGATCTTCGCGACCTTGACCGTGTGCGGGGTCGCGGACCCCTTCTGCACACCAGCAGCCTTCTTGATGAGCTCAGCGGCCGGCGGGGTCTTGAGGACGAACGTGAACGAACGGTCCTCGTAGACGGTGATCTCGACCGGCACGACGTTGCCACGCTGCGACTCGGTCGCCGCGTTGTACGCCTTGCAGAACTCCATGATGTTGACGCCGTGCTGACCGAGTGCCGGACCGATCGGCGGGGCCGGGTTGGCGGCTCCCGCGTTGATCTGCAGCTTGATCAGGCCCGTGACCTTCTTCTTCGGTGCCATGACTTGTCTTCCTCCTGGAATCGAACGCACGGGGATCCGTGCACTCTCCCGCTGGTCCGGCCGTTCCGGACCGCGGTGAAGGCCCACACGCACGAGGCGTGCGGGCCCAAACTCGATGAGTCTACCCGAACGGGGAGACCTGGACTAGAGCTTCGTGACCTGGTCGAAGCTGAGTTCGACCGGGGTCTCGCGCTCGAACAGCGAGACGAGGACGGTGAGCTTGCCGCTCTCCGGCTTGATCTCGGAGATCGAACCCGGCAGGCCCGCGAACGAGCCTTCCTTGATGGTGATCGTCTCGCCGACCTCGAAGTCGACCTCGGCAGCGGGCTGCGCCTGCAGGGAACCGCCGGACTTCGAGCCACCCTTGGTCGGGGCGGCCTCGGCGACCTGCACGAGGGACTTGAGCATGCCGAACGCCTCGTCGAAACGGAGCGGCGTCGGGTTGTGGGCATTGCCGACGAAGCCGGTGACACCGGGGGTGTGCCGGACGACGGACCACGAGTCCTCGTTGAGGTCCATGCGGACGAGCACGTACGAGGGGATCCGGACGCGGGTGACCAGCTTGCGCTGCCCGTTCTTGATCTCGACGACGTCCTCCATCGGGACCTCGACCTGGTAGATCGACTCCTCCATCGACATCGACACCATGCGGTTCTCGATGTTCGACTTCACGCGGCGCTCGAAGCCCGCGTAGGAGTGGATGACGTACCACTTGCCCGGCTTCATCCGCAGCTCGACCTTGAAGGCCTCGTACGGGTCGACCTCGGCCTCTTCGGCGTCGTCGTCCTCGGCGTCGATCGCTTCGTCGGCGGCGAGGGTCTCGTTCGCCTCTTCGGCGGTCTCGGACTCGAGTTCGATCTCTTCCTCGTCCTCGACCGCCTCGACGGCGGCCTCGGCCTCGTCAGCGGAGTCGATCTCGAGGGCGTCCTCGACGACGGCGTCGGCCTCGGGGTCCTTGGACTCCTGCAGTGCCGTCAGCTCCTCGTCGATGCCGAGGGACTCGTCGTCCTCGGACTCGACGGAGATCGCGCGCTCCTCGGCGGACTCGGCGGAGCGCTCCTCGCCGGTCTCGACGTCGCCTTCCTGGTTCTCCTCGACCTCGGAGGACTGCTCGGCAGCCGTCGCGAGGTCGATGTCGTCGCGGGAGTAGTCAGACACAGTCGATTCTTTCCGTTCGGTGGTGCGGGTCGGGATGGCGGACGGTCCTGGTCACGATCGGCACCGTCTCGGGCGACCGTACTCCAGTGGACTGCCGCACTCGGCAGTCGACGTCCGGGTCAGGCCGTGGGCCCGTTGCCGAAGACGTACCCGACGCCGAGACCGAACACGAAGTCGAGGATCGACACCAGGATCATCATCACGACGACGAAGACGAGCACGACCAGCGTGTAGCTGAAGAGCTCCTTGCGGGTCGGCGTCACGACCTTGCGCAGTTCGCCGATCACCTGACGGATGAAGAGCACGATGGCAGCGATCGGACCCCGGCGCTCGGCCCGGTCCTGCTTCGCCTTGGCGACGACGTCGTCCGCCGTCGTCTCCATGTCTTTGCTCGCCAACTTCTACCCTTCCAGAGTTGCAGGGCGGACAGGACTCGAACCTGCAACCTGCGGTTTTGGAGACCGCTGCTCTACCAATTGAGCCACCGCCCTTCAGAGCACGTCCGTCACCGATCGTGTTCCGGTGGTCGAGTGTACGGGAGTCCGTCACACGGTGTCCACTTGGCCCCCTCCACGGCGTGCCGCGCCGATAGGCTGGCACCCGTGAGCACCGCAGCCCCCGGCCCCGAGTCCACCGCAACCCCCGCCGCCGCGCCGACCGATCGGCCGCGCATCGCGTCCCGCATCGCGGCGATCGCCGAGTCCGCGACGCTCAAGGTCGACGCGAAGGCCAAGGCCCTGAAGGCCGCGGGCCGACCCGTCATCTCCTTCGCCGCCGGCGAGCCCGACTTCGCCACGCCCGACCACGTGGTCGTCGCCGCGGTCGAGGCCGCACAGGACCCGAAGAACCACCGGTACACGCCGGCGACCGGTCTGCCGGAGCTGAAGCAGGCCATCGCCGAGAAGACCGCACGCGAGTCCGGCATCACCGTCGACCCGTCGCGGGTGATCGTCACCAACGGCGGCAAGCAGGCCGTCTACCAGGCGTTCCAGACCATCGTCGACGCCGGTGACGAGGTCCTGCTCCCCGCCCCGTACTGGACCACCTACCCCGAGGCCATCCGCCTGGCCGGTGGCGAGCCGGTCGAGGTCTTCGCCGGCAGCGACCAGGGCTACCTCGTCACCGTCGAGCAGCTCGAGGCCGCGCGCACCCCGAAGACGAAGGCGCTGCTGTTCTGCTCGCCGTCGAACCCGACGGGCGCCGTCTACACCGCCGAGCAGACCACGGCCATCGGCGAGTGGGCACTCGAGCACGGCATCTGGGTGATCAGCGACGAGATCTACCAGGACCTCGTGTACGACGGACTCCGCTTCACCGGCATCCTCGACGCCGTGCCGGCCCTCGCCGACACCACGATCCTGGTCAACGGCGTCGCGAAGACCTACGCGATGACCGGCTGGCGCGTCGGCTGGTTCATCGGTCCCGCCGACGCGGTCAAGGCCGCGTCGAACCTGCAGTCGCACCTGTCGTCGAACGTGTCGAACGTGTCCCAGCGCGCCGCGATCGCCGCCCTCACCGGGCCGCAGGAGCCGGTGGCGGCCATGCGCGAGGCCTTCGACCGCCGTCGCCAGGCCATCGTCGCCGGGCTCAACGCGATCCCGGGCTTCGTCACGCCGACCCCGCAGGGCGCCTTCTACGTCTACCCCGACGTCACCGCACTGCTCGGTCGCGAGTGGGCGGGCTCGACCCCGACGACGACCCTCGAGCTGGCCGACCTGATCCTCGAGCACGCCGAGGTCGCGGTCGTCCCGGGCGAGGCCTTCGGTCCGTCCGGCTACCTGCGCCTGTCGTACGCGCTCGGCGACGACGACATCGCCGAGGGTGTGGCCCGCCTGGCGAAGTTCTTCGCGTAGTCCCCCCGATCACAGAACGGGCCGCCTCGTCGAGGTGGCCCGTTCTGCGTTCCGGGAGGCCCGTGGCCGGGTCGTGCCCGTGCGCTCAGTCGAGCAGGTCCCCCACCACGACGGGCTCCGGCACGAGCGACACCCCGAAGCGGTTCAGGACCGTGACCTGTACGTACCGTGCGAGTTCGGCCACCTGGGCCGCCGTCGCGCCGCCACGGTTGGTCAGGGCCAGGGTGTGCTTCGACGAGATCGCCGCGCGCGACCCCGGCACGGCGTAGCCACGGTGCACCCCCGCGTGCTCGATGAGCCAGGCGGCGCTGAGCTTGACGTCGTCGCCGGCCGGCCACCGTGGCGCGTCGGCGGGGAGGGTCTCGGCGAAGGGCGCGGACACGATCGGGTTCGTGAAGAACGACCCGGCGCTCCAGGTGTCCCGGTCGTCGGCGTCGAGCACCATGCCCTTCGAGGCGCGGAGGCGCAGGACCTCGTCGCGGACCGTCGTGGGCTCCACGAGGGCACCGAGGTCGACCCCGAGCGAACCGGCGAGCTGGGCGTACCGCACCGGCACGCCGTGCTCCTCCGCCGTGCCGAGCCGGAACTCGACCGTCAGCACGACACCGCGGCGTCCGTGCTTGAGGGTCGACGTGCGGTAGCCGAGCGCCAGCTCGGCCGCGGGCACCCACGTGCGCTCCCCCGTGGCCGCATCGAGGAACTCGACCCGGGTCAGCACGTCGGAGAGCTCGACCCCGTAGGCGCCGATGTTCTGCACGGGGGCGGCGCCGACGGTGCCCGGGATGCCGCTGAGGGCCTCCAGGCCGGTCCAGCCGTTCGCGACGGTGGTGGCGACGAACGCGTCCCAGGGTTCGCCGGCCGCGACACGGACGGTGACACCGTCGGCGTCCGTGTCGGCGTCCACCCCCGTGGTGCGGACCAGGACGACGGTGCCGTCGAAGCCGGAGTCGGCGACCAGCACGTTGCTGCCGCCGCCGAGGACCAGCCACTCGTGGTCGTCCCATGCGGTGCGCGTGTGGTCGACGAGCTCGTCGGTCGTCGTGGCCGTGAGCAGCCGCGCGGCCGCCCCACCGACGCCGAGCGTCGTGAGGTCGGCGAGCACCGGCTCGTGCACGGTCAGCGGAACGCCACCGTGACCTGCGCCTTGCCGAGCACGGTCTGCCCGCCGGCGGTCACGGTGAGGTCGATGCGCTTCGGTCGGCCGTCGTCGTCGACGGTGCCGACCTTGGCGACGATGCCGATGGTCGCGCCCTGCTCCGGGTCCACGACGACGGGGCGGGTGAAGCGGACGCCGTAGCCCGCGACCCAGCCGCTGTCGCCGAGCCACTCGGAGACCGGCTGCACGGCGATGCCCATCGTGAGCATGCCGTGCGCGAGGACGCCGGGCAGGCCGACCGAGGTGGCGACGTCGTCGCGGTAGTGGATCGGGTTGAAGTCACCGGAGGCGCCGGCGTAGCGGACGAGCGAGTCGCGGGTGACGTGCACCTCGCGCTCGGCGACGACCGTGCCGACCTCGATCGCGGTGGCGGGTGCGGCGGTCATGCGTCGTCTCCTCGGACCACGAGGGTCGACGTCGCCGTGACGACGTGCTCCCCCGAGGCGTCGTTCATGGTGCTCTGGGCCGTGACCATCGCGTTGCCGCCGAGCGTCTTGACGCTCGTGACGGTCAGGGTCGCGGTGAGTTCGTCACCGGCCACGATGGGCCGGTCGTAGGTGAAGGACTGCTCGCCGTGGACGACACGGGAGAAGTCGATGCCGGCGTCCGGCTCGGCCAGGAGCTGCGCGAGCGTGGCTTCCTGCACGACGACCGCGAAGGTCGGCGGGGCGACGACGTCGGCGTACCCGGCGGCGCGGGCCGCATCGGGTTCGTGGTGGACGGGGTTGGTCGCGAACACCGCGCGCGAGAACTCGCGCACCTTCTCGCGACCGACCAGGTAGGGCTGGGCCGGCGGGAACGTCCTGCCGACGAGCTCGGGGTTCACTGACACGTCGGCAGTCTACCGACGCCCGTCCGGGGGCCTGTCGATGCTGAGGATGCATCGGCTAGGCTTGCTGCGCCGGTTCGGGGGAATCGGCGGTCCGGTCGCGACACCGGATCAGGGGACGGGGGAGCAACGATGGACACCAGGACCGAGTTCGCCGTGCACACGGGCGACCGGTGCACCGCGATGGAGGTCGCCGGCGCGGCACTCCGCACGGCGGGACACCACGTCGAGTCGACCGGTGGGACCCTCACCGCGACGACCGGCAACCGGCTGCTGACGATCCTCCTCGGCGCGCTCGTGCACCCGTCCCGCGAGTTCCGCCGCTACGAGTTGTCGACGACCGTCACCGGGGCCTCCACCACGATCACGCTGCGGCACCGCGGACACGGCACGGCCGTCTCCGGCGGCAGCATCGGCGCGAGCCGGCGACGGGCTGCGTGGCACGAGGTGAACGCGGCGATCGAGCGCGCACTGCGCGCGGCCGGCGTGCTGCAGACGCGGACCGACACCGGGTCGCACTCCGCGCTGTAGGGCCGACCCCAGGGCGGACGGGAGGCCCGGTGTGGGTCCGCCACGCGCCTCCTGGCACGCACCTGGTCCAGCGCACAGCCGAAGTGCGTCCGCACCGCTGTGCACGCAGCCCGGGAACGACGCAGCCTTGGAACGACGCAGCCCGGGAACGACGAAAGCCCGGCGAACAGATCGCCGGGCTTGCTGTAGCGAGGGCGGGACTTGAACCCGCGACCCCACGATTATGAGTCGTGTGCTCTAACCAACTGAGCTACCCCGCCAGAGATCCGGAGCGACACGCGCACCGGGTCGGAGCCCCGAGTCAGGATTGAACTGACGACCCCCTCCTTACCATGGAGGTGCTCTACCACTGAGCTATCGGGGCGATGTGCCGCGAACGGCACCACACGAGGATAGCAGACCTCCGACGCTGCTCCGGAACCGGGCGAGACGCCCGGGCGTGCCGCGTCGGCGACCGCTAGTTCGCGTTGGTCTGGAGCCACGCCAACGGGTCCACGGGGACCCCGTCGACGTGCACTTCGAGGTGCAGGTGCGGGCCCGTGGAGTTGCCCGTGCTGCCCACGAGACCGAGCTCGTCGCCGACCTCGATCTGCTGACCGGTGACCACCTTGAAGGAGTTGTCCTCCATGTGGCCGTACACGCTGACGAACTGCTTGCCGTCGACGTCGTGCTCCACCCAGACGTCGTTGCCGAAGCCGCCGTCGTTCGCCTGGACCTTGATGACAGTGCCGGCGGCGATCACCCGGATCGGGGTGCCCTCGCCGGGAGCGAAGTCGACGCCCATGTGGTTCGTCGAGCAGAACGAGCAGCCCGCGACCTGACGACCGCCGAAGCCGGAGGTGATCGGGACGCCGGTGAGGAACGGCCACTGGATCGTGCCGGTCGGGTCGTTGGTGAAGCTCGAGGCGTCGACGTTCTTGTACTGCGTGGCGTCCGACACCGTGTACTGGTCGCGGCTCGTCGACCCGTCGGCTGCGGCGCTGACGCTCATCGACTGGGTCGCACCGCTCGCCGTCGACCGGGCCGCGGTCGAGCCGGTCTCCGGCACGTAGAGCGCCTGGGCGGGCAGCGACGTCGAGACGACGAGACCGGCGACGAAGAGGAGCGCACCGACGGCCGTCACGCGCGAGGCCGCACGGCGGAACGAGGCACCCTGCTTCCGGGCGGCCGGAGCCGGGGCGGGCACGGCGGCGGTGCGGCTGGCCGCGATGTGCCGGGTGGCGCGGTCGACCTGCACGGCCGGTGCGGCACGGCCGGTCCGCCGACGGGACGCCGGGACCTGGCCGATGACACGGCGGGGCTGGGGCGCGACGGACTCCGCTGCAGCCGTCGCGGTGTGCGGCGCCGTGGCGCGGACGTCCGGCGAGGTGGGAGCCGGCGGCGTCGTGATGCGCGAGGCCGGACGGACCGCCGACTCGGGCAGCGCGGGCGACACCGGTGCGAGGTCGATCGGCGACACGGGAGCGGCGGCCGACGACGGTGTGGTCAGCCCGACGACCTCGTCGAACGACGGGCCCGCGGCACGGTCGGCTGCGACGTCCTGCGCGTGGTCCTGCGTGCCGGGAGCACCCTTCGCAGCCGCTCGCTCCGCCTCGATCCGTGCTCGTCGGGTCAGGTGGACGACCGGGGTGGCGGCGTCGACGGGACCGGTGGGGACGGACGTCAGTGGGGAGTGGGGCATGCGTGCGGTGGCGATCCTGATCGAGGAAGGGGCGCGCTCGTTGGTAACGAGCAGATAACGGGACCTGAGCACGGTAGCAAACGTCGTCGCACGTCGCCAGTCGTGGTCATGTCCACCGGGCACCCCCAGACCGAGGGACCGACGGACCTCAGATGCCGAGCGCCTCCGCTTCCAGCCCGCGCAGCAGCGCCTCGAGGTCGTCGGCCACCGTGGGGCTCGCGAACAGGAAGGAACGGGTGCCGCCGGCCTCCCAGATGCGGACCGACGCTCCGGCCTCGCGCGCGACGACGGAGCCGCCGGCCATGTCCCACGGGTTGATCCCGCGCTCGTAGTAGGCGTCGACGACCCCGGTCCCGACCGCGCAGCAGTCGAGCGACGCCGCTCCCCCGCGCCGGATGTCCCGCACCTCGCCGATCAGCCCGGCGAGCACGGACACCTGCTCACGGCGCCGGTCGGCCGTGTACCCGAAGCCCGTCGCCACGAGTGTCTCGGCGAGCGAGGCCGGAGCACTGACGGACAGGGGCACGCCGTCACGGGTGGCGCCCTGTCCGGCGGCGGCACGGAACACCACCCCGGTCGCGGGAGCGACGACGACACCGGCGATCGGCTCCCACGTCGTCGGGTCGGCGGAACCCCGCACGACGCCGATGCTCACGCCGTACTCGGCGCTGCCGTACAGGTAGTTCACCGTGCCGTCGATCGGGTCGACGACCCAGGTGATGCCCGACTCCCCCGACGCCGAGCCGGACTCCTCGCCGTGGAACGCGTCGTCCGGCCGGGCCTCGGCGATCCGGGCGCGGATGAGCGCCTCGACCTCGCGGTCCGCCGCCGTGACCACGTCGACGATGCTCGACTTCCGGTCGGCGACCTCGACGCCCTCGGCCCGTCGTCGCGCGGCGAGCGTGGCCGCTTCGCGCGCGATCGTCTCGGCGAGGTCGGCGAACTGGGACGGTGTGCAGTCGGATGCCATGCACCGATCCTGCCAGGGACGACGAAAGCCCCGTCCGGGTCGGACGGGGCTTCGCGATGGTGGCAAGTGAGGGATTCGAACCCCCGAAGGCTACGCCGGCTGATTTACAGTCAGATCCCTTTGGCCGCTTGGGTAACTTGCCATGCGCACCCAGCCGGTGTGATCACCAACCGAAGGCGCGCACAAAAGCATAGCGGATCCGGAACGGTGGTCGTGACCACCGCGAACCGATCTGCGCGACCGGAACCGGGCCTCCAGTCCGCCGTTAGGCTGTCCGGCATGGCAGACAGTTCCTTCGACGTGGTCAGCAAGGTCGACAAGATGGAGGCGGAGAACGCCCTCAACCAGGCGGCCAAGGAGATCGAGCAGCGGTACGACTTCAAGGGCGCGGACGCGTCGGTCGCCTTCAGCGGCGAGGACGTCCTCATCAAGGCGAACTCGGAAGAGCGCGCGAAGGCCGTCCTCGACGTCCTGCAGAGCAAGGCGATCAAGCGCAACATCAGCCTGAAGAGCCTCGACGCTGGCGACCCCTACCCCTCGGGCAAGGAGTACCGCATCGAGGTGAAGTTCAAGAACGGCATCGAGCAGGACGTCGCGAAGAAGATCGGTGCGTTCCTGCGGGCCAACGCCCCGAAGACCGTGAAGAGCCAGATCCAGGGCGACGAACTGCGGGTCTCCTCGAAGAGCCGCGACGACCTCCAGAACACGATCCAGCTCCTCAAGGGTGAAGAGTTCGACGTCCCGTTGCAGTACATCAACTTCCGCTGACGTCCGTGGAGCACTGGCTCACCGTCGCGATCACGGTCCTGGCCGTCCTGCTGGACCTGGCGATCCGCGTCTTCTCGATCATCTACGTCCCGATCAACCGGAAGCCGCAGACGGCGACCGCCTGGCTGCTGGCGATCTTCCTCATCCCCTACATCGGCTTCATCGTCTTCCTGGTCATCGGGTCGACGAAGCTGCCGCGTGCGCGGCGTGAGAAGCAGACCGAGATCAACGCGTACATCCTCGAACAGACCGAGGGCATCGAACGCGTGCGCCGTGACCACCCGTGGCCGCTGTGGCTCGAGAGCATCACCACACTGAACCGTGAACTCGGCGCGATGCCGCTGGTCGGTGGCAACTCGGCGGAGCTCTACCCCGACTCCGAGGAGTCGATCGCGGAGATGACCCGGGCGATCGAGCAGTCGCGGCGGTTCGTGCACGTCGAGTTCTACATCGCGACGCTCGACGACACCACGCGACCGTTCTTCGACGCGCTCGCCCGTGCACAGGCCCGCGGCGTCACCGTCCGGTTCCTGCTCGACCACTGGGCCAGCCGCGGTTACCCCGGGTACAAGGACACGCTGGCGTTCATGGACCGCGCCGGCATCGAGTGGCACCTCATGCTCCCGCTGCTGCCGCTGCAGGGGAAGTTCCAGCGCCCCGACCTGCGCAACCACCGGAAGATCATGGTCATCGACGGCTCGGTCGCGTTCACCGGGTCGCAGAACCTGATCGACCCCTCGTACGACATCAAGTCGCACATCGAGAAGGGCATGGTCTACAAGGACCTGTTCGCCCGGTTCGAGGGACCGGTCGTCGCGGGGTTGAACGCACTGTTCGTCACCGACTGGTACAGCGAGACCGACGAACTGCTGCTCCGTGAGAGCGACCCCGTCCAGCGGGCCGACCGCGGCGACGCCCTCGACTGCCAGGTCGTGCCGTCCGGGCCCGGGTTCGACGGCGAGAACAACCTGCGCCTGTTCAACGCACTGCTCTACTCGGCGCAGAAGAAGGTGTCGATCACCTCGCCGTACTTCGTGCCGGACGACTCGATGCTCTACGCCATCACGACGACCGCCCAGCGCGGCGTCGAGGTCGAGCTCTTCGTCGGCGAGATGGGCGACCACGCCATGACGTGGCACGCGCAGCGCTCGTACTACGAGGGACTCCTCCGCGCCGGTGTGCGGATCTGGCTGTACCGGGCACCGACGATCCTGCACGCCAAGCACTTCACCATCGACGACGAGGTGTCGGTGATCGGGTCGAGCAACATGGACATGCGCTCGTTCAGCCTGAACCTCGAGGTCTCCGTGATGGTCCGAGGCCACCGCTTCGTCGACGCCCTGCGCGAGGTGCAGGACGCCTACAAGGAGCACAGCTTCGAGCTGACGCTCGACGAGTGGGTCGACCGTCCGCGCCGGTCCAAGGTGCTCGACAACGTCGCGCGGCTCACGGCAGCGCTGCAGTAGCGGACGACCGGGAGGCGCGGCTCGCCTCCGCCGCGCACGGTGCGTCGTCCTCCACCCGGTGCGACCTTGGCAGCACGGTGCGTCGCGACAGCGTGTCACCCAGCGGGCAAGCCCGCGGTGAATGAACAACGCTGCACCGTGCGGCAGCGCTCCGGGACCGGATCGGCCCGGCAGGAGCGCTCAGCGCATCGGGACGGTGGACGCCAGGGCCGCGACGGCCCGCTCGAGCGGGCCCCGGCCGAGGAACCGGCGCCAGACCATCGCGAACACGACCGAGCCCAGCGCGAACCAGCCCCACGCCTCGGCCGACTCCGGGTACTCGGGCAGCATCGCGATCACCACGAGGTGTCCCGAGTAGATCGTCAGGGGCATCGACCCGACGGCGGCGAGCGGGAACGCGATCCGCTCGGCGACCCGCCCGCGCCCGTCGAACACCAGGGTGCAGAGCGCGATGACCGCCACCGCCACCCCCGCGGTGCCGACCACGTCCACCGTCGTCGACGAGTGGTCGCGCGGTGACAGGAAGAGCTGGGCGAGGGCCTCGGCCGGCGTGCTGCCCTCGGCGGCGTACGGGACCCCCGGGAACGCGAACGCGGCCCCCGACGGAAGCGGCGCGAGGACCGTGCCGACGACGTACGCGGTGGCGGCGACCAGTGCGCCGGACGCGAGGAGCACGACCTGCGTGCCCCGCATCTCCAGCCCGGCCCGGGCGACGGCGAGACCGACCAGGACGTACGCCAGGAAGGTGACCACGGGGTAGACCAGGCCGAGCTGCTGTCCGACCATGCCCGCGTCGGCGTAGGCCGGTGCGGTCGAGACAGCGACGATCGGCGACAACACGGCGCAGGCGCCCGCGATGGCGAGGAGCCACGCCGGGCGGACCCGGAGCACCGGGATCACCAGCAGGAACAGCACTCCGTACGTCGGCAGGATGACGTAGACCGGGGTGTCCAGGGCGATGAGCACGAACCCGATTGCGACGACGGCCGCGGCGCGGATCGCCAGGCGCGCCCGGACCCGCCCGATCGTCGGGGGCCCTGGCGGAGTCGTGCGACCGCTCGTCAGGCCGATCGAGACGCCGGCGAGGACGGCGAACAGCGTGGACGGGCGCCCGTGCGCCACGGCGGACCACGTCGACGGATCGGACCAGTCGAGCTGGTCCGCGATGCCGCCGATGTGCGCGGCCATCATGCCGAGCAACGCGACGGCCCGCGCGACGTCGACGCCCTGCAGTCGCACGCCGGACACGGACGCGCCCCGCACCGCGGTGGGCGGGACGGGGCGCGTGTCGGTCATCGGTGTCAGTTCGTGGGCACGTCGACGCGACCGAGGGACACGTCGATCATCTCGTCGCGGGGCACGACCTTGATGCGCTCACGGCCCTCGGCAGCACCGAGCGCGAGCTCGTGGGTGTCCAGGTGGTGCCAGCCCTCGAGGTCGGTGTACTCGACGCCACGCTCGCGGAGCAGGGCCGGGATCGCACCCTCGGAGGGGTCCTCCGGCGTCCACCAGCTCGCCTGGTCGTTGACGATGTGCTGCACGGTCTCCATGGCGTCGGACTTGGTGTGCCCGATGAGCCCGACCGGGCCGCGCTTGATCCAGCCGGTGGCGTAGACGCCCGGGATCTGCTGGTTGTCGTCGTCGAGGACCTGGCCCTCGTGGTTCGGGATGACGCCGTGGCGCTCGTCGAACGGCAGCCCGGGCAGCGGGGAACCGAAGTAGCCGACGGCACGGTAGGCCGCCTGGATCGGGATCTCGCGGATCTCGCCCGTGCCCTCGACACCGCCCTCGCCGTTCGGCCGGGTGCGCTCGTACCGGATCGCGGTGAGGTTGCCCTGCTCGTCGCCGACGAACTCGGTCGGCTTCGCGTAGAAGTGCAGGTGCAGCCGCCGGCTCGCCTGGCCGGTCTCGCGGGTGCGCCACTGCTCGAGCACCCGGTTGATGACCATGACCTGCTTGTTCGTGGCGATCGCGGTCTTCGACGCCTCGTCGTGGTCGAAGTCCTCGTCGTAGACGACCATGTCGACGTCACGGACCTCGCCGAGCTCGCGGAGCTCGAGCGGCGTGAACTTCACCTGGGCAGGACCACGGCGGCCGAAGACGTGGACGTCCGTGACGGGCGACGCCTTGAGGCCCTCGTACACGTTCGCCGGGATCTCGGTCGGCAGCAGGTCGTCGGCGTGCTTCGCGAGGATGCGGGAGACGTCGAGCGCGACGTTGCCGACCCCGATCACCGCGACGCTCTCCGCGGTCAGCGGCCAGGTGCGCGGGACGTCGGGGTGGCCGTCGAACCAGCTGACGAAGTCGGCGGCACCGTAGGAGCCCCGGAGGTCGACGCCGGGGACGTCCAGGTCGGCGTCCTTGATCGCGCCCGTCGAGAAGACGACCGCGTTGTAGTGCTTCTTGAGGTCCTCGAGGGTGATGTCCTCGCCGAAGCGGACGTTGCCGAACAGCCGGACGACACCGCGGTCGAGTACGTCGCGCAGGGCGTTGACGATGCCCTTGATCCGCGGGTGGTCGGGGGCGACGCCGTAGCGGACGAGTCCGTACGGCGCGGGGAGCTGCTCGAACAGGTCGATCGACACGTCGTGTCCGTGGGCCTCGCGCAGCAGGATGTCCGCGGCGTAGATGCCGGCGGGTCCGGCGCCGACGATGGCGATTCGGAGGGTGGGCACTGATCGTCTCCAGTTCGTTCGGGTGGGGTGCTCCCGGCGGTGCGTCCCGCGCGGCGACCGTGGGGTCGTCCGGTCGCGGGTGGTGTTCAGCGGCTGCGGTCGACGACGGAGTCGGCGAAGCGGGTGAGTGCCCGCTTGACGGTGCCGTCGGGCAGCGGGGCGAGGGCGTCCACGGCTTCGCGGGCCCAGCGGACCGCGACCGTGCGCGTCGACGCGGTCGCCTCGTGGTCACGCAGAGCGGCGACGGCCGACTGGTACGGCACGGAGCCGACCGCGTCGTCCGGGGCGCCGTTCACGTCGCGCTCGATGCGCAGGACGAGGTCCTGCGCCGCCGGGTCGGTCGCCGCGTGCCGACGCAGGTGCAGCATCGGCAGCGTGTCGACGCCGGCTCGGAGGTCGTTGCCGGCGATCTTGCCGGTCTTGTCCGTCGCCGGTGCCAGGTCGATGACGTCGTCGACGAGCTGGAAGGCGACGCCCACCTTCTCGCCGAAGGTCCCGACGGCGTCGAGGTAGGCACGGTCGGCGCCGGAGAACATGACACCGGCGCGGGCGGCGGTCGCGATGAGCGAGCCGGTCTTGTCGCTGAGCACCTGGATGTAGTGCTCGACCGGGTCGTCGTCGGGCTGCGGGCCGGTGGTCTCGTGCAGCTGCCCCATGCAGAGGCGCTGGAAGGTCTCGGCCTGCATCCGGATGCCCTCGGTGCCCAGGTCGGCGGTGATGAGGCTGGCGCGGGCGAAGAGCAGGTCGCCGGTCAGGATCGCGACGTTGTTGCCGTACGTGATCTGCGCTGCGGGGACCCCGCGGCGGACGGGCGCTTCGTCCATGACGTCGTCGTGGTAGAGCGACGCCAGGTGGGTCGTCTCGATGCTGACGGCGGCCTTGACCACGGCGTCGGTCACCCCGTCGCCGAGCTGCGCGATGAGCAGCGTCAGCGTCGGACGGATCCGCTTGCCGCCCGCGGACAGCAGGTAGCGGCTCGTGGTGTCGGCGAGGGTGTCCGTGGACCGCATGGCGTCCTCGAGCCCCTGCTCGACGAGTTCGAGACCGTCGTCGACGGCGGCGATGAAGCGGCGGTCGGCGGGCGTGGCGAACAACCGCTCGCCGATGCCCAGCGAGGCGCGGAGGCTCGGCGCGCGACGTGCGACCGGGACGCTCGGATTCAAGTGCTGCTCCGTCTTCGGGGGATGGTGACCGGTCAGTCGTCGGCCGGGTCGACGCACGGCTGCTCGCCGGTGGTCTGGTGGTCGCGGCGTGCCTTCGCACGACGGGCCGCGGACTCGCGCACCGTGTCGGCGACGGGCTTGCGGCCACGGTGCAGTGCGACGATACCGGCCGTGAGGTTCCGGTAGGCGACCACGGAGAAGCCGACGCCGCGCAGCCACTGGGTGAGGACCTGCTGGTCCGGCCACGCGTCGATCGACTCGGCGAGGTAGCGGTAGGCGGCGGGGTTGCTGCTCGAGAGCTTCGCGATGCCCGGGAGCACGCGCTTCAGGTAGGTGCCGTAGCCGAGGCGCAGCAGCGCACGCGGCGGGGTCGAGAACTCGCAGATGACCACTCGGCCGCCGGGCTTGAGGACCCGCAGCATCTCGGCGAGCGCCTGCTTCGGGTCGTTCACGTTGCGCAGCCCGAACGAGATCGTGACGGCGTCGAATGTGTCGTCGTCGAAGGGCAGGTGCTCGGCATCGCCCTCGACGAAGGTGATCTCGGGGTGCCGCTCGCGACCGACCGCGATCATGCCGGCGGAGAGGTCGAGCGCGCTGACCTCGGCCCCCTTCTTCGCGAAGGCCGCGGCACTCGTCCCGGTGCCCGCGGCGATGTCGAGGACCTTCTCGCCGGGCTGGGGGTCGACCGCCCGCACCGTGGCGACACGCCACAGCGGTGCGTTGCCCGCCGACAGGATGTCGTTCGTGAGGTCGTACTTGGCCGCGACGTCGTCGAACATCGCCGCCACCTCGTCCGGCCGCTTGTTCAGGTCCGCTCTGCTCACCCGACCAATCCTAGAGGTCCCGACCGTACGTTCACCGGACTCGCAGCAACGGCCCACTCGTCGAGCGCGCGGCCAGGTGGTCCACCGACCGCGCGTAGCATCGGAGCCGTGACCCGAACCACCACGGCGGCGCCCCCGCTGACGGTCTCCACCCGGATCCTCGACGACCCGGGCACCGTCCTCCGCCACACCCTGCGCGACCGTCCCCTGGCCTTCGTCCGGAACGGTGACGGCATCGTCGGCATCGGGGAGGCGCTGCGGTTCACGTTCACCGGCCCCGACCGGATGCGCGACGCCGCCGCGGTCTGGCGCACCGTCGTGGAGTCGGCCGTCGTCGACGACCCGGTGCAGCTGCGCGGCTCCGGCCTGGTCGCGTTCGGCTCCTTCGCCTTCGCTGACGACTCCGCCGACGAGAGCGTCCTGATCGTCCCGCGCGTGGTCATCGGCCGTCGGCGCGGCAAGGCCTGGCTCACGGCGATCGACACGACCGTCGGCGCCGAGCCGCTCACGTTCACGCGGACCTCGGTGCCGGTCCCCCACGTCGGACCACACGTCTCCGTCGCGCTGCACCCCGGCCGGATCGACGAGGCCGCCTACGCCGCGAACGTCGCCGAGGCCGTGCGGCGCATCGCCGCCGGGAGCGCGCAGAAGGTCGTCCTCGCCCGCGACCTCGTCGGCAGGATGCCAGCGGACGCCGACCACCGCGCCCTGCTGCTCGACCTCGCCGCCGCCTACCCGCAGTGCGTCACCTTCGCGGTCGACGGCCTGGTCGGTGCGACCCCCGAGACGCTCGCCCGCACCGACGGCACCCGGTTGACGGCGCGGGTGCTGGCCGGCAGCGCCGCACGCGGTGCCGACGAGGTGTCGGACCGTGCCGCTGCCGAGGCCCTCGCCGCCAGCGCGAAGGACGTCGACGAGCACGCGTTCGCGATCGACAGCCTGCTCGCCTCGCTCCGCCCGCTCGTGACCGAGTTGCGCGCCGACCCCGAGCCGTTCCGGCTGCAGCTGCCGAACCTGTGGCACCTGGCGACCGACGTGCAGGCGACCCTGCCGCCGGACACCACCTCGCTCGACGTCGCCGACGCCCTGCACCCGACCGCCGCCGTCGCGGGCACCCCGACCGACGTGGCCGTCCGGCTCGTCGCCGAGCTCGAGGGCGTCGACCGCGGTCGCTACGCCGGCCCGGTGGGCTGGATGAGCGCCACCGGCGACGGTGAGTGGATGCTGGCGCTCCGCAGCGCCCGGATCGACGACGACGGCACCGTCCGGGCCTGGGCGGGTGCGGGCGTCGTCGCGGGGTCGGAACCGGCGCGCGAGGTCGCCGAGACCGCCCTGAAGTTCCGACCGGTCACCGACGCGCTGGCCTGAGCGCCGCGTCAGTCGGCCAGCGGGACCTCGATGACGACCCGCTCGGCCGGATCGGTGAGCACCCGCTCGAGGTCGCCCCACGTCTCCGCGCGGCGGTACTCCCAGCCGAGGCCGGTCACGACACGTTCGACATCGACGTGCTGCGGCGTCGACATCATCCGCCGCATGTCCTCCGGTGGAGTGGTGCGTGCCACCTCGAGCCCGCGGAAGATCGCGCCGCCGTGGTCGTTGCCGACGACGACCTGGACCCGGTGCGTGCGCTCCTCGGTGCCGGTGACGAACGCCCCGAGGTCGTGCAGCAGGGTCAGGTCGCCGAGCAGCACGCGCGTGGTGCCGACCGACGCCGACGACTGTTCGAGGGCCGCGGCGATCCCGAGCGCCGTCGACACGGTGCCGTCGATTCCGGCGAGCCCGCGGTTCGCGTGCACCCGGATCTTCTTGCCGAGCACGCGCCCGTCGGCGACGCGGATGATCTGCGAGGCGCCGAACACGAGCCGGTCGTGCGGCCACGTCACGCCCCACACGGCGTCCGCGAGCATCGCGCGGTCGACGGGCCGGCGGCGGAGGGCGACCTCGTCGCGCAGGAACTTGTTGCGCTCGGCACGGTCCGGGGACCGCTTGGCGCCGAGGTCGGGTCCCGCGTCACCGTCGCCGAGCAGCTGCCGGCTCGCACCGACCCAGCGGCCGACCCACGCACGGTGCTCCGGCCGGGTCCGGCCCGTCACGCGGACGTCGGACACGAAGGTGGTGTCGGAGGGCCGGGAGGCGCGGGCTGGGTCGAAGGGGTCGGCCGCGTGTCCGCGGACCACGATCGTCTCGACCCCCTGCCGCTGCAGGAGCGCCGGGACCTCGCGACTGAGGGTGGGGTGGCCGAGCACGACGGCACGACGGACCAAGCCGCCGAAGTCCTGGTCGCGCAGGAGTTCGCGGTAGGTGACGACGAGGTTCCGGCCGAACCGTGCGCCGCTGGAGACCTCGGCGAGCAGGGGCGCGCCGAGCTCCCACGCGATGCGCTCGGCGTCCTCGCCGGCGTCGTGCCCGGCGATGACGACCGTGCCCGGTTCGTCGTCCGGCGACAGCTCGGCCACCGGGAGTCCGCCGTGCGCACGACGGGTGGCGAACGCGGTGTCGACCTCGTCGTCGGGGACGCCCTGCACGCGGTCGGCGTCGAGGCCGGCGGACAGGGGTTCACGGAACGCGACGTTGAGCTGCGCCGGCCCCGGCTGTCCGGTGTGTCCGGCGGCCGCGGCGACGGCCTGGCGGGCGAGGTCGCGGAGCGCTGCACGCACCGAGGCGTCGGCTCCGTGCGCAGAGGGCGCCTCGACGTCGCGGACGAAGGCGACCGCGTCGCCGAACATCCCCGGCTGGACGGTGGTCTGATTGCTTCCGATGCCGCGGAGCTCGTCCGGCCGGTCGGCGCTCAGCACGATCATCGGGACACCGGAGTGGTGCGCTTCGAGGACGGCGGGGTGCAGGTTGGCGACGGCGGTGCCCGAGGTCGTCACGACGGCGGCCGGTCGACCGGACTCCACCGCGAGCCCGAGGGCGAAGAACCCGGCGGTGCGCTCGTCGAGCCGGACGTGGACGGTCAGGCCGCCAGCCCGCTCGAGGGCGACGGCCGCGAGCGCCAGGGCCTGGGACCGCGAGCCGGGGCTGACGACGACGTCGGTGACGCCGGCGCGGACGAGTTCCTGCAGCAGCGTCAGGGCGGCGTCCGTCGCCGGACTGCCCGATCCGGCGGGACCGTCAGCGATCGGTGCGGCCGTCGTCGTCTCGGTCGTGGAACTGGTCTTCGAGGTCTCGGAGGGTCGCGTCGTCCTGGTCCTTGTCCGTGAGGGTGTCCCCCGGAACGGGCGTGGTGCCGAGGAAGTCCGGGTCGTCTTCGGGTCCACGGTACCGGGCGGTCGTGCCCGGGGACGCCGGCGAGCGGCCGAGCAGGAACCAGAGCACCCCACCGAGGACGGGGAGGACGATCACGAGGAGGATCCAGACACCGCGCCTGAGGGATCGGACACGTTCGCGGGGCATCGTCGCGCAGTCGATGGCCGCGTACACCGTGAAGGCGACAGCGGCGACGACGACGATCAACCACAAGCGGACCATGCCCAGGAGTCTAGGTCGCGAGCCTGTGACGACCCTGCCGGTCGGCCGTCCGTAGACTCGCAGGGTGAAAGCGTGGTTCCTCTACACCCTGGCCCGGCTCGGCATCTTCGCGGCGGCGCTCGTGCTCCTCCGGCTCCTGACCCCGATGCCCTGGTACTGGGCGACGATCATCGCCGCCCTCGTCGGGCTGCTGGTGTCCTACATCGCGCTCGCCGGACTCCGCACCAAGGTCGCCCTGAGCCTGGCGAACCGCCGCGGTGGCCCGGAGCGCGACGCGGACACCGACTTCGAGGACGACTTCGTCGACGCGGCGGACACCGACGCCGCGGACACGCCGACCGTGCGCCCGGTGTCGGACGCCGACCGGCACGCCGCGCGCCGGGACACCGACGCGGAGTAGTCCGGCGGAGTCCTACGGCTGGACGGCGAGCGTGATGCCGAGCACGACGCCGAAGACCAGCGAGGCGAACGACGACAGCTGCAGTGCCGTGATGAGTTCACGGGGCTTGCGCGACGACACCCCGATCGCGAGCGCCGGCAGGGCCAGCAGCAGCGAGAAGTACGTGAAGCCCGTGCGGAAGTAGAGCAGGACGAACCAGAGCAGCACGACGTACGGCAGCAGCAGGAACAGGCCGTACAGCACCCGTGCCACCGGTCGTCCGACGACGACGGCCAGGGTGCGCTTGCCGGCGAGACGGTCCTCGTCGATGTCGCGGATGTTGTTCACCATCAGGACCGCGCAGGCGAAGAACCCGGCGGCGACCGCGGCGGCCCACCCGCTCGTGGTGGCCTGGCCGATGAGCACGTACTGGGTGCCGAGCACGGCGACGAGGCCGAAGAACACGAAGACGAAGACCTCGCCGAGCGCGTTGTAGCCGTAGGGCTTCTTGCCGCCGGTGTAGAACCACGCGGCGACGATGGCCGCGGCGCCGACGAGCAGCAGCCACCACAGCTGGGTGAGCACCACGATGACGATCCCGGCGACGGCAGCCAGCCCGAAGAACGTCAGCGCGACGGTCAGCACCGTGCGGGGCTTCGCGAGCCCGGCCCCCGTCAGTCGAGCGGGGCCGACGCGGTACTCGTCGGTGCCGCGGACCCCGTCGGAGTAGTCGTTGCTGTAGTTCACGCCGATCTGCAGGAACAGTGCCACCGCCAGGGCGAGCAGCGCGATGGCGAGGTGCCCGTCCTGCGCCAGGAACGCGCCGAAGTCGCCCGTGGTGCCGCTGTCGACGAAGCCCACGGTGGTGCCGAGCACCACGGGGACCACACCGAGCGTCAGCGTGCGGAGCCGTGCCCCGCCGATCCAGTCCCGCGCGGTCGCCCGGCGCTTCGAGCGGACCGGGGTCGCAGCCTTCGCCGGGTTGCCCGAGCGGCCCTGCTTGTGCGTCGTGTTCTTCGTTCGTGCCACGACCACCGATCCTATCCGCGCCGCGTCGCACTGCACCGCGGTGCCGACGCGCGGGCCTACGAGGACGCCAGGTCCTGGATCGCCCGCCGGTCGGGCTTGCCGGACGCGAGCATCGGCAGCCGGTCGACCACCACCACCGCGGCCGGACGTGCGGCTCGGCCGAGGGCGTCGCCCACGTGGGACCGGACGGTGTCGAGGTCGAGCGGTCGCTCGGTGACGACGACCGGCACCTCGCCCCACTCCCCCGAGGCCCGTCGGGTGACGACTGCGCCGTGCTGGTCGGGCAGGTCGCGCACGAGCCGCTCCACCGCGCCGAGCCGGACCTTCTCGCCGCCGGAGATCACCACGTCGTCGAGGCGTCCGAGCACCCGGACCACCCCGTCCGACACCGTGGCGGCGTCCCCCGTGCGGTACCAGCGCAGGCCGTCGCGCTCGCCGAACGTCGCGGCCGTGCGGTCCTCGTCGCCGAGGTACCCCTCGGCGAGCATCGGACCCGCCAACTGGAGCTCGTCGTCCACCACCGCGGTGCGGACGGTCCCGAACGGCACGCCGTCGTACACGCAGCCGCCGCTCGTCTCGCTGGCGCCGTAGGTCGTCACGATGCGCACGCCCGCGGCGACCGCTCGCTCGCGGAGCGCCGCCGGGGTCGCCTGCCCGCCGACGAGGACCGCGTCGAACCTGCCCAACGCAGCCGTCGCGCGGTCGTCGTCGAGCACGCGGGCGAGCTGCACGGGGACGAGCGACGTGTAGCGACGGGGAGCCGCTGGGCCGGTGACGAGCTGGTCCGCGGCGTCCGCGAACGCCGTGGCGTCGAAGTGCCCCGGTGCCACGACGACCGGCGTCGTCCCCGCGGCGATCGAGCGGGTCAGGACGTTGAGGCCCGCGATGTAGTGCGTGGGCAGCGCCAGCACCCAGCTGCCCGGTCCGCCGAGCGCTGCGTCCGCCGCTGCGGCACCGGCGAGGAGCGCCTCGGACGAGAGGGCCACGCGCTTGCCGGTGCCGGTGGACCCGCTCGTCTCGACCACCAGGGCGACCCGCTGCCGGACCTCGGCCGGTGGCGGGGTCGGCAGCGCCGGTGCTCCCTCGGCGACGGGGAGCAGCGCGGGGCCGCCGGCGAGCGCTGCCTCCAGGCCGCGGAGCACCGCCAGCGGATCCGACGTGCCCAGCGCGACCAGCGGACGGGTCATGCCGGCACCGCCGGGCTCAGTAGTGCCACGGGAACGACGTCCACTCGGGGGCGCGCTTCTCGAGGAACGAGTCGCGGCCCTCGACGGCCTCGTCGGTGCCGTAGGCGAGCCGCGTCGCCTCGCCCGCGAAGACCTGCTGGCCGACCATCCCGTCGTCGACGGCGTTGAACGCGTACTTGAGCATCCGGATCGCCGTCGGGGACTTGCCGAGGACGATCTCGCCCCAGCGGATCGCCTCACGCTCGAGGTCCTCGTGCGGGACGACCGCGTTCACGGCCCCCATCTCGTACGCGCGCTGCGCCGAGTACTCCTGCGCGAGGAAGAAGACCTCGCGCGCGAACTTCTGGCCGATCTGCTTGGCGTAGTAGGCGCTGCCGTACCCGCCGTCGAACGACCCGACGTCGGCGTCGGTCTGCTTGAACCTGCCGTGCTCGGCGCTCGCGATGGTCAGGTCGCAGATCGCGTGCAGCGAGTGCCCGCCGCCGGCTGCCCAACCGGGGACGACGGCGATGACGACCTTGGGCATCATGCGGATCAGGCGCTGCACCTCGAGGATGTGCAGTCGTCCCATCGACGCCTGCGCGGCGGCGGGGTCGACTCCTTCGGGCGGCGCACCCTCGTCGCCGACGTACTGGTAGCCGCTGCGCCCCCGGATGCGCTGGTCGCCGCCGGAGCAGAACGCCCAGCCGCCGTCCTTCGGGCTCGGGCCGTTACCGGTCAGCAGGACGACGCCGACGCGGGGGTCCTGACGGGCGTCGTCGAGCGCCCGGTAGAGCTCGTCGACGGTGCGCGGACGGAAGGCGTTCCGTACCTCGGGCCGGTCGAACGCGACCCGGACGATCCCCTTGGAGACGTGCTTGTGGTACGTGATGTCCGTGAACTGCTCCGCGATCGGAGCCGCGGTCCAGACGTCGGGGTCGAACAGGTCGGAGACGGGAGCAGCCATGCCCCCAACGTACCGCCGCCGGTCAGGCGCCCATGCCGGTCAGGACCTCGGGTGCGACGAACACCAGGATCACGATGAGGATCACCGGGTTGGCGAAGAAGGCGACCACGACGCCGATCGCCCCGTACCACCGGCCGAGGCCACCGACGGCCGCGACGAAGCCGAGCACCGCCGCGATGAGCGTCAGGAAGACCACGACGAAGCAGATCCCGAACGCGAACTCGGTGTCACCGCCCATGAAGACCGCGAAGGCGCTGGCGTCCACCGCGGCGGACACCACCGCGAGGCCGAGGGCGATCTTGCCGACGATCGGGCTGCGGCGCTTCCGACCTGCCGTCTGGCGGACGTCGACGGTGTTCTGCTGCATGAGCCGCGCGAACTCGTCGGTGTCGCGACCGGGGCGCTGCGCACGCTGCTGCGGTTCCCGCGCCACCGCGCCTCCCTCGTTCCGGACGGTTCGATCCGGGTCGTGACCAGTGCCGACCGAGGCCGACCGATGCATGCTAATGCCCTGCCCTGGCGGTCCCCTTCGAGGAACCGGCAGGTGCCCTGGGTGCGGTGGGAGGATGGCCGACGTGCTCCCCGACCTCGCCGAACTCACCGCCGACGCGCACGTGGTCGCCCTGCCCATGCGGGTGCGGTTCCGCGGCATCACCACGCGCGAGGCGCTCGTCCTCCGCGGCCCCTCGGGCTGGACCGAGTTCTCACCCTTCGTCGAGTACGCCGACGCCGAGGCCGCCGCGTGGCTCCGGGGCGCGATCGACTTCGGCTGGACCGAGCACGAGGCCGCCGCCGACTCGGTGCCGGTGAACGCCACCGTGCCGGCGATCGCCCCGGACCAGGTCGCCGCACTGCTCGCGCGCTACCCCGGGTGCACCACCGCCAAGGTCAAGGTCGCCGAGCCCGGCACCACCGTCGACGAGGACGTCGCCCGGGTCGCCGAGGTCCGACGGGTGATGGGCCCCGCGGCCGCCGTCCGGGTGGACGCCAACGGACTGTGGAGCGTCGACCAGGCCACCGAGGCGCTCGAACGCCTTGCCCCCTTCGACCTGCAGTACGCCGAGCAGCCCTGTCGGACCGTGCCGGAGCTCGCCGCGCTGCGGGCACGGATCGACGGCCTCGGGGTGCGGATCGCCGCGGACGAGAGCGTTCGCAAGGCCGCCGACCCCCTCGCCGTCGCACGAGCCGGAGCGGCTGATGTCCTGGTCGTCAAGGCACAACCGCTCGGGGGCGTCACCGCGGCGCGGACGGTCATCGCCGAGGCCGGGTTGCCGTGCGTGGTCTCCAGCGCGCTCGACACCTCGGTGGGGCTCGGTATGGGCGCGTTCCTCGCCGCGGCTGCGATGTCCCCGGGGTACGCAGCCGGGCTCGGGACCGCCGCGATGTTCGCGTCCGACGTCACCGTGGACCCGCTGCTGCCGGTCGGGGGCCGCGTGCCGGTGCGACGGGTCGCGGTGTCGGCGGACCTGCTCGACCGGAACGCCGCGTCGCCGGAGCGCACGGCGTGGTGGTTCGCGCGGGTGGCGCGGGTGCACGCCGTACTGGCCGCCGCGTAGACCCGTCTTCCCGGCCCTGCACGCGACCGGACGACGGACGGGAGGCACGGTGCCAGCTGGCACCGTGCCTCCCGTCCGGTCCTGGTCGCGACCAGAGCCGCGTCAGTGACGCGCGTCGCTCACAGGCCCGAGTAGCTGTGCAGGCCCTTGAAGAAGACGTTCACGACCGAGAAGTTGAACATCACGGCGGCGAAGCCGATGAGCGCCAGCCACGACGACCGCGCACCGCGCCAGCCGCGGGTCGCACGGGCGTGGATGTACCCGGCGTAGACGACCCAGATGATGAAGGTCCAGACCTCCTTGGTGTCCCAGCCCCAGTACCGGCCCCAGGCACGCTCCGCCCAGACCGCACCGGCGATCAGGGTGAAGGTCCAGAGGACGAAGCCGACGAGCAGGACGCGGTAGGTCAGGACCTCGAGGCGGTCGGCGTCCGGCAGGGTCGCCATGAAGCGGAGCTTGCCCGAGGCGGTCCGGCCCTGGCGGTACGTCTGCACGAGCTGCGCCACCGCGAGCCCCGCACCGAGCGCGAAGAACCCGGTGCCGGCGATCGCCACGAAGACGTGGATGACGAGCCAGTACGACTGCAGCGCCGGCTGCAGCGGCACGACGGGCACCCAGTAGTTCACCGTCGCGATGCCGAGCAGGATGATCGTCAGCCCGGTGATGAAGACGCCGAGGAACTTCAGGTTCTGCCAGAACTGCACGAGCAGGAAGATGAGCGTGATGAGCGCCGTGCCGGTGAGCGAGAACTCGAACATGTTGCCCCACGGCACACGGTCGGCCGCGATGCCGCGCAGGACCACCGATGCGACGTGCAGCACCAGCGCGAGGATCGTCATGGCCATGCCGACGCGCTCGAACTTCGTGCCGCGCGCGGCCGAGCCGCCGGCGTTCGCCGGGGGTGCCGCGACCGGTTCGAGCACGACGGTGCCGCCCCGGACGGTGGCGACGGTCTTCGCCGAGCGGGCCGCGCCCACCGAGGCGGTCGCCGCAGCGTCGTCCGAGTCCGCACCAGCGTTCTTCGCCGCTGCCGTCACCTCGCCGGAGCGTTTCGCCATGTCCAGCGCGAACGAGATGAACGCGATGACGTAGACCGCCATCGCGGAGTACGTCAGCACGACCGAGTAGGTCGCGAGGTTCGTGGTCATGTCGTTCACTGGGGCATCCTAACTCCGAGGTCCGACGTGTGGCGCTGTGCGATGTCCGCGACGGCCCGTTCGAGGTTGGGGTCCTCACCGCGGGCGAGGCCCGCGTACTCCAAGTCGTACTCGCCGTGCTCTGCGCCGTTGCGGGGGACGACCTTCACCCACACGCGTCGGCGCGGGACGAAGAGCGACGTGAGCAGCCCGAGCGTCGAGAGCAGCGCGAAGGCGGCGACCCACGCCTGCGACGGGTCGTGGTGCACGTCGAGCGACACGTAGCGCTTGACGCCGTCGAAGGTGATCGACCCGGCACCGTTCGGCAGCTTCTTGGTCTGCCCGGGCTCGAGCGCGATGCTCGCCGTGTCGGACTGACGGCCGGCGATCTGCGTGAGGCCCTTGGTGTCGAGCGTGTAGACGCTCTGCGGCACGCCGCTGTCGAGGCCGAGGTCGCCGGTGTAGACCTGCAGCGTCAGCAGCGGGTTCTGCGTGTCCGGGTAGGTGCTCGTGTACGCACCCGAGGCGAGCTTCGACGCCGTCGGGTAGAAGAACCCGACCATGCCGAGCTGGTCCGGCAGCGCGTCCGGCACCTTGATGACGCCGGTGGACGTGTAGTTGGCGTCCTCGGGCAGGAACGGCACGACGTCCTGGAACGCCACGTTGCCCTCGCCGTCGCGCACCGTGACGTTCATCGCGTAGCCGTTGCCGAGCAGGTAGACGTTGGTGCCGCCCACGTGCAGCGGGTCGTTCACGCCCAGGCGGCTGGTCGTCGACTCGCCGCCCTTCTCCTTGCTCGTCACGGTCGCCGAGTAGTCGAGCGCCTGGCCGAGGGCGTCGAGGTTGCGCTCCTCGTACTTCGTGACGAACTTGTCGAGCGTCAGGTTGTAGCCCTTGAGGTCGGTCTGCTGGAACCAGCGACCCGGGTTGAACGAGTCGTAGGAGCCGAGGACGTTCGAGAACGTCTGCCCCTCGACCAGCAGCCGCTGGCCGGTGAACCCGAACCCGCCGCCGACACCGACGGCCAGCAGGACACCGACGAGCGCCGCGTGGAACACCAGGTTGCCGGTCTCGCGCAGGTAGCCGCGCTCCGCGCTCACCGAGTCGCCGAAGCGCTCGACGCGGTACCCGGAGCGCTTCAGGATCGTCATCGCGCGCGTGACCGCGTGCTCGCTGGACGGGAGGCCCGTGGTCACGTCGATCCCGGTGGTGCCGTCGATCATCGCGTCGGGCTGCACCGCCACGGTGCGGAAGCCCGCCAGTCGCGTCAGGCGGACGGGGGTCCGGGGCGGACGTGTCCGGAGCGCCTGCCAGTGGTGCTTCGTGCGCGGCACGATGCAGCCGATCAGGGAGACGAACAGCAGCAGGTAGATCGCCGAGAACCACACCGACGTGTAGGTGTCGAAGACCTGCAGCTTGTCGAGGATCGGGTAGAGCGTGGCGTGGTCGGCCTTGTACTGGACGACACCGTTCGGGTCGGCGGTACGCTGCGGCACGAGCGAGCCCGGGATCGCCGCGAGGGCGAGCAGCATGAGCAGGAACAGCGCGGTGCGCATGCTCGTGAGCTGTCGCCAGAAGAACCGGAGCGTGCCGACGAAGCCGAGCTTCGGCTGGTTGATGCCGGCGTCGCCGGGTCCGGAGCCGTCGACGTGGTCGGACGGTCGCTGCGGGTCCGACGCGGTGTCGGCGCCCGTCGCTTCGGTTTCGGGATCAGACCGCGGGGACAAAGCTCTGGATCACCGCCCCGACGCTCGACATGACGGCCGACCAGATTCCGGTGACCATGAGCAGACCGATGACGATCAGGATCGCTCCTCCGATGATGTTGACGGTGCGCATGTGCCGCTTCACGGCGCGGATCGCACCGGTCGCCCAGCCGGCCCCGAGGGCGACGAGGACGAACGGGATGCCGAGGCCCAGGCAGTACGCGACGCCGAGCCACATGCCCTGCCAGGCACTGCCCGACTGCACGCTGAGCAGGTTGATGGCGGCGAGGGTCGGGCCGAGGCACGGGGTCCAGCCGAGGCCGAACACGATGCCGAGCAGCGGGGCGCCGACGAGTCCGGTCGCGGGTGTCCAGCTCGGCTTGATGGTGCGCTGCATGAACGTGAACCGGCCGACGAACACCAGCCCCATCGCGATGACGACGACGCCCAGGATCTGCGTGATGAGGTCGCGCCAGCGCACGAGCCAGAACCCGAGCGCGCCGAACACCGTCGTGTACGCGACGAAGACCGCCGTGAAGCCGAGGATGAACAGGAGCACGCCGAGCACGACCCGCCCGCGGCGCTGCCCGCCCTCGGCGATCCCACCGACGTACCCGAGGTAGCCGGGCACGAGCGGGAGCACGCACGGAGACAGGAACGAGACGAGTCCCGCGAGCGCCGCCACTGGCAGCGCGACGGCCATCTGGCCGCTCAGGATCGCCTCGGCGAAGGGGTTGGAGGCCACGGGTCAGGAGGCCTTGCCGGCGTCGACTTCGTCGCTGATCAGGGTCTTCAGGATGCTCGTGCCGTCGACGGCGCCGAGCACCCGGGCAGCCACGCGGCCCTTGGTGTCGAGGACGATCGTGGCCGGCACGGCGTTCGGGGCGATCTGACCGGACAGGGCGAGCTGCATCGTGCCGGTCTTCTGGTCGAGGACGGTCGGGTAGTCGACGCCGAAGGTGCGCTCGAAGGCGGCTGCGGTCGCTGCCTCGTCGCGGACGTTGACGCCGATGAACGCGACGTCGTCGGCACCGGCGTAGGACTCGTGCACCTCGTTGAGGTACTTCGCCTCGGCGCGGCACGGCGGGCAGCTCGCGTACCAGAAGTTCAGGACGACGACCTTGCCCTTGAGGTCCTTCGACGAGACGGTGTCGCCGTCGGAGTCCTTCGCCTCGAAGTCGACCGCATCGGACCGCTTGTCGGCGGTGACCTCGGTCACCGCGCCGTCGCCGGAGATGTAGTTCTGGGTGGTGCCGTTGCCGTACTGCTTGGCGAGGCCACCGTTGTCCGACGAGCACCCGGACAGGAGGAGCGCCGCGGCGACCGCCGTCGCTGCGAGGACCGCGAACCGCTTGCTGATGACGCTCACACTGCTCCTTCGTCGATGGCGGTCGCGCGCAGCTCCTGCGCGGGATCCGTGTACCCGACCTCGGTGAACCGACCGGTCGACGTGGCGGGCACCCGTTCGACGGTCGTGATGCTCGACAGGTCGCAGCGGCGCTTGCGTGGGTCGTGCCAGAGCGACTCCCCCGCGAGCTTCCGGTGGACCGTCCAGATCGGCAGCTGGTGGCTGACCAGGACGACGTCGCCGCCGTCCACGCTCTCCCACGCCGTGGTCATCGCGGCGAGCATGCGGTTCGCGATCGACTCGTACGCCTCGCCCCAGCTCGGCCGGAACGGGTTCGCGATCCAGGGCCACTCCGCCGGACGGCCGAGCGAACGCTTCGTGAAGCCCGGGGGCTGCCCCTCGTACCGGTTCGTCGGCTCGATGAGGCGCTCGTCCAGCGTGACGTCGAGCCCGTACGCGGCCGACCACGGCGCCGCGGACTCCTGCGTGCGCTGCAGCGGCGAGGCGACGATCCGGCGCACGTCGACACCGGCGTCCTTCCACGCGGTCGCCGAGGCGAGGGCCATCTGCTTGCCGAGGTCGCTCAGTCCGAAGCCCGGGAGCCGCCCGTACAGGACGCGGTCGGGGTTGTGCACCTCACCGTGCCGGACGAGGTGGAGTCGGGTGGCGGGCATGGGTTCCAGTGTAGGTCGCCCACCGGTGCTCACCGGCCCCACAGCCGATTCACCGGATGCGGAAGCGCTCAGCCGAGCTCGCCCGACAACCGCCCGTGGATGGCCACCGACCCGGTGTTGAGGCCCACGACCTCGACCGTGGACCCGTGCTTGGCGAACCGCTGCTCGACGCCGTCCAGTGCCGCGACCGTCGAGGCGTCGAAGACGTGCGCGTCGGACAGGTCGATGACCACGTGCTCCGGGTCCTCGGCGTAGGAGAACCGCGTGACGAGGTCGTTCGACGACGCGAAGAACAGGGCGCCGCGCACCCGGTACCGCACGGTGTGCTCGTCGACCGGCTCGCGGACGACGGTGACGACGTGGGCCGCCCGGCGAGCGAAGACCAGTGCTGCGACGACGACCCCGACGAGCACGCCGGTCGCGAGGTTCTCGGTCACGACGACCACCACGACGGTGATGAGCATGACGGCGGTCTCCCCGAGGGGCATCCGCCGCAGGGTGCGCGGACGGATGCTGTGCCAGTCGAAGGTCGCCACGCACACCATGAGCATCACGGCGGTCAGCGCGGCCATCGGGATCTCGGCCACGAGGTCGTGCAGCACGATCGTCAGGACGAGCACGGAAGCACCGGCGACGAAGGTCGAGATCCGGGTCCGTGCGCCCGCGGTCTTCACGTTGATGACCGTCTGGCCGATCATCGCGCAACCACCCGTCCCGCCGAAGAACGCCGACGCGATGTTGGCGACGCCCTGCCCCCAGGACTCCCGCCACTTGCTCGAGCCGGTCTCGGTGATGGAGTCGACGAGCTGCGCGGTCAACAGGGTCTCGATGAGGCCGACGATCGCGACACCGAACGCGTACGGCGCGATGATCTGCAGCGTCTCGAAGGAGAACGGCGTGACGATGCCGTTGAACCCGGGCAGTGCGGTGGGCAGTTCGCCCTCGTCGCCGACCGTGGGGACGACGACGCTGAAGAGCATGGTGATGCCGGTGATCACGACGACCGCGATGAGCGGCGCGGGGACGGCCTTGGTCAGGAACGGGAAGCCGACGATGATCGCGATGCCGAGGGCGGTGAGCGGCCAGACGACGAACGGGACGTCGGGGCCGAGCAGGTTGGGCAGCTGCGCGGTGAAGATGAGGATGGCCAACGCGTTGACGAACGCCACGTTGACACTGCGCGGGATGAAGCGCATCAGGCGCGCGACCCCGAGGAACCCGAGCACGAGCTGGAACACGCCACCGAGGACGATCGCGGGCACGAGGTACTCGATGCCGTGTTCGCGGACGAGCGGCGCGATGACCAGGGCCACCGAACCGGCCGCGGCGGACACCATCGCCGGACGACCGCCGACGATCGAGATGACGACGGCGATGATGACGCTCGAGAACAGGCCGACCGCGGGGTCGACCCCGGCGACGACGGAGAACGAGATCGCCTCGGGGATGAGCGCGAGCGCGGTGACGACACCGGCGAGGACCTCGCGGGTGAGCATGCGGGGTGAGCGGAGGGCGGTGAGGACGCTCGGGGCCGCCGGCGCGTGTGTGATCACGGACATCGATCGGAACTCTACCCTCACGTGAGGGTAGAGTTGTGCACCGTGAGCACCACCGACACCCCGGACACGATGCACATCGGCGAGCTGGCGGACCGTGCCGGCATGTCCCTGCGGACGATCCGCCACTACGACGAGGTCGGGCTGCTCGTGCCGAGCGGCCGCACTACGGGCGGGTTCCGGGTCTACACCGCGCAGGACCTGGACCGGCTGCTCGTGATCCGCCGCATGAAGCCACTCGGGTTCACGCTCGACGAGATGGCGGACCTGCTGCGGGTCGTCGATGCGCTGGCGGCGAAGGACCCCGACGACGAGCCCGCGCTGGCTGCACGCCTCGACGAGTACCTCGACGATGCCCGGGCCCGGCACGCCAAGCTCGTCGAGCGCGCCGGCATGGCCGAGGAGTTCATCGGCACCCTGGGGTCACTCCGCGCTTCGCTCCCCTGAGCGCTCGTACCGCGCGAGCCATCGCCGCTCAGCCTCGGCTGCTTCTTCCGGGGAGTACTCCAGACGTGCCTCCACCCGCTCGAACATGGCGATCATCTTCCGCGCCTTCCGCTTCGGGTACGCGTCGAGGATGACCTGGTTGAGCCGGACCTGCGCACGCCGGCGTTCCTCACCGGTCATGTGCATGAACATGCGTTGCATCGCGTTCCTCTTCTCCGAGTGTTCGTACCAGGACACTCACACCTGGATCGTCGACCCGTCCATGAATCTGCATGTCGTACATCGCGCCCGCGACCATCCGTCCGATCTCGGCCTTGCCGACGTCGTCGGACGACACCATCTCCGCTGCCCAGACAACCTGTTGCCAGACGTACGCTCGCTCGATCGCACGGTGCTCTCGCCGCCACCGCATGAACGACCAGACCGTTGCCGTCGTGGTGCCTCCGAGCGCCAACAACGACGCGACGATCGTCGCGATCGCCGCAGGCGGCCAGGTCGCGAGCTCCCCCGTCCCCGTCCCCACCCGGTCCCCCTCTCGTCTCGCGACCCGGCCACGTCGAGAACGCTACGGACCCACGCGACGCCCCACGGGCCTCCCGGTCCGACCTGTGGACGACGCCGGAAGCGGGCCGCCCTGTGGAGGAGGACACCCTGCGGACCGACGCCGCCGGACGCAGACGGTTAGACTCGACCACCGTGATCGAACGCACCCGCATCGCCGACCTCGCTGCCCTCCCCGACGGCCCCGTCTCCGTGGCCGGATGGGTCGAGACCGTCCGAGACCAGAAGAAGGTGCAGTTCGTCGTCCTCCGCGACGAATCCGGCGCCGTCCAGCTCGTGAACCCCGCCACGCGCGAGGCCGAGGACGGTGACGACGCCGCCCAGGCCGCGCTTGCCACCACCACCGAGATCTCGGCCCTCGCCCACGGCACCTTCATCCACGCCACCGGCACCCTGAAGCACGACGAGCGCGTCAAGCTCGGCGGGCTCGAGGTCAAGGTCGGCACGCTCGAGGTGGTGAGCGCCGCGATCCCGGAGACCCCGATCGCCGACGACTCGTCGCTCGACAAGCGGCTCGACTGGCGCTTCCTCGACCTGCGCAACCGCAAGCAGAACCTCATCTTCCGCATCCAGACGACCCTGGAGCACGCGTTCCGCACCTACTGGGTGGACCGCGACTACATCGAGATCCACACCCCGAAGCTGATGGCGTCGGCGTCCGAGTCGCGCGCCGAGCTCTTCCAGCTCGAGTACTTCGAGACGACCGCCTACCTGGCGCAGTCGCCGCAGAACTTCAAGCAGATGGCCCAGCCGGCCGGCTTCGGCGCCGTGTTCGAGATCGCCGACGCGTTCCGCGCGGACCCCTCCTTCACGAGCCGCCACGCGACCGAGTTCACGAGCGTCGACGCCGAGTTCTCGTGGATCGAGTCCCACGAGGACGTCATGGCGATGCACGAAGAGGTCCTGGTCGCAGGCATCACCGCGGTCAAGGAAAAGTACGGCAAGGACATCCAGGAGGCCTTCGGCTTCGAGCTGCAGGTCCCCGCGACGCCGTTCCCCCGCGTGACCCTGGCCGAGGCCCGGAAGATCGTGGCCGACAGCGGCCACGACGTCGTCCGTGCCGACGGCGACCTGGACCCCGAGGGCGAGCGCCGCGTTGCCGCCTGGGCGAAGGAGTACCACGGTTCGGAGTTCGTGTTCGTCACCGAGTACGACGCGTCGATCCGGCCGTACTACCACATGCGGAAGCCCGGCGACCCGTCGCTCACGAACAGCTACGACCTCATCTTCAACGGCGCGGAGATCTCCACGGGCGCACAGCGCGAGCACCGCGTCGACGTGCTCGAGGCGCAGGCCGTCGAGAAGGGCCTCGACCCCGAGGAGCTCGGCTGGTACCTCGACTTCTTCCGCTACGGCGTGCCGCCGCACGGTGGGTTCGGCATGGGCCTTGCGCGCGTGCTCATGCTCATGTTGGGTGAGCCGTCCATCCGCGAGGTCACGTACCTCTTCCGTGGACCGACGCGCCTGACGCCGTAGTCACGTCGCGCGGCGCCGCGCGCGAGCGCACATGGTGAACAGGAATGGTCGCCTCCCGATGCGGGAGGCGACCATTTCTGCTCACGAAGCGCCGCAGCGCACGCAGCGCCGGGGGCGGGACGGGAGGCCCGGCTCAGCTCTGCCAGTCGATGGCAGCCCGCCCCGTGACCAGTCCACGGATCTCGGCTGCGGCAGCCTGGTGGTCCGGGTGCACCTGGTACTCGTCGAGTCCGGCGAGGTCGTCGAACGACGCGACGACGGCGACGTCGCTGTTCTTCTCCGGGTAGGCGACGTTCTCGACGACCTCGAGCGAACGGATCGACCCGATGGTGCCGGTCAGGCCGGTCAGGAGTTCGCGGATCCGGGCGATGGTCGCGGCGCGGTCGAGGTCTTCGCGCAGGGTCCAGGCGACGACGTGGGAGATCATGCGGGGGAACCGGCCTTCTCGAGGGCACGTGCGAGCCGGTCGGCGTCGACGTGCCAGTTGCTGTGGACGCGCCCGTCGACCAGCACGACGGGGATGTCCTCCGCGTACTCCTGGCGGAGGGCGTCGTCGTCGAGGATCGAGCGTTCCTGCAGGGTCACGCCGGGGTGTTCGGCGACGACGCGTTCGACCACGGGCCGTGCGTCGTCGCAGAGGTGGCATCCGGGCTTCGTCAGGAACGTCACTGCGGGCATGGCTCCAGCGTAGCCCGCGGTCCGCGTCCCCTGGGGAATGCGAAAGCCCCGGCGAACCGGGGCTTGACGCTGCAGGCTCGGGGCCTACTTCTTGTTGCGACGCTGGTGGCGCGTCTTGCGAAGCAGCTTGCGGTGCTTCTTCTTCGCCATGCGCTTGCGACGCTTCTTGATGACAGAACCCATGTGGACCTCGCTCGGACTGTGCTGATGTATCGGACACCGGGCCGTCGAGACCGCGGAAAATCAACCCGGCCGAGTCTACCGGAGGGCTGACGCGATGTCGAACGCGCCCGGAACGGACGGGTGTGCGCTCAGCCGACGTCTGCGATGCCGCCGCGCAGCACGTCGGCGACGGCTGACTCGGGGACACGGAAGGACCGGCCGAAACGGATGGCGGGGAGCTCACCGGCGTGGACCATGCGGTACACGGTCATCTTCGAGACACGCATCATCTCGGCGACCTCAGCGACGGTGAGGAAGCGCACGTCGTCGAAACTGCCGGTCATGATCCGCCTTCGGTGGCTCGCACGCGATCCGCGCACGGGTTTGGTGTGACCTGTGTGGTCACTGGCAACTGTAGAGGCGCGTGCGACCCAGTGTCCAGGCTCAGTCTTCGTCGCCGCGGCGGGTGAAGCGCTTGCGGCTGCGGTCGACGACACGCTCCCAGCCCTGCTGCGCACCGGAGATCGCCGCGGTGGCCCGGTAGGACGCCTCGGCCATGACACGTCCGAGCTCGGTCCCGACCTCGACGGTGGTCTTGCCGGCAGCACCGTTCCGGCGGACGGACACGGGCTGACCGTCGGGGGTCCAGGCCGTGGTCGCGGGCATGCCGTCGGCGTCGACCGCGCCGGTGAACGGCAGGACCCAGTCCTCCAGCGACACGAGCGGTTCCGGGTCGAGCCGGTAGAAGCGGTGCTGCCCTTCTTCGCGGCTGGTGACGAGTCCGATGTCGCGCAGGACCCGGAGGTGCTTCGACACCGTCGGCTGGCTGACGCCCAGTCGTTCGACCAGTTGCCCGACGCTGAGTTCCCCGCCGGTGACGTCCGATCCGTACGCGGCGAGGAGGGTCCCGAGCAGCTCGCGCCTCGTGGGGTCCGCCACGACGGAGAAGATGTCGGCCATGCGGGCAAGGCTAGCCGGGGCACCACGGATGTACCATGACGAACCGTCCCGGCCCATGTCCTCGGAGGCATACGATGCTCGACCGTACCGAGCCGCACCTGCGGCACGCGGCCGTCACCCGACGGCGGGGCGGACGGATCGCGACGGTCCTGCGCTCGTCGCCGTCGCGTCTGGCGATCCTGGTCTTCGTCGCCCTCATCTTCGTGTTCACGACGCTGTTCATGACCCCGTGGGCGGCGGCCGACGGGACCGGCACACACTTCTCCGACGCGCTGTTCACGGCGGCCTCGGTGGTCTGCGTCACGGGCCTCGCGACCGTCGACATGGCCACGCACTGGTCGGTGTTCGGCAAGGTCCTCGTGGTGATCGGGACGCAGATCGGTGCGGTGGGCGTCCTGACCTTCGCGTCGATCCTCGGGCTCTTCGTGACCCGCAAGCTCGGGCTCCGCGCGAAGCTGATGGCCGCTGGCGACTCGAACCCGCTCCGCACCCACCACGGGGCGGTCCCCGAGGGGCAGGCCGTCCGCCTCGGCGAGGTCGGCACCCTGCTCGCCACGGTCGCGGTGAGCACCCTGTCGATCGAGATCGTCCTCGGCCTGCTGCTGCTGCCGTCCGTGCTGATCGCCGGCATCCCGTTCTGGACCGCGGTCGGCGACTCCTTCTACTACGCGGCCATGGCGTTCACGAACACCGGCTTCTCACCGAACGCGGACGGCCTCGACCCGTTCGCCCACGACTACTGGTTCCTGACGCTCCTGATGATCGGTGTCGTCGCGGGGTCGATCGGCTTCCCGGTCATCCGCACCCTGACGAAGCAGCTCCGCACGCCGCGCCGCTGGCCCATCCACGTCAAGCTCACGCTGGCCACGAGCGCCGTCCTGCTCATCGGCGGTGCGATCGTCTACACCGCGCTCGAGGCGTCGAACCCGACGACCTTCGGCGAGGAAGGGGCCGGCCGGACCGCGTTCCAGGCCCTCTTCCTGTCGACGATGACCCGGTCCGGTGGCTTCTCGCTCGTCGACTTCGACCAGCTGAACGGCTCGAGCCTGCTCGTCACCGACATGCTCATGTTCATCGGCGGCGGGTCGGCCTCGACCGCCGGCGGCATCAAGGTCACGACGCTCGCCGTGCTGTTCCTCGCCGCGGTCGCCGAGGCCCGGGGGCGGCAGAGCATGGAGGCGTTCGGCCGCCGCATCCCGAGCGACGTGCTGCGGGTCGCGGTCGCCATCGTGCTCTGGGGGGCGACGATCGTGGCCGTCGCGACCGTGGTGCTCCTGCAGATCACGGACGATTCGCTCGACCGTGTCCTGTTCGAGGTGATCTCGGCGTTCTCCACCAGTGGGCTGTCCTCGGGTGTCTCCGCGAACCTGCCCGAGTCCGGCAAGTACGTCCTGGCCGCCACCATGTTCCTCGGCCGGGTCGGTACAGTGACCATCGCCGCAGCCCTGGCCGCGAGTCAGAGCCGGCAACTGTTCCGCCGTCCCGAGGAGAGGCCGATCGTTGGCTGACCGAACCCGTCCCCCGCACCCGATGGGTGCGATCAGTCACGACGCACCCGTGCTCGTCATCGGCCTCGGCCGGTTCGGCGCCGCCACCGCCGGTCAGCTCGAACGGCAGGACCGCGAGGTGCTGGTCGTCGACACCGACCCGGGCCTGGTGCAGAAGTGGTCGGACCGGGTCACGCACGCCGTGCAGGCCGATGCGACCGACATCGACGCCCTGCGCCAGATCGGTGCGCAGGACTTCGCGATCGCGGTCGTCGGCACGGGCAGCGACCTGGAGTCGAGCGTGCTGATCACCGCGAACCTGGTCGACCTCGGCATCCCGCAGATCTGGGCGAAGGCCATCAGCCGGTCGCACGGCACGATCCTGTCCCGCATCGGCGCGAACCACGTCGTCTACCCGGAGCGCGAGGCCGGCGAGCGCACGGCGCACCTGGTGTCCGGGCGCATGCTCGACTTCATCGAGTTCGACGACGACTTCGCGGTGGTGAAGATGTTCCCGCCGCGGGCGGTGCGCGGCAAGGACCTCGCGACCACGGTGATCCGCACGCGGTTCGGCCTGACGGTGCTCGGCATCAAGCCGCCGGGCAGCCCGTTCGTGCCTGCGACGCCGGAGAGCATCATCGGCGAGAACGACGTGATCATCGTCTCGGGGTCCGAGACGGACCTGGAGCGCTTCGCCGCCTACGAGTAGTCCCGACCGCGGCTACGACGCCGCGATCTCCTCCGCGCGAGCGATCGCCGCGCGCGACGCGCGCAGGAACGTGTCGGCCAGGTCGGCGTCCTGCAGCACCGCGACGGCCCGCTCGGTGGTGCCCTTCGGGCTCGTGACGGCACGCCGCAGGTCTGCGGGTCCGCGATCCGACCGGTCGAGCAGCTCGACGGCACCCCGGAGCGTGCCCTGCACCATCGCGGCCGCCTGGTCCGGGGTGAAGCCGAGCGCCTCGGCGGCGCGCTGCCACTCCTCGACGAGCAGGAAGACGTAGGCCGGGCCCGAGCCGGACACCGCCGACAGAGCGTCGAGCTGCGCCTCGGGCACCTCGAGCACCCGACCTGACGCCGTGAACACCGACGACGCGAGCGCGACGGCCTCGGCGTCCGCCGAGGCCCCGGCGCTGATCCCGGTGACGCCGTGGCCGACGCCGATCGGCGTGTTCGGCAGTGCTCGGACGACGCGGACCCCGGCCGGCACCCGCGCCTCCATGCTCGCGGTGGTGGTGCCGACCGCGACGCTGACCAGCACCGCACCGGGCTCCAGGTCGGCGGCGACCTCGTCGAGCAGATCCGCGATCACGTACGGCTTCACGCCGACGACGACGAGTGCCGCGCCACGGACGGCCGAGCGGTTCGCGTCGGGGTCGGTGTCGCTCGCGGTGGCGTCGAGCCCGCGCTCCCGGTGGGCGGCCGCCGACGCCTCGGACTTCGTCGTGAGGGTCACGGTCGCCGGGTCGAGTCCGGCGGCGAGCAGGCCGTCGAGGACCGAGCCGGACATGGAGCCGACGCCGAGCAGGGCGGTACGGGGCAGGTCGATCGTCATGCTCCCGACCCTACCGACCGGCCTCGCCTAGGATCGTCTTCCAGATCGGGAGAAGGGGACAGCTGTGAGCGCTTCAGGAGGCACGAAGGCGATCCTCGCCGCACTCGGTGCGAACGTCGGCATCGCGATCGTGAAGTTCGTCGCGGCGGCGATCAGCGGGTCCGCGTCGATGCTGGCCGAGGGCGTGCACTCCCTGGCCGACTCCGCGAACCAGCTCCTCCTGCTGCTCGGTGGTCGCCGGGCGCGCCGCGCCGCCGACGAGGAGCACCCGTTCGGCTACGGCCGCGAGCGCTACGTCTACGCCTTCGTCGTCTCGATCATCCTGTTCTCCGTCGGCGGCGTCTTCTCGCTCTACGAGGGCATCGAGAAGCTCGCCCACCCGCACCCGCTCGAGAACTGGTGGCTGCCGCTCGTCGTGCTCGTCATCGCGATCGGGCTCGAGGGCTTCTCGCTCCGCACCGCGCTGAAGGAGGCCCGGCCGCAGAAGGGCACGCTCAGCTGGGTCCAGTTCGTCCGCCGCGCCAAGGCCCCGGAGCTGCCCGTCGTCATGCTCGAGGACACCGCGGCACTGCTCGGCCTGGTGTTCGCACTCTTCGGCGTCGGGCTGACCGCGATCACCGGCAACGGCGTCTTCGACGCGATCGGCACGATCTTCATCGCCGCCCTGCTCATCGCCGTCGCGGTCGTCCTGGGCATCGAGACGAAGAGCCTCCTCGTCGGGGAAGGCGCGACCGCCGCCGACGTCGAGCGGATCAAGCACGCGGTGCTCGACGGCCCGGAGGTCGACTCGATCATCCACATCAAGACCCTGTACCTGGGCCCGGACGAGCTGATGGTCGGCGTGAAGGTCGCCGTCGACGGCGACCGCCGCCTGGGGGACGTCGCCGCGGGCATCGACACGGTCGAGCAGCGGGTGCGCTCCGCGGTGCCGATCGCCCGGGTCATCTACGTCGAGCCCGACGTGCTCCGCACCGGTCCGCGCCCGCCGACCGAGGCGATCGTCATCCTCGCCGCTGACTGAAGAACGCGTCGAGCAGCGCGGCGCACTCGCGTTCGAGCACGCCGCCGACGACCTCGGAGCGGTGCGGCAGCCGACGGTCCCTGGCGATGTCGTAGACGCTGCCGGTCGCGCCCGCCTTCGGGTCCCAGGCGCCGAACACGACCCGCGGCACGCGTGCGGCCAGGATCGCCCCGGCGCACATCGGGCACGGTTCGAGGGTCACGACGAGCGTGTGCTCGTCGAGGTGCCAGTCCCCCGTGACCGCGGCGGCCGCGCGGAGCGCGAGCACCTCGGCGTGGGCGGTCGGGTCCTGCAGCGCCTCGCGCTCGTTCCGGCCGACGGCGACGACGACGCCGTCGCGGTCGAGCACCACCGCGCCCACGGGCACGTCGCCGGTCGCCAGGCAGGCCCGGGCCTCGTCGAGCGCGCGCTCCATCGCCGGGACGAACGGACGGGCAGCGGGCGCTTCCACGGGACCTCCAGGTGGTCGGCAGCACGGTAGGCTCGACCCTATGCGAGTCCACGTCGCCGACCACCCGCTCATCACCCACAAGCTCTCGGTGCTCCGCGACCGGACCACACCCTCCCCCACGTTCCGCGCCCTGACCGAAGAGCTCGTCACGCTCCTCGCGTACGAGGCCACGCGGAACGTCCGGGTCACCGCGACGCCCATCGACACCCCCGTGGCGCACACCATGGGCGTCTCGATCGCCAAGCCGCGTCCGCTCGTCGTCCCGATCCTGCGTGCCGGCCTCGGCATGCTCGAGGGCATGGTCAAGCTCGTGCCGACGGCCGAGGTCGGGTTCCTCGGCATGGCCCGCAACGAGGAGACGCTCGAGCCGCAGACCTACGCCGAGCGCCTGCCCGACGACCTGTCCGGCCGTCAGTGCTTCGTGCTCGACCCGATGCTGGCCACCGGCGGGACCCTCGCCGCTGCCATCGACTTCCTGTTCGCCCGCGGTGCCGAGGAGATCACCTGCGTGTGCATCCTCGGTGCGCCGGAGGGGCTCGCCATGGTCGAAGAGGCCGTCGGCGACCGCAACGTCTCGATCGTCCTCGGCGCCCTCGACGAGAAGCTCGACGAGAACGGGTACATCGTCCCCGGTCTCGGCGACGCCGGCGACCGCCTCTACGGTCTGGCCGAGTAGGCAGTCGACGTCACCGACGATCGACGGGAGGCCCGTGGCGACACCGCCACGGGCCTCCCGTCGTCCGTCAGCCCGGTCCACCGCGACCGGTGCGCGGAACGCACCGTCTGCTCGGACGGTTGACACCACCTTGGTATACCGCCGATACTCGTCCCATGACTGCAACCGTGTCCACCCGCGTCCTCTCCGAGGTCCAGGGGACTGCCGGCATGATGATGCCGGTCGCCGTCATGCGTTGTCGAATGTGTGCCTGATCGGCACCCGTTCCAGCCGGATCCCCCGCGACACCACCCCGGTCGCGAGCGTGTGATCCCCGGGTGACGGACACCGTCGGCGACGCGCACCACGTCACGAGGTCTGTCTCCCGTTCCCCCGGGTCCGCCCCGGTCCGCAGCAGGACCGCAGGGCACATCGGCATCCAGCCGTACCCGGGTCGACGCATTCGACACCGCCGCCAGCGCCACACGCGCACCGGCCACATCGCCCGGAGAACCACCATGTCGCTCACCATCGCCCAGCCCCGCACCGCGCTCCGCACCGCCGCTCCGGCGCCGACCGACCTCGGGACGGTCACCCCGATCCGTCCGCGTCCCGCGACGCCGGCCACGACCGGGCAGACGAGCGTGCCGACCAGCCCGGTCGTCGCACCGCAGCGCAACCGCTCCCTGCCCGAGGGCACCGAGGCCCGTGGCTTCGCGCTCTACGTCGGGATCGACGAGGCGAAGGCGGCAGCGGCCGGTACGACGCTCGCAGCCGTCGTCGAGCAGCTGAAGGCACTGACCGCGCAGCTGGTGCCGAACTCGGAGACCTACGCTGCCGTCGCTGTCGCCGCGGAGCAGTCCGGTGGCCGTGACGTCGACGTCGTCCGACTGGCCCTGCAGGACCGGTCCGCGGTCGCCGCCCGCAAGCAGGCCGAGAAGCCCGAGCCGGAGGAGACCGGGGTCGTCATCGACATCTCCCGCAAGCGCGTCACGCTCGACGGCGACGCGGCTCCCCTGACCTACAAGGAGTTCGAACTCCTGCAGTTCCTGGTGCTGCGCGAGGGCCAGACGGTGGACCGCTCGGCCATCATCGACGGCCTGTGGTCCGACGGCGAGGACGAGACCCCGAACGAGCGCACCATCGACGTGCACGTGCGTCGTCTCCGCTCCAAGCTCGGCGCGTTCGAGGAGATCGTCCGCACCGTCCGCGGCGTGGGCTACCGGTTCGACCGGCACGCCGACGTGGCCGTCCGCTACGCCTCGACGCCGTCGCCCGACCTCTTCTGATCCTGATCGGTCGCTCTTGGTGAACTCGCAGCGAACGACGCACGCGGAGGCTAGCGCGCCGTTACCGCTTCGTTATACAGTCGGTGGTGCAGACGGTGTTTGCTGTGGCACCGCCTGCGGAATGTGATTGCAGGAAACTCTTGGTGCAAGGGAGAGGGCCGGTCGCTCGGAAGAGCGGCCGGCCCTCGTGCATGTCCGAGCGCGTGCATGTCGAACCCGCGCCTGTCGGGGGCCGTCGGTAGTGTGGACGGACCGTCCGACCAGAGGGGAGCGCCATCGTGAGCGAGTCACGCCGCAGCGAGAAGGCGACCGCCGTCGCTGCCTGGGAATCACTGTTCCGCGCCCAGGTCACCGTGATGCGGAGCCTCAACGCGGACTTCCCCGGCGGCGAGATCTCCTTCAACGAGTACGACGTCTGCTTCAACCTGTCGACGCAGCCCGGTCGACGCTGCCGCATGCGTGACCTCACCGGCCACCTGCTCCTCACCCAGCCGAGCGTGAGCCGTCTGGTCGATCGCCTGCTCGCCCGCGGGATCGTCGAGAAGCAGCCGGATCCGTCCGATGCCCGCGGCGTCATCGTGGCACTCACCCCGCACGGGTTCGACGTCTACCGCCAGGTGGCCGTGCAGCACGCGGCGAGCATCGCGCAGCAGGTCGGCGCCGGACTGTCCGACGCCGAACTCCGCACGCTCACCGAGCTCTGCACGAAGCTGCGCCTCGCGGTCGGCACCGCCCCGGGCCGACGGGCCGTCGCGCGGTCGGTCTCCGAGTCGGACCCGGCAGCGGTGTGACCGGCGCACTGGTCTGGCTCCGCGACGACCTGCGGCTGGCCGACAACCCTGCGCTGCGTGCCGCGATCGACCACGGCGGCGACGTCACGGTGGCCTACGTCCTCGACGACGAATCCCCCGGCATCCGTCCCGCGGGCGCGGCGAGCCGTTGGTGGCTCCACCACTCGCTCACCGCGCTGGACGGCGAACTGCGTGACCGTGACTCGCGGCTGGTGCTGCGACGGGGTGCGGCCGCCGCGGTGATCGACACCCTCGTCGCCGACACCGGTGCCGACGCCGTGTTCTGGAACCGTCGGTACGGTCCAGCCGAGCGCGAGGTCGACGCCGGCATCAAGAGCGCCCTGCACGACCGCGGCATCGAGGCGCACAGCTTCGCGGCGAGCCTGCTCTGGGAACCGTGGACCGTCCGCACCGGACAGGGCGAGCCGTACAAGGTGTTCACCCCGTTCTGGCGCGCTGCTCAGGCGATGCCGGAACCACGGCACCCGCTCCCGAAGCCCCGCGACCTGCCCGCCCCGGCCCGCGTCGCGAGCGACGACCTGCGCCAGTGGGACCTGCTGCCGACCCGTCCCGACTGGGCCGGCGGACTCCGCGATGCCTGGGAGCCCGGCGAGCACGGCGCACACCAGCGGCTCGAGCACTTCGTCACCCATGCGCTCGAGGACTACGACCAGCGCGACGAACCCGCCATGGCCGCCACGAGCGACCTGTCCCCGCACCTGCGCTGGGGCGAGGTCAGCCCGTACCAGGTGTGGCACCGGCTGCACGGAGCGCTCGAGCCCGAGCAGCGCCAGAACGCCTCGGCCTTCCTGCGACAGCTGGCCTGGCGCGAGTTCAACTGGAACGAGTACTTCCACTGCGAGGACATCACGACGGTGAACGTGCGTCGTGAGTTCGACGCGTTCCCGTGGCGGGACGCCCCGACGGCCGAGGTCGACCGGTGGCGCACCGGGACGACCGGGTTCGACCTCGTCGACGCCGGCATGCGCGAGCTGTGGCACTCCGGCGCCATGCACAACCGTGTCCGGTTGGCGACCGCGAGCTTCCTCGTCAAGAACCTGCTCGTCGACTGGCGGGTGGGCGAGCAGTGGTTCTGGGACACCCTCGTCGACGCCGACTCCGCCAACAACGCCGCGAACTGGCAGTGGGTCGCCGGGTCGGGCTTCGACGCGGCGCCGTACTTCCGGGTGTTCAACCCCGACCGGCAGCTCGAGCGCTTCGACCCGCACCGCGAGTACGTGCACCGGTGGGTGCCGTCGGAGGAACTCCGGCCCGAGCCGATGGTCGACCTCAAGGTGACCCGGCAGCGCGCGCTCGACGCGTACGCCGAGATGCGTCGGTCATGAGCCCGTGGGACACCGCCGTCGCGCAGGTCGACGCGCTCTTCCGTGACCGTGTCGACCGTGGCGTCGCGCCGAGCAGTGCGTGGGGTGTGTTCGACCGGACGGGTCTCGTCGCCTCCGGGGGCCACGGCGACCGCGGCGACGGGCAGCGGCCGGATGCCGACACCGTCTACCGGATCGCATCGTGCACGAAGAGTGTCACCGCGGCGACGCTGCTGACGCTGGTGTCCGACGGTCGACTGGACCTCGACGCGCCGATCACCGCGTTCGTCCCGGCGTTCGGCGCGGTGCCCCTGCCCACACCGGACTCCCCCGTGCCGACCGTGCGGATGCTGCTGACCATGTCGGCCGGCTTCCCCACCGACGACCCCTGGGCGGACCGGCAGGAGTCGATCAGCGACGCCGAGCTCGACGACGTCCTGCGCGGCGGTCTGCTGTTCGACTCCGTGCCCGGCACCCGGTTCGCGTACTCGAACCTCGGCTACGCGCTGCTCGGTCGGGTCGTCGCCGTCGTCACCGGCCGTCCGTTCACCCAGGCAGCACGTGACACCGTGCTCCGACCGCTCGGTCTCGACCACACGGTGTTCAGCGCGGCCGAGGCGCAGGGACCGGTCGTCACCGGGTTCCGCCCGCACGACGGCGACTGGGAGCCCCTGCCGATGACCGGCCCGGGTGCGTTCTCGTCGATCGGCGGACTGTTCTCCACCGTCCGCGACCTCGCACGGTGGGCCACGCACCTCGGGTCGGCGTCCTCCGATGCTCCGGAACCCGGCCCGGTCTCCCCCGCCGACCGCCGGCTCATGCAGCAGGCGATGCGGGTCGTGCCGTCGTCCGTCGTCCCCGGCTCGTCACGCGCCACGGCCTACGGCTTCGGACTGTTCGTCGAACAGGACGACCGGTTCGGCGAACTCGTCTCGCACTCCGGCGGCTACCCGGGGTTCTCGGCACACATGCGCTGGTCCGCGCAGACGGGTCTCGGTGTCGTCGCGTTCGAGAACGCCACGCAGGCGAAGGTCTCCACCGCTGCCCAGCAGGCACACGACCTGCTCCTGGACGCAGCGCGTCCGGCGGCGTCCGACGGGCACGGCGACATGACGACCGGACCGGTGCGCCGCCCCGGCGCCGAGCCGACCATCCGGGCGACGCGAGCCGCGCAGGTTGCCGTGACGGGCCTCCTGGCCGACTGGCAGGACGACGGAGCGGACGTGGTCTGCACGCCGAACGTGGCGATGGACGTCCCCTACGACCGACGCCGGCGGGCGATCGCGGCGGCGGTGGCCGAGGTGGGTGCCGACCTGACCGCCGCTCCCGTCGCGGAGCAGTCGTCGACGCCGTCGCACCTGCGGTGGTGGCTGCCCGGCACCTGCGGGCGGTTGCGCGTCGAGATCCGGCTCGCCCCTGGCGCGGCAGGACGGGTCCAGACCCTCACCGTCGTGGCGGAGCCCGCCGAGCGCTGACACACCGAACCCCACGCGACGGGCCGGCCCGGTCCGTGTCGGTGCCGGTCCGGCGACTGCCCGTCACACCGGTGGACGACCACCCACGAACCCGAGTGCCCGCGCCGCCACGCGAGTGCCCTCACGCGCAGCCGCCCCGACGCGCACGGGATCGGTCGCCCAGGCACGCACGAAGCCCGCGGCGAACGCGTCACCGGCGCCGACGGTGTCGACGACCGTGGCCGGCGTCGCGGGGACCCGGTGCACGCTCCGTCCGCGTCGCCCCACCAGCACGCCGTCGGCGCCCACCGTGACCACCACGAGCGGCACGTGCTCGGTGAGTCGCCGCACCGCGTCGTCGAGGTCGGTCGTCCCCGTCAGTTCGAGGGCCTCCTGCCGGCCGGGGAAGAGGACGTCGACGCCGACGAGGGCCTCGAGGAAGGCGGGGGCACCGACCGACCGGACGATCGCTGCCGAGGACGGGTCGAGCGACACCCGGGCCGACCCGGTCCGGGCGCGGGCGACCAGGGACGCGATGCGGGCGGCGCCGCCACCGAGCATCGCGTGCCCGGTCAGGTGCACGATGTCCGCGCGTCGGGCCACGGCCTCGGGGACGTCGGCAGCCGTGAGCTTCCCGCTCGCGGCCGGGTCGGACATCGCCGTGCGGCCGCTGTCGTTGCGCACGGACACCACGACCCCGGTGGAGGTCATCGCGTCGTAGCGCAGGTGCGGGCGGACACCGGCGTCCTCCAGCGAGCGCTCGTGCCGGTAGACGTCGTCGACGCCGACCCGCGCGACGAGGTCCACCTCGGCACCGAGCCAGCCGAGCCAAGCGGCGGTGTTGCCGGCGGCACCCGTCGGTCGGTGGCGGATCACAGCGGCGGGGTCGTGCACCCCGATGGTGTGCGCGGTCGTCTGCACGAGCACGCCGTCCAGGACGTCGCCGATGACCAGGAACCGTTTTCCGGCGCCACGACGGCGGCCCGCGACCACCCGTCCGGCACGGGTCCCCTCGGGCTGCGACACGGGCACGGAGGCCTCTTGCGGCATGGACATCTGCTCCAGTGTACGGGGAACCGAGTAAAGCTCCGTTTTCGGGCCCGCACGGACCCTCATCGTGGTGGCCAATCGCACTGTCCGACCGGTAACATACGCAATGCCACCATGTGGCGGGCCGTGTGCCCGCCGCCGACGATCCGACGGAGATGCCATGCCCCGGAAGCCCGACCCGACGCTCAAGCCGGCGATCCTCGAGAAGGTCACCCTGCACCTGCTGGACACCAAGCTCGAGGACGTCTCGGTCCGCAGCCTCGGGCGCATCCTGGGCACCAGCGCGTACCCGATCGTCTACCACTTCGGCTCCCGCGACGCCCTCATCGACTCCGTCGTCGTGCACCTGGCCGACACGGTCTGCCACGCTGCGCTCGATCCCGCAGCTGACCACTCCGCCCTCGCCGACTACTTGGTGACCAGCTTCGGTCGCCTCGACGACCCGCACCGAGCCCTCGCCGCCCGGCTCACCTTCGAGCTCGGGTCCGTCGAGGCGATGGACGGCCGGGTCCGGCAACGCGGTCTGCACCGGGACCACGTGGCAGCGGTTGCCGCGTGGTGCCTCGCACACGGCTACGACGCCGAGGCCGCCGACCGCGTCGCACGCGACGCCGTGACGACTGCCCGCGGTGCCCAGTGGACCGCGATCATCGACCGCGAGCGCGCCGACACCGACGCCGCGCTCCGGGCGATCGCCGACCGGCTCGCCGCCGGCGCGGCAGTCACCGCGGCGTGATGCACGAACGGGAGGCACGGTGCCAGCTGGCACCGTGCCTCCCGTTCGTCCGTCGGTCGCGTCACGCGACCCGCGGTCGGTGGATCAGAGCGTCACGAACGACTGCGACTTCGCGTTGGCGAAGCGAGCCGCGACGTTCTCCCAGTCGACGATGTTCCAGACGGCCTTCACGTAGTCCGCCTTGACGTTGAGGTAGTCGAGGTAGAAGGCGTGCTCCCACATGTCGAGCAGGAAGATCGGCACGAGGCCGAACGGCACGTTGGCCTGCTGGTCGAACAGCTGGAACGTGGTCAGCTTCTGGCCGACGGTGTCCCAGGCCAGGACGGCCCAGCCGGAGCCCTGGATGCCGTTCGCGACGGCGGCGAACTGCGCCTTGAAGGTGTCGAACGAGCCGAAGAACTCGTCGATCGCCGCGGCGAGCTCGCCCTCGGGGACCTTCGTGTCCGGGCCGAGGTTGGTCCAGAAGATCGAGTGGTTGACGTGGCCACCGAGGTGGAACGCCAGGTCCTTCTCGAGCTTGTTGATCGCACCGAAGTTGCCCGACTCGCGCGCTTCACCGAGCTGCTGCAGCGCGGTGTTCGCTCCGGTCACGTAGGCCTGGTGGTGCTTGTCGTGGTGCAGCTGCATGATCTTGCCGCTGATGTGCGGCTCGAGTGCGGCGTAGTCGTACGGCAGCTCCGGCAGGGTGTACTCAGCCATGTGAGGTCCTTTCGATCAGTGGGTTGCGGATGGGATTCCGCGGCTCACGAGAGCCGGGAACGATCGGTGAGGGAGTGGAATTCCCGGTTGTGGTAGACCAGCGGCTCGCCGTGCTCGAGGCCGACGACGATGTCGAGGACCTCGGCGACGACGACGGTCGAGCTGCCGATCGGGGTCGTGGAGAGCGGGCGGCACCGCAGCGCGCTCGCGGCACTGGGCAGGTAGCGGTCACCCGAGGGCAGGGTGCCCCAGATCGGGTCGTCAGCGGTCGGGCTGCCGGTCGAGGCGAACCGCCGGGCGAGCGCCACGCTGAGCGAGTCGACCAGGTGCACGACGAAGACCGGAGCGCCGAGCACGACCCCGGCGGACCCGGAGTTCGTGGACAGCGAGAAGACGAGGACCGGCGGGTCCACAGCCACGCTCGCGACGCTCGAGGCGGTGAGTCCGGTCGGACCGTCCGGCCCCTCGGCGGTGATGACGGCGACGCCGGCCGGGTGCCCGCGGAACGCGGACTTGTACGCTTCGGCGATGTTCGCCGGGGCTTCGTCGGGCATGGTGTTCGTCGTCGTTCCTTCGCGCGGGGGTGTGCCGTCACTGGGCGGGCATGTCCCAACGTATGACCTGAACCATGGTTGAGGTCAACGATTCACAGGTTCGACGGCTCCCGGGCGCGCCGTGGCGATGACTTCGTGAGCAGAAATGGTCGGGTCGCGTGGCGCAACCCGACCATTTCCGCTCACGAAGCAGCGCGCGTCAGCGGCTCACGAAGCGGCGCGCGTCAGCCGCTCACGAAGCGACGCGCGTCAGCGGCGCTTGAGCATGACGACGGCGCCTGCGGCAGCGATCACCATGAGCACCGCGGCGACGCCGGCCGTGATCGTCACGCCGGAGTCGAACGCTGCCCGTGCCGACTCGAGGAGCGCCTGACCGGCGCCGCCGCCGAGGGACGACGCGGCGGACACCGCACCACCGAGCGTCTCCTGGGCAGCGGTGTGCGCCGTCGAACTCAGGCCGCCCGGCACCACGACGTGCGCCCGGTAGGTGGTCGCCAGGATCGTGCCGAGGACGGCCGTTCCGAGCACCGCACCGATCTCGTACGCCGTCTCGGACATCGCGGACGCCGCACCGGCCTTGTCCGCCGGAGCGGTCGAGATGATGAGGTCGTTCGTGACGGTCTCGGACGCGCCGATCCCGATGCCGAGCAGCACGAACGCGAAGGCCAGCGCCGCGATCGACGCGTGGTGTCCGAGGACCGCCACGAGGGCGTACGCCGCGGCGGAGAACAGCAGCGAGACCGACACGACCCAGCGCGGTGCGACCCGTGCGACGACCGGCACCACCGCGAGTCCGGCGACGATCGTGAGCACCGATCCGGGGATCAGCACGACGCCCGAGGCGAACGGGTCGAGCCCCGCCACGAGCTGCAGGTGCTGCGCGATGAAGAACAGGAAGCCGGTCAGCGAGAACATCGCCATCAGGTTCATGAGCACGCTGCCGGTGAACGCCGTGCTGCGGAACAGGCGCAGGTCGAGCATCGGCGTGCGGGACCGCAGCTGCCGGCGGACGAACGCGATGCCGCACACGACGCCGACGGCGAGCATCGCGACGGCGAACCCGCGCTCCTCCGGGTGCACGAACGACTTGATCGCCCAGGCGATCGGCGCCAGCGCGCCGAGGGACAGGAACATGCTCGGCACGTCGACCGGCCCCGGCATCGGGTCGCGCGACTCCGGCACGCAGAACGGGACGCCGACGAGCATGAGCACGAGGATCGGCACCGCGACCAGGAAGACGCTGCCCCAGTGGAAGTGCGCGAGCAGCGTGCCACCGACGAGCGGACCGAGGGCGTTGCCGGCCGCGAACATGGTCGACCACACGGCCAGCGCCATCCGCCGCTCCCCCGCGTCGACGAAGACGTTGCGGATGATCGAGAGTGTCGCGGGCATGAGCATCGCGCCGAACACCCCCATCGCGATCCGGGCGGCGACGAGCATCCAGGCGTCGGTCGCGAAGGCCGCGGCGACGGAGAACAGCGCGAAGCCGGTGGCCCCGATCACCAGGATCCGACGGCGGCCGATGCGGTCACCGATGCTGCCCATCACGACGAGCAGCCCGGCCAGGACGAGCGGGTACGCGTCGACGATCCAGAGCTGCGTGGTGGCGTCCGGGTTGAGCGCACGACTGATCGACGGCAGCGCGAAGCTCAGCACGGTGTTGTCCACCGAGATGAGCAGGACCGGCAGCATCAGCACGGCGAGCGCGAGGAACCGTCGGGCGCGGCTGCCGGTGACGCGGGTGGCGATGGGGCTGGTGAGCAGTGCGGACACGGCGGACTCCTGGGACTTCGAGCCGGACCTGGTCGACGGCGGGCGGTGCGTGGGGCAGACGAGACGGGACGCGGGATGGACACGCGCCCCGTCAGGACTCCGTCAGTGTACCGTCTGGACGGTGATGGTTGCAAATGCAACCATCAAGCGGACGGGAGGCCCGTGGCGGGCTCGCCACGGGCCTCCCGTCCGACGGCTGGTCCCGCCCAGGGCGGGAGGCTGCAGCGACGGCACGACCTGCGTCCGGTGCCGGGGGTCCGGTGCCGGGGGTCCGGTGCCGGGGGTCCGGTGCCGGGGGTCCACAACACGCCGCGTGGACTCCGCCCAGGTTCCGATGTCGGGCGGCCTGAGCGCCGACATGCCGAGATCTCGGAACCTCGGGGGCAGGCTGGGCCGGCGGGGCGGGGCGGGGCGGGACCGGCGGGGCGGGCGGGCCGGCCGTCGTCAGGCGGAGTCGCGGACCAGCAGGCTGTGGCGCACGGTGCGCTGCACTGCGGCGCCGTGCCGCGGCAGCTCACCGGCGAGCATGCCGAGCGCGAGCGCGAGGGCCTCGCGCGCGACGGCATCGAGGTCGACCGCCAGGGTCGTCAGCATCGGCGACACGAGAGCGCCGAGTGGCAGGCCGTCGACGCCGACGACCCGGACCTCACCGGGGACGTCGACGCCCGCGCGGCGGCAGGCCTGCAGCACGCCGAGCGCCATCACGTCGTTGAAGGCCAGGATCGCGTCGAGTCGGCGCTTCCGAGCCAGGATCCGCACCGTCTCGTCGGCACCGCACTCGGCGGTGCCGTGCGGCGCGTGCAGGAGCTCCGGCAGGTAGCCGCGGCGGCGCAGCGCGTCCAGCATGAGCAGGCCGCGCGCGCTCGTGTGGTCCGGTGACGAGTTGTCGAGCACGACCGGGTGCCGCACCCCGGTCGCCACCAGGTGGTCGGCAAGGGCCTCGATCGCGTCGGCGGGGTCGATCCACACCGCAGCCGTGGGCGGGTCGGAGGACGGGTCGAGCTCGACCATCGGCACGTTGCCGAGGAGCTCGCTCCACCGGTGCCGGCGCGAGCCGAGGTAACCGATGACCACGTCGGTCTGCGCACCGAGCGCCTGGACCATCCGGTCGGCGTCACTCGCCAGGTCGACGTCGGCGAGCATGACGTTCCACCCCTGCTCGGCGGCGAGCCGGAACACGGCGGACGCGAGCTGGGGCGTGTACGGGTTCCGCAGGTCGTTCACGACGAGCCCGAGCTGGTGGTCGCCGCCGGTGACCAGCCCGCGGCCGAACCGCGACGGCCGGTAGTCGAGCGACGCCGCGACGGCGAGCACCCGCTCCTTCGTGGTCGCGCTGATGCCGGACATGCCGTTCATCGCGCGGGTGACGGTCTGCCGGGACACCCCGGCGGCCGCAGCGACGTCGATGATCGTCGCGCGGCCGCCGGAGTGCGGGCCGTCCGGTGGCGACTGGGTCAGTCGCGGAGGTCCAGCCATGCCACCTGTTCCGGGGTGAGGTCGACGGAGAGGCCCGTCATGGACGATCGGGCTTCCGCGATCGTACGCGGTCCGAAGAGCGGGAACGTCGGGAACGGCTGGTTCAGCACGTACGCCAGGGCGATCGCCGTGGCGGGGACGCCGAACCGGTCGCCGAGCTCCCGCGCGCGACGGAGCCGCTCGAAGTTCTCGTCGCTGTAGTAGCAGCGGACGAGTTCGGCATCGCTGGTGTCCTCCGGCGTCGCACGGCCGGTGAAGAAGCCACGGGCCTGCGACGACCACGGCAGCAGCGGGACCTGACGCTCCTCGAGCCACGCCTTCGACGCGGCGTCGGTCGCGTGCTCGCAGCCGTCCCACGGCACGTCGTAGGCCTCGGCCAGGCCGAAGTGGTTGCTGAGGACCTCGAACTCGTGCTTCCCGTTCGCCCGTGCGTAGGCGTTGGCCTCGTCGAAGCGTGCCGGCGTCCAGTTCGACCCGCCGTACACGCGGATGCGGCCGGCGCGGCGGTGCTCGTCGAGGACGTCGACGAACTCCCCCACCGGGATGTCCGGGTTGTCGCGGTGCATCATGTAGATGTCCGCGTAGTCGGTGCCCTGGCGCTCGAGGCTCTCGAGCAGCTGCTTCGTCAGGGACTCCGGGTCGCAGAACGGCGTGTGCGCACCCTTCGTGATGACGACAACGTCCTCGCGGATGCCGCGGTTCTGGATCCACTTGCCGAGCCGGCCCTCGAGCACACCGCCGCCGTAGATGTAGCCGGTGTCGAAGACGTTGCCGCCCTGCTCGACGAACAGGTCGAAGATCGCGCTGGCGTGGGCGAGGTCGGGCTGGTTGTCGACGCCCATCACCAGGCGCGACAGCCGCTTGCCGACACCCGGGATCTCGCCGTACTGCATGGGGTTGCCGTCCTGCACCCGGAGCGGCCGACCGCTCACGGTGGGGATGTCGGCGGACTCGGCCTCGAACGGGTAGCGCAGGCCGATCGCGGCGCGCCACTTGTCGAGGGTGCGGGCGGTCGCGAGCGACTCGTCGATCGTCATCTGTGCTGCCTCGACCGCACCGGCACGCAGGGCGTCGGTGGTGGCGTCGGCCTCACGGGCGTAGGGGTGCTCGCCGGCGAAGGACAGCGTGCGCGGGTCCTCGTCGACGGTGTGCACCTCGATCGTCGGGTCGGCGCCGAGGGTCCACGGGTCGGCGAGCAGGAGGCGACCGCGCGTGCCGTACACCGCGACCGCGTTGTCGTCCTGCACGAAGACCCCGGTGCGGACGGACGCCGTGATGCCGCCGCGGTAGGTCAGCTGCGCGACGGTCCACTCGTCGACACCGGTCGGCCCGAGGGTGCCGGTGGCGGTGAGCTCCGTCGGCTCGGCGACGGCGACCCCGGTCGCGGCCTGCACGATCGCGGCAGCCATCGTCACCGGGTACCCGCCGACGTCGAGGATCCCGCCGCCGGCCGTGTCGACGTCGAACAGTCGGCCGGTCCGCTCACCGGTCCGGAACGCGAACGAGGCGTCGATGTGCGTGACCTCGCCGATCACGCCGTCCCGCACGAGGTCGAGCAGTGCGGCGGTCAGCGGGTGGAAGCGGTACATGAACGCCTCGACCAGCGGCAGGCCGGCCTGGCGTGCAGCATCGGCGAGCGCCATGGCGGTGCCGTGGTTCGGGGCGAGGGGCTTCTCGCACAGGACGGCCTTGCCGGCCTCGAGCGCGGCGAGGACGAGCCGCGCGTGCCCGGTGTGCACGGTCGAGACGTAGACGGCGTCGACGCGCGGGTCGGCGAGGACCTCGTCGTAGGTCGCAGCGGAGACGTCGGCGAACCCGAGCTGCGCGGCTTCGTCGGCGAAGCTCTGCGCCCGCTCGGTGGACGAGCTGCCGGCAGCCACCAGGGCACCACCGCTCGCGGGCAGCTGGGAGAGGAAGCGGCGGGCGATGCCCCCGGGGCCGAGGACGGCCCAGCCGGGGCGGTCGGCGACCGTCGGAGTCGGGGTGCTGGCGGTGTTCGCGGTCTGCGCTGACATGCGGATCCTTGTCGTCTCGTGAACCTTCACGGTCACGACGACGCTAGTGCCACACGCCCGGCGGATCAATGCGGAAGTGCTTGACACGGCGTGTCTCACAGAGGATGCTCTGGACCACTTCGTGAGCGTTCACGGTCGAACGCTCCGAGGACCCGGTATCGCTGTTTCCAACCCGATCTCAACGACGAGAGCAGGTAGTTTCGTGACGTCATCTCCATCGATCAGTCTCAGCAGGCGGGGGTTCCTCGCCGGCGCAGGTGCCCTCGGAGCCCTCGCCACCACCGCCTTGTTGGCCGGGTGCTCCACGAGCACCGCCATCTCCAAGGACCCTGACGAACTCGTCCTCTGGTACTGGAACCGGTCGCTCGACCCGAAGTTCCTGCGGCAGGCCGCCGGGGGGATCGCCGGGCAGGGGTCCAAGCGGCTCCGCCCCGACCTGATCGGCGGCGCCTCGTACGACACCAAGTTCCGGACGGCACTCGCCGGGAACGCGTTCATCCCCGACGTGCTGATGGTCAACTCGAACTGCTGGCTCTACTTCCCCGACGAGGACCTGTTCACCGACTTCGACGACCACGGCGGCGCGGCGAAGCGGGACGAGTACTACGACTGGAAGAGCGCGCTCGGCCGGACGCCGAGCGGCAGGCAGTGCTTCTGGCCCGTCGACACCGGACCGACCGGCTTCTTCTACCGGCAGGACGTCCTGGCGAAGGCCGGGCTGCCGACGGACCCGGACGAGGTCTCCGACGCGATCGCGACGTGGGACGGGTTCCGCTCCTTCGGCGCGAAGATCCGGAAGGGTGCGGACGCCGCGACGGTCATCACCGCCAACCAGCTCTTCAACCAGTACGTCTACGCCAGCCCCACGCGGTACTTCGACCGCGACGACCAGCCGGTCTTCGAGCAGGACGACAGCTCGGTGCGGCAGGCGTGGGAGAACGCCGTCGCCTGCGTCCGTTCCGGCCTCACCGGCAACCTGCAGTCCGGCACCGACCAGAACGCCGGGTGGGTGTCCGGCCGGGTCGCGGGACAGATCGAGGGCGCGTGGTGGACGCAGGTCATCCACGACACCGCGCCCGACGCCGCCGGCACGTGGCGGGTCGCCCGGCAACCGGATCGGCCGGGCAACAGCGGCGGGTCGTTCCTCGCCGTCCCGAAGACCTCGAAGGACCCGGCCGCGGCCGCCGCGTTCGCGCAGTGGATCACCTCGCCCGAGGTGCAGTCGCACACGTACAACGACATCCAGCTGTTCCCCTCCACCCCGGCGTCGTTCGACAACGGGGTCATGCGGAAGCCCGGCGACTACTTCGGCGACCAGGACCCGCTGGCGTTCTTCAACGCCTCGGCGATGGACGTCCCGGTGACGTACATCTCGAACTCCGAACGGTTCATCGGTGCGTTCGCGACCGAGATCACGAACGTCGAGGCCGGGGGCAAGGACCCGGACCGCGCCTGGCAGGACGCCGTCGACCAGACCAACCGGGTCCTCGACAAGCGGGGGGTCCGCGCATGAGCACCAAGCAGGCACCACCGACCACGAGCATCCCCGCGGTCGTCGGGACCCCGACGTCCTCCATCACCACCGCAGCGACCGGCAAACGGTACGGGCTCCGCCGGTTCTGGCCGCAGTACGTCGCGATCGCGCCGTTCTACGTGCTCTTCCTGGTGTTCGGGCTGTTCCCGATCGTGTTCTCGATCGTGCTGTCGTTCACCGACTGGGACGGGGTCGGCTCCCCCGCGTTCGTCGGTCTGGCCCAGTACCAGTACCTGCTCGGCGACCCGCGGTTCTGGAACGCCGTCGGCAACACGTTCCTCATCTGGGTGATGTCGACGATCCCGATGCTGTTCCTCGCGCTCGTGCTCGCGTTCCTGCTGCACGGCAACATCCGGGCGAAGGGCTTCTACCGCGTCGCGTTCTTCGTGCCGAACGTCACGAGCATGGTCGCGATGGCGATCGTGTTCGGCTCGGTGTTCTCCGACGGCTTCGGCCTGGTGAACGCGGCACTGCGCGCACTCGGCGCGGACCCGGTCGGCTGGCTGTCGTCGTACTGGGGCATCAAGGTCACCATCTCGGTGATGGTGATCTGGCGCTGGACGGGCTACAACGCGATCATCTACCTGGCCGGACTGCAGTCCATCTCGACCGAGTTGTACGACGCCGCCAAGGTGGACGGCGCGAACGCGTGGCAGATCTTCTCGCGCATCACCGTGCCGCTGCTGCGCCCGGTGATCCTGTTCACCCTCATCACGTCGACGATCGGTGGGCTCGGGCTCTTCACGGAGCCGCAGATCCTGTTCAACGGACAGGCGGTGGGCGGCCCCGACGAGGCCGGCATGACGATCGTGCTCTACCAGTACGAGCAGGCGTTCAACCAGTTCGACTTCGGGTACGGCTCGGCGATCGCCTGGGTGCTGTTCCTGTTCTCCGTGGTGTTCGCGATCATCAACTGGCGTCTGCTCAGTGAACGCGACGGTCTGAAGACCCCACGACGACTCCGCGTGGCCCGCACGGTCCGCACCAGCACGAAGGGGGTCGACGCATGACCGCGACACCGACCACGACGACGACCAACACCGCCGCGGCACTCGGGCGACCGGGCGCCGCGGGGAACGACCGCGGCCGCGGGTTCCGCCGCGGCTGGCTCGGGACCGCCATCACGCACCTCTGCCTGATCATCGGGGTGCTGCTGTCGATCTTCCCGTTCTGGTGGCTGCTCGTGATGTCGACGTCGACGAACGCCGAGATCTTCGGCTACCCGCCGTCGCTCTGGTTCGGGGACAACGCCCTCGCGAACGTGGCGTCGGTGTTCAGCAACGTCGACATGCTGCGGGCACTCCTGAACACCGTGCTCGTGGCCGGCAGCACCGCCGTCCTGGTCATGCTGTTCGACTCGCTCGCTGCGTTCGCGTTCGCGAAGTACGAGTTCCCGTTCAAGCGCACGCTCTTCACCGTCATGCTCGCCACGTTCCTGGTGCCCGGCAGCCTGTCGCTGGTGCCGAGCTTCGTGCTCATGGCGAACCTCGGGTGGATCGGTGGTCTGCAGGCGCTCATCATCCCGGGGGCGGCGAACGCGTTCGGCATCTTCCTGCTCCGGCAGTTCGCCACCTCGTCGATCCCGAACGAGGTCATCGACTCGGCCCGGGTGGACGGAGCGGGTTTCTTCCGCACCTGGTGGTCGGTGGCGGTCCCGATGCTCCGCGGCGGGCTCGCGTTCCTCGGCATCTTCACCTTCATCACCGCCTGGAACGACTACGTCTGGCCGCTCATCGTCCTCATCGACCCGAAGGGACAGACCCTGCAGGTGGCCCTGGCCGGACTGAGCTCGGTGAACGCGACCGACCTCGGGGCGGTGATGGCCGGCGCCGTGATCAGTGTGTTCCCGCTCATCGGCGTGTTCATCATCGGCTCGCGCCACTTCATCGCCAACATCGCCGCCGGAGCGCTGAAGGGCTGACGGGCCGAGTGCCCCGACCGGCAGGGTGCAGGCGTCGCGGGACGGCCCGCGACGCCTGCACCTGCTCGTGCACAACTCCTCCTAGACTCGTGCCCATGGCCAGTGCCCGCGACCGCGTCCTCGACAGCTTCGTCGCCATCGTGTGCGAAGACGGCGAACGTCCCGCGACGCTCGACGCCGTCGCCGCCCGCGCCGGTGTCTCCAAGGGCGGGCTGCTGTACCACTTCGGCTCCAAGGCGGCCCTGGTCGAGGGGCTGTGCGAGCGACTCTCCGACCTGTCCGCGATCGACGTCGAGCGCATGGCCGAGGCCGAGGACGGTGCCGCCCGCTACTTCGTCCGAAACTGCCTGTTCGTCGGCAGCGAGCTCGACCTCGCGCTCCTCGCCGCGAGCCGCCTGCAGCAGGCCGGCTACGAAGAAGCGGGCCGGACCCTCGACGACACCGAGAACGCGTGGCTCGTGACCCTCGTCGACGCCCTCCACGACGAGCCCACCGCCCAGGCGGTCAAGCTCCTCGGCGACGGCCTGTACCACCAGGCCTCCCTCGGTGCCGCGAGCGACGGTCGACCGAAGCGCAGCACCGTCGACATGGAGGCGCTCCTCGCCGTCGTGGACCGTCTGATCGCGACGAAGCCCGGCGCGTGAACGACCATCCCCGTTCCTGGGGATAGACTTGGCGACGTTCCACTCGTCGACACCCGGAGGTATCCCGTGGGCCGCGTCATCGCCGCTGTTTTCTCGATCCTGCTGCTGCTGGTGTCGATGTACCTGTTCGGGTTCGCGTTCCAGGTCGACTCAGGCCAGGCGTTCATCTTCATGGGTGGCCTCATCCTGATGACCCTCTCCTTCTTCCTGCCGATCCACGTGTTCGGCAAGCGGTAACCATTCCGCCGACGCAGAACGGCCCCGCACCTCTCGAGGTGCGGGGCCGTTCCGCGTGCGGGCGCCGTGTGAACCAGCCGCGCTAGGCGAGCACGCGCAGCGAGCGCAGCGTCACCGCGGTCGCGACGGCGGCGTGCACGGCCTCGGCGCCCTTGTCCTCCTTCGAGCCGGGCAGCCCGGCCCGGTCGATGCCCTGCTGCTCGTCGTCCAGGGTCAGCACGCCGAACCCGACGGGCTTGCCGGTGTCGATCGCCACGCGGGTGAGCCCACTCGTGGCGGCGTCGGACACGTACTCGAAGTGCGGGGTGCCGCCCCGGATGATCACGCCGAGCGCGACCGCGGCGTCGAACCCGGCCTCGAGGGCGGTCTTCGCGACGACGGGCAGCTCGAAGCTCCCCGGGACCGGGAACACCGACGCGGTGGCGCCGAGCCGTTCGACCTCGCGCTGCGCCCCGGCGAGGAGGCCCGCCGCGATCGTGTCGTGCCACTGCCCGGCGACGATGGCCACCCGGATCCCGGTGCCGTCGACGTGGTCGCGGTCCGCCGCGCCTGCTCCGCTCATCGTGCTGTTCCTTCCGTGGACAGGGCAGCTGCTGCCGTTGTCCGGTCTGCCGCGTCCAGCCACTCGACGAGCGCGGCGATGGTGATGACGGGCACGCCCTCGCGCGCCCCGAGTTCGACGAGCGCCGGCAGCCGCATCATGCTGCCGTCCTCGTCGACGATCTCGCAGATCGCCGCGGCGGGCCGGAGCCCGGCTGCGGTGACGAGCTCGATCGCGGCTTCGGTGTGTCCCGCACGTTCGCGGACCCCGCCCGGTCGTGCCCGCAGGGGGACGACGTGGCCGGGGCGGTGCAGGTCGTCGCGCACGGAGGTCGGGTCGGCGAGGACCCGCAGCGTGCGTGCACGATCGTGGGCGCTGATGCCCGTGGTGACCCCGACGGCTGCGTCGACCGTGACGGTGTACGCGGTGCCGCGGACGTCCTCGTTGTGCTGGACCATCGGCGGCAGGTCGAGGGCGTCGGCGATCTCGGCGCTCACGGGCGCGCAGATGAACCCCGACGAGTGCGCCACGGTCCAGGCGATCCACTCCGGCGTCGCGAGCTCGGCGGACAGGATGACGTCGCCCTCGTTCTCGCGGTCCTCGTCGTCGACGACGATCACCGGGCGGCCGGCCGCGACCGACGCGATCGCGGCCTCGATGCTCGACGAACCGAGCGTCTGCGGGACCGAGGCGACCATCACCGGGCCTCCGATCCGACGTGCTCGAACGAACCGACGGGCTCGAGCGAGCCCGCGGTCTCGAGCGAGCCCGCGGCGTCGACCGAACCGACCGCGGCGTCGAGCCGCAGCATCCGGCGCACGTGCCGCGCGAGCACGTCGGTCTCCACGTTCACCCGGTCCCCCGGCACGCGCAGGCCGAGGGTCGTGGCCTCGAGCGTCTCCGGGATCAGGCTGACCTCGAACCAGGCGGCGTCCGGCGCGGTGTCCTCGGGCGAGACGGCGCTGACGGTGAGCGAGACGCCGTCGAGCGCGATCGACCCCTTGTCGACGACGAGCGGGCTGAGCGCCGGCGCGAGCGAGAACCGCACCCGGCGCCAGCCGTCGCCGTCCGCGGTCTCGAGCACGGTGGCGGTGCCGTCGATGTGGCCCTGCACGATGTGGCCGCCGAGCCGGTCACCGACCGACGCCGCGCGCTCGAGGTTCAGGCGGTCGCCCACCCGCAACGCTCCGTGCGCGCTCATGTCGAGCGTCTGCTTCATGACGAACGCGGTGAAGGAGTCGGGGGTCTGCTCGACCACGGTCAGGCAGACGCCGCTGGTGGCGATGGAGTCGCCGTGGCTGGCGTCCGCGACCACGATCGGCCCGCGGACGGTGAGCGCGACGGAGTCGCCGTGCTGCTCGACGGCGGTGACGGTGCCGAGTTCCTCGATGATGCCGGTGAACACTGGTGTCCTCTCAACGGGACTCCGGGGGTGTTCGACGATCGTCGGCATCGACGGACGGGTCGTCCCACGCAGGGTGGGTCGTCTCGTCCGCCAGCGCGCCTCCCATCCGGACTCTCACCGTCGGTCCCGGAGTTACACCGAGTCAACCTCTGCCGGGTTCGCACCCGTCATCAGTTCGTGGACTGTCACCACCGGTTCGGAATTGCACCGACCCCGGAGCGCTTGCGTAGTCGGAACGATACCCCAGACCGGTGACCGACGCGTCGGGCCGGAGCGGGGCACGTAACGGGGCGACGCGGCGCACGACCGGGAGGCCCGGGGCGGGCCCGCACCGCGCCTCCCGTCCGCCGCCCGGTCGCGTCCACCGCACCGGCCCGTCGACCGTGCCGCCTCAGCCGCGTCCGCGCGCGAGCGCGACCGCCTGCCGCAGGGACAGGTCCGGCAGGTACGCCCGGACGACCGCGAGGCCGATCGACGGCAGCGCGACCGGGTCGGGGTAGGCGAGGACGAGCGGGTGCAGGTCGGGGCCGAACTTCTGCTTGAACCGGAGCAGCGACCGGAAGCCGTAGACCGGTTCGAGGACTCCCCCGACGAGCTCGAGCAGGCTCTGCACGCCGTCGCTCGGTGCAGCGTTCTCGCCCGCCTGCGCGAGCGGTGCCGCCGACAGGCTGAGTCGTTCGACGCCGTCGTCGCGCATCCGTTCGGCGGCGCTCGCGACGAGGAACTCCATCACGCCGTTCGGCGCGGCCTCGGTCCGGCGCATGACGTCGAGGGTCCAGCCGACGACCCGCCCCTCGCGGTGGCTCGGCAACCAGCTCGTCACGGCGAGCACCCGCCCGGTGGCGTCCTGCGCGACGAGCGTCCGGACGGCGGGGTCGCGCATCTCGTCCACCCCGCCGAGCGTGAAGCCCATCTCGGGGAGCTCGCGCTCAGAGACCCACTCCTCCGAGATCGCCTCGATCTGCCGTGCCGTCGACGGCGGCAGGTCCTGCCAGGACGACCAGGTGGCGGTGATGCCCTCGCGGCGGGCCCGGTTCACGGCGGTGCGGACGTCCTGCTTGCGCTTGCCCGTCGTCGTCCACGTGCGGGGGTCGAGGTCGGCGTCCTCGGCGACCGGCAACGTCGACCAGCCCTGCGTCGTGAGCAGCTCGGCCGTCCCGGCGTCGATGCCGTAGAAGACCGTCGTCCACCCGTTGTCGTCGCAGTACCGGGCGAAGTCCGTCATCGCCGCGGCGCGGGCGTCCGGGTAGCCGAACGGGCCACCCACGGTGACGGCCACCCCACCGTTGCGCCGGAACGCCACCCCGGCGCGCCCGTCGGCCGCGAACCAGTAGGCGTTGCCGCGCCAGGTCGTCATCCACCCGAAGGTGTCGCCGCCGCCCGCGAGCACCAGCGCCCGGGCCCGTTCGCGGTCGGACCGGGAGCCGTCCGCGTCGGTGTCGGGTTCCACTGCGCCGGTGGGCCGGACCGCGGCGAGCGCGACGACGAACCAGAGCACGGGTCCGGCGAGTCCGATCACGATGCGGAGCGCCGTGCCGAGCGAGGGCAGTTGCTCCCAGAAGGTCAGGGGCGAGAGGGGGCCGAGGGCGGCGACGGCGAGCCGGAGCGGGTCCTCGACGTGTTCCGGGGCCGACGCCGCGAACACCGCGACCGTGCCGACCACGACGGCGACCGCAGCGACGACGGTCACCGCGAAGGCGACCACACGCCGCCGTGAGGGCAGCACCGTGAACGACCGGCGCCGGAGCACGAGGACGGCCGCGGTCGCGAGCGGCACCACGATCGACGCACCGACCGACAGCGCCGTGACGAACTCGTCGGCGGTGCCCTGCAGCCCACCGGCCCGCGCCGGCAGCACCCCGTAGGTCACCGCGGCCGCGACCGCCGTCACCACGTCGACCGCCACCACGAGCCAGACGGCGAACCGGCTGCCCCGGAAGAGCCCGAGGCCGCCCACCACGAGGACGAGCAACGGCGCGATGGCGAGCAGCAGCGTCCACGGGTCGGTCGCGCGGTACGCGAGCAGCGCGCGGAGGCACTGCCCAGCGGCCCCGTCGGTGCCGCAGCCGCTCACGGGAGTGACCGGCCCGGTGCCGAGCACCGCGGCGATCGGCGCGAGCAGTCCGATCCGTGCGCGGGAGACGAGCGCCACCACGGGGCCGATCGCCGACACCAGCACGACCGTCCCGAGCAGGACCCGGGTCTCGCGGTGCGAGCTGCGCACCCATCCGCCGCGCTCCGGGGTGCGGCGGAGCAGCTCACCGAGCACCCATCCCGTCCCGGCGGCGAGCACCGCGTACAGGTCGGAGGCGTGTCCGGCGTAGAGCAGGAGCGCGGCCACGACGGCGAGCGCGTTCACCCGGATGCGCCGTCGCCAGAGCGGTCCGGCGAACGCGCTCGCGGTCACGATCGTGCCGACGATCGCGGTCCAGGGGTCGAAGGCCGTCGCCCGCCCGAGCAGCAGGCCGGTGAGGTCGCGGCCGTCCGTGTCGACGAACGCGGTGAGCGCGCCGGCCGCGGTGCCGACGACCGTGGTGACGACGAACGCCAGGGCGGTCCGCCACGACCCCATCAGCCGCTCGGCGGCACCGACGAGGACGACGACGCCGGCGATCGTGGTGAGCAACGCGACCGCGCCGGTGGACGCCGCGAAGATCCGGAAGGGCCCGTACGAGGCCGGGTCGGCACCGTGCAGCACCCGGACGACGATGCCGAAGACCGCGGTCGCGACCACGAGGAACGTGATGGCGGCCGTCACCGGCTGCCGGACGAGGGCGGAGCGCACCCCCTCATGGTGGTGCCGGCCGGCCGTTCGGACAACTCCGGGCACGGTGACGAGGGGCGCCGGCGGTGCGACGCCCCTCGGTCACCTGCTGTCAGCGCGGCCCGTCGGTGTCGACCGCCGAGTGCCGGCGACGGAGCACGAGCGTGCCCGCCCCGGCGAGCAGCAGCAGGAGCGCGAACCCGACGGGGACGATCGGCGAGGTCGCTCCCGTGTAGGCGAGCGCGGTCGCGCCGTCACCGGCGGCACTCACCGTGTCGGCCAGCGTCCGAGTGACGGCCGGGATCCCGCTGGTCGCGGCGACCGTGGTGGTCACCACACCCGCCGTGGAGGCCCGGGTCGGCCCGTCCGCGCCGGTCGCACCGGCCGGGGTGGTCACGGTTCCGGCCACGGTGCCGTCGCCGGCGTCCGTCCCGTCACCGGGGGTCGTGCCCGGGTCCGTGCCGTCGCCCGGGGTCGTGCCCGGGTCTGTGCCGTCGCCCGGGGTCGTGCCCGGGTCCGTACCCGGGTCCGTGCCGGGGTCGGTGCCCGGGTCCGTGCCGTCGCCGGGCGTCGTGCCGGTGCCCGGCGTGGTGGCGGTACCGTCGCCGACGACGCCGATGCCGTTCCCACCGATGGTGATCGGCAGGCTGATCACCGGGACCACCTGGGTGCCGGAGAGCAGGTCACCGTCACCGGAGGTCGCACCCCCGGCGGACGGAGTCGTGCTGCTCGGGGTGGTGCCCGCCGGGGTCGCCCCGCCGGTGCTGGTGCCGTCGCCGACGACGCCGATGCCGTTCCCGCCGATGGTGATCGGGACCGCGACCACCGGGGCCACCTGGGTGCCCGAGGCGGTGCCGTCCGCCCCGTCCGTCGTGCCACCGGCGGCCGGAGCCGGACCGGCGGTCGTGCCGGTGCCCGCGGCGGGCGTCGTGCCTGCCGAGGTGCCGTCACCGAGCAGCCCGATGCCGTTGCCGCCGATCGTGACCGGGACGTCGACCAGTCCGCCGACCTGCGTGCCGGAGAGCAGCCCGTCGTCGCCGGACGTGCTCGGCGTGGTCGTGGCCGGAGCGGCCGGTGCCGGCGTCGCCGCCGGGCCGGACCCCGCAGCGGTGCCGTCCCCGAGCACCCCGATGCCGTTGCCGGACACCGTCACCGGGATCGACACGACCGGGGCGACCTGCGTCCCCGAGGCCGTGCCGTCCTCACCCGAGGTGACCGGTGCCGGAGCAGCGGGCTCGGCCGGTGCTGCCGGGGTGGATGCTGCCGGTGTGGGCGGCGTCGTGGTCGACACCGCGTCACCGCCGACGGCGACCGCGTTGCCACCGACCGTGACGGGGACGGTCACGTCGCCGGCGACCTGGGTCCCCGAGCCGGTGCCGTCCGAACCGGACGTGGTCGGAGCAGCGGCGGCAGCCGGAACCGGAGCAGCCGGAGCAGGCGCAGCCGGAGCAGCAGCCGGGGCCGACACCGCGTCGCCACCGACGGCGACGGCGTTGCCACCGACGGAGACCGGGGCGGTCACAGCCGGCGCCACCTGGGTGCCGGAGGCCGTGCCGTCGGCGCCCGAGGTCGTCGGCGCGGGAGCTGGGGCCGGTGCAGGCGCAGGAGCAGGAGCAGGAGCCGGTGCAGGAGCGGCGGCTGGGGCTGCAGGAGCCGCAGGAGCCGCGGCGGGCGAGGTCACCGACGACACCGCGTCGCCGAGCACCCCGAGGGCGTTGCCGGTGAGGGACACCGGAGCGTCCACCGACGGAACCACCTGGGTTCCGGACACGGCGCCGTCCGCTCCGGAGGTCGTGGCAGCGTTCGCCGCTGCCGCCCCTCCGAGCGTGAGGCCGCCGACGAAGAGGGCGAACCAGAGCCCTCTCGAGACGTACTTGTTCATGGTCGTACTCCCTGATCGAGATCGTTGGCCGACCGCGGTCGCGGTCGGTGTGTGTGCGTGCCTGCCGTGCCGGACAGGCGCACCGATCTCAGTCAGGGGCGACGTCGTGCTCGCCGACGACCGATGCGGGGACCGCGTCGTCGGAGAGCGTGCCGCGAGACCCCGCGGCGAGGGAGACGATGTCGTCGGTCGAGCCGACGATGCCGACGGCTGCGACGCCGCCGGGAGTCGAGGTGGCACTGCCCCCGAGGACGCCCGCGCCGCCCTGGCGGTCGGACGGCGCTCCGTGGCCGTCGCCCGGCTCGGGGACGAGCAGGGCGACGCCGCCCAGCGTCGCGTCCTGCACGGCACCAGCGACGGGGCCGGCGAGCGGTCCGGTCACGAAGGTGGACGGGACGGCCAGACCGGGACGGCGCTCGACGCTCGTTCCGAGAGCGGCATGATCGTCGGTCGACGCGACCGTGGGCGCGGACGGGGTCGTCGCCGGGGCGGCAGCCTGCGGCGGTCGCGCGGACGGGACAGCCGAACCGGGCACGCCGGACGGGGTGGTGCCGACGACGAGCGGAGGTGCGGGGACGTCGATGACGGGATCCGTGCCTCCTGGCAGGACGCCACCGACCGACGGGACCACGCCCGCGACGACGTCGGGGACCTGTCCGACGATCGTGCCGACACCGCCGAGGGTGTCGTCGACCAGGCCGGTGACCGGAGCGGTGACCGTGCCGAGGGTGTCGTCACCGACGACGGGGCCGACCACCGGGACGCTGCCGACCACGTGGTCGAGCGTGTCGACGACCGTGGTCACGGGTCGCGCGTCGGTGACCGTCTGCACGGTCCCGGTGACGGGGCGCAGCGCCGTCGCGACGGTGTCGGTGACGGGCCGGGAGGCGGTGCCCACGTGCTCGACGACGCCCTGCACCGGGTGCGTGGCCGGCTCGGCCGCAGGGGCGGTCGTGGCCGGCACCGCGGGCGCGGTCGCCGGAGCGGCGGGGGTCGGAGCTGCGGGAGCCGGAGCTGCTGGGGCGGGGGCGACGGGAGCCGGCGCAGGCGCGGGCGCTGCCGGGGCTGCCGCGGGTGCCGGGGCCGGCTTCGGGGCTGCCGGCGCCGGCGCCGGAGCCGGAGCCGGCGCCGGCTTCGGAGCTGGCGCAACCGCTGCGCGGACGGGGTCCACGACGCCGCCGACGACCTGTCCGACACCGCCGGACACGTCGTGCACAGTCTCGCCGAGCCCGTCGACCACACCGCTGACGATCCCGCGCTGCTGCGTCTGGGCGGGCGGAGTGGACGCGGCCTCGGCAGCCGAGGCCGGACGGGCCCCGAACGCCAGGGACAGCAGCACGAGGGCAGCGAGGGTCCCGACGCCCAGCAGGGCGATCCGGAGCACCGCGAGCCAGGGTGCGCGCGACGTCGTGTCCATGCGCTCACCTCCTGAACTCGGCTGCGCACGTAGACTGGTTGACCGGCAATGTACGCCGGTCCGTTCCGGAACGCACCCCGTTCTGGAAGAAATTCTCAGGAAAGGCCGTCCGTGGTCTCGATCTTCTCCGCCCCGACCCGCAACCTGGACATCGTCACGCTGCACGAGATCCTCCGCCTGCGACAGGACGTCTTCGTCGTCGAGCAGGGCGCCGCGTACGGCGACATCGACGGGCGTGACCTCGAGCCCGGCACCGTGCAGTTCTGGGCGGGCCAGGGCTCGGTGGACGCCACGCTCCGGCTCCTGCGCGAACCCGACGGCACCGAGCGCATCGGCCGGGTCGTCACGGCGGCGCACGCCCGCGGGCAGGGCCTGTCCGGGCGGCTGATCGAGGCCGCGATCGCCGAGTCCCGCTCCGCGAGCATCGCCCTCGGCGCCCAGTCGCACCTCGAGCAGTGGTACGCCCGCTTCGGGTTCGTGCGCTCCGGGGACGAGTACCTCGAGGACCGGATCCCGCACGTCCCGATGACCCGGCAGCGCTGACCGGACCGGCTCGTCAGGCGCGTCTGCGTGGGCGGGCTCGTCAGGCGCGCCAGCGGCGGAGCTCGTCGAACGAGCGGCCCTGCGTGGACCGGTCGGCGACGAGCCGCTCGAACACGATGTTCGTCTGGGTCGTCGCCACCGACGGGTCGCCGCTGAGCTCGTCGGCGACGAAGTCCCGCAGCTGCTCGGTCGACTCGCACGCGATGTGCACGAGGAAGTCCTTGTCGCCGGCCAGGAACGAGACGTCCTGCACGACGGGCACCCGGAGCAGTCGCTTCGCGAAGTCCCGGAGTTCGTGGCGGGCCGCAGCGTGGACCCGGACGGAGACCATCGCCTCGATCGAGAAGCCGAGGCGCGCGATGTCGACCTCGGCCCGGTAGCCGCGGATCACCCCGGCGTCCTCGAGGGCCCGGACCCGGGTCAGGCACGTCGACGGCGCGATGCCCACCGCGGCGGCGAGCCGGTTGTTCGGGATCCGGGCGTCGCCGGCCAGGGTCCAGAGGATGCGCTCGTCGACCTCGTCGAGGCGCGGGGCGGGGTCGGGACGGCGGGCTGGTCGGTCGGACACGGCTCGACGCTACCGCGACGGTGCGAGCAGGGCGCGGAGCGCGTCGTCGAGTGCCCCGGCCACGACGTCGTCGTCGGCCGACGCGAGCGGCTCCACCGCGGTGGACCGCCGGAGCATCGTCATCCCGAGCACCACCGACAGCGCGATCTCGGCCCGGACGAGCAGTTCCTCGGTGACCTCGCCGCCGACGGCCGTGGCGAGCCGTTCCGCGTACCGGCGGAGGGTCTCGCGGCGGATGGCGTCGGCACCGTCGTCGCCGGAGGACCGGAGCAGCAGCATGAGCTGGAGGGAGTCGTCGTCGGTCGGCGCGCGAACCACGTGCGAGACCAGGCCGGCCAGCGCGCGCTCGAGGCCGCGCTCGACGGGCTGCTCGGCCCCGAGGTCCTGCACCACCCGGTCGAGGCAGGCGCGGAACAGCCCCTCCTTCGACCCGAAGTAGCGGTTGATCAGCGCGACGTTGACCCCGGCGTCGGCGGCGATGTCCCGCACCGTCGTCGCCTTGTACCCGTCGAACGCGAACCGGTGCCGCGCCGCTCGTACGAGCAGCAGTCGGGTGGCGGCGGCGTCCTTGCTCATGGTCGAAGCGTACCGGCCGGGCCCGGGATGTAAGCAAGTGTTGACATCGCGTGAGAACTGCGTACCCTCGTCAAGTCAGCAATTGTTTACATCACCCGAGACACGGAGCACGATGACCGACACCATGCAGAGCCCCCGCACGGGCTCGCACCCCACCACCGCCGGACACCGGCCGAACAGCACGGCGATCATCGTCTACCTGTCCCTCGGCGGTCTGTCGTTCGCGGTCCTGCAGTCGCTCGTCGCCCCGGCGCTGTCGACCATCGGACAGGACCTCGGCGCCTCGACGAGCGCGACGAGCTGGGTGCTCACCGCCTACCTGCTCTCCGCGTCGGTGCTCACGCCGATCCTCGGCCGCCTCGGCGACATGATCGGCAAGCGCAAGGTCCTGATCGTCGTGCTGTCGATCCTGCTCGTCGGTGCCGTGCTCGCCGCGCTGGCACCGAACCTCGGCGTCCTCATCGTCGGCCGTGCGCTGCAGGGCGCCGCCGGCGCGGTGATGCCGCTGTCGATCGGCATCGTCCGCGACGAGCTGCCGAAGGAGAAGGTCAGCGTCACGATCGGTCTGCTCTCCGCGATCTTCGGCATCGGCGCCGGCGTCGGCATCGTCGCCGCCGGCCCGATCGTCGAGCACCTGTCGTGGCACTGGCTGTTCTGGCTGCCCGCCGTGCTCGTCGTCATCGCCCTGCTCGGCGCGATCTTCGGCATGCCGGAGTCGCCGGTCCGCAAGCCCGGCCGTCTCGACATGGTCGGCACGTTCGTCCTCGCCGTCTCGCTCGTCTCGATCCTGCTAGCCGTCAGCGAGGGCGAGACCTGGGGCTGGGGTGACGGCAAGACCATCGGCCTGCTGGTCCTCGGCGCCGTGGCACTGGTCGCGTTCGTCCTGGTCGAGCTCCGCGTCGCCGAACCGCTCATCGACGTCCGCCTGTTCGCCGTCCGCGGCGTCTGGACGGCCCACGTCGTCGCGCTCGTCTTCGGCTTCGCGATGTTCGGCACCTTCGTGCTCGTGCCGACCCTGCTGCAGCTGCCGAGCGCACTCGGCTACGGCTTCGGCAAGGACGTCACCCAGGCCGGCCTCTTCCTGCTGCCGACCGTCCTGATGATGATCGTCGCCGGGCCGATCGCCGGCATCCTCGTCCGCAAGGTCGGTCCGAAGCCGCCCATGCTGCTCGGCGGGATCGCCATCGTCGCCGCGTTCCTGCTGCCCGCGATCGCGCACGGTGAGCTCTGGCAGGTCGTCGTCTCCGGCATCCTGACCGGCATCGGCATCGGCCTGGCCCTCGCCGCGTGCTCGAACGCCATCATCGAGAGCGTCCCCGCGAACCAGACCGGCGAGGCCATCAGCGCCAACACCGTCGTCCGTACGATCGGCTCGAGCGTCGGCACCGCGGTCATCGCGGCGCTCATCACCTCGCACAGCACCCCGCAGGGTCTGCCGACGGACGACGCCTTCACCATCGGGTTCTGGGCGTGCACCGGCGTGGCGGTCCTCGCCGTGCTCGCCGCGCTCGCGGCCCCGTCGATGCGCGCGCGCCGCGCAGCGGCGGCGGCCCGTGGCATCGACGACCTCGAGGAGATCGCCGAGTAGGGCACTCGGCCCGACCACCCCGGGAGGCCCGTCCTGCGTCGTCGACGCGGGGCGGGCCTCCCGGCGGTCGCGCCCACCGCCACCGGCGGCTCCGCAAGCTGGGAAGCGACCGAACAGGCCGCCGCCGACGTGACGATCATCGGACCGGACGCGTCACAGCAGGTGGACGCGATCACCGCGCCCCGGACAGGAGACCCATGAGCACCACGGACCACGACGACACCACGACGAGCAGCAAGCCGTCCTTCCGCGACACCGTCACCGCCGGCCTGGTGCAGAAGGCGCTGGAACCCGTGCTGCGCGCCGTCCGTGACGAGGTGGCCTCGGCTCGGCGGGAGATCAGCGAACGGGCGAACGGCGCGAAGACCGGGCTGGTGCTCACCGGCGCCGCAGTGGCCTTCGCACTGACCACACTCGTGCTGCTGGCCGGCCTCGTGGTGGCGCTCCTGGCCCTGGCACTGCCGATCTGGGCCGCGACGGGGATCACGTTCGTGGTGTTCGCCGTCGTCACCGCCGTCCTGTTCGTCGTCGGACTCCGAGGCATCCGACGGGGCGTGCCGCCGGTGCCGAAGGACACCCTCCGCGCAGCGAAGGACCGTGTCACGCACTCGGGCGACTCGTCGGCCACGACCGACTGACCCCGACGACGCTCGAGCGCTACATCGCGAGGGTCATGCCGACGACGGCGACCGTCATCGCGAAGACCTCGCCGCTGCGCACAGCCCGGCGGTCCTCCTGCGCCCACTCGTACCGCAGGAGCCACCCGCTGAACGCGCAGTAGCCGATCACGCCGGCACCGAGCACCGCGGACAACGCGATGCCGTGTCCCGCGTGCCCGTCGGCGACGCCGGTCGCGTGGCCCATCAGGAGCATGCCGGCCATCACGACCGCCGACAGCGCGCGGTGCACGTCCATCGGCTCGGCGCGGCGGCCGTCGGCACGGCGTCGGCGCATCACCGGCAGCGGTGCGAGCAACAGCAGGAGCGTCGCCGCGAACAGCGTCCACACCGCGCCCGCGTGCACGACGGGCATGAGCATCGCGACGAGCATCACCGCGGCCGGCACGATCACGCCGGGGCGCGGTCGGTAGCGGTCCCCGACGATGCAGCACACTGACGCGAACTGCGGCACGACGAGCATGGCGTCGGCGACGGTCTCGTGCACGGCGGGTCCTCAGCTGCGGCGGCGCGGTGCCGGGCGGGTCAGTCCTCGGCGCGGGCAGCGGCCTTGGCGGCGCGCTCCTGCTTCACACGGGCGTTCTCGACGTGCACGGCGGCCTGCGTCTCGCGCTCACGGACGAGCCACTCGGGCTTCTGCTCGAGCAGCGTCTTGATCTCCGCCGTGGTGAGCGCGTCGTCGATCCCCGCACGGGTCAGCCCCGAGATCGAGATGCCGAGCTTCTGCGCCACGACGGGTCGCGGGTGCGGGCCGTCGCGTCGGAGGTCCTCGAGCCACGTCGGGGGTTCGGTCCGGAGCTCGTCGAAGGCGGTCCGTGTGACGGGAGCGCCCTGGAAGGACTCCGGAGCGGCCGCCAGCAAGATGCCGAGCTTCTTCGCAGCCGTTTCGGGCTTCATGGTCTGTTCCTGCGCCATGCCCCCTAGAGTACGGCCCCTATGCTCGTCTGCATGACCGCGGCACTCACCATCGCATTCGTGCCCGGGGTCTCCCCGGCCAAGTGGGCCCGTGTCTGGCGGGATCGACACCCCTCGATCGAGCTGCGGCTGCGGCCGATCGGGTCCGACGACGTCGACGACACGCTCGCCGGCGAGGTCGACATGGTCTTCGCACGCATGCCCGTCTCCGACCAGCACAACGCCATCCCGCTCTGGACCGAGACGGCCGTGGTCGCGATGCCGAAGGACTCTCCCCTCGCCGACCTGGCCGAGGTGGACCTCGCCGACGCCGAGGTGCACGTCGTCGACGCCGGTCCGGTGCCGGCCGACATCGCCGCCGCGCTCGACCTGGTCGAGGCGAACGTCGGCGTGGTCGTGCTCCCCCAGTCGCTCTTCCGCGCGGCGAGCCGCAAGGACCTCGTCGCGCGCCCGCTCTTCGGCGCCCCCGGCACGCAGATCGCGCTGGTCTGGCGTGACGAGGACGCCACCGAAACCACCGAGGAGTTCATCGGCGTGGTGCGCGGACGCACTGCCAACAGTTCGCGGAACCAGCCGACCGGCACCGATCGCGACGTCGAAGAGGCCCTGCGTGCGACGCAAGCTGGCTCGAAGGCCGGCAGCGGATCGGGCAAGGGCGGGTCGGCCAAGGGCGGAGCGGGTGCCGGAGGCGCCGGCGGCAAGGCGAAGGCGAAGTCGCCCGGCAGCGGCAAGTCCGGCAGCGGCAAGAAGTCGAACACCGGCAAGGGCCCCACCCCCGGCCGCGGGAAGATGCGCGGCAAGCCGAGCCGGGGTTCGAAGGGCAACCGATGACGGACACGCGCCTGCAGGAGATGCCGGCCACGCGCCTCCCGGCCTGGCTCGACCGGACCATGGCCGAGTACGTGGCGTCGCGGATGCAGGCGGGTGAGACCCGCGAACAGGCCGAGGCGAACAAGCAGAAGTCGCTCGACCAGTGGTTCCCGGGCGGGTCCCCGGCTGACGGACACCTGGTGTGGGACGTCCTCGACCAGGACGGCACGGCCGTCGGGTACCTCTGGATCGGGCCGTTCGCTCCGGGCGGGACCGACTGGTGGGTGTTCGACGTCGAGATCGACGAACCGCACCGTCGTCGCGGGCACGCGCGCCGCGCACTCGAGCTCGGCCAGCGGGCTGCAGCGGAGCACGGGGCGACGAGCATCGGGCTCAACGTGTTCGGCTACAACACCGGCGCGCAGGACCTGTACGCCTCGCTCGGGTACGAGGTCACGGCGACGCAGATGCAGAAGCCGCTGGTCTGAAGGCCCTGCCGCGTCGTCGCGGCAGGTGCTTCGTCACGGTAGCTGTGTCGTCACGGCAGGACGGCAGCCGCTGCGCGGGTGACCCGGTCCCCGCGCGCTGCCTCGGCCGCAGCCCGTGCGCGGGCGACCACGACGGCGTCGGCGCGCTCCGCGGAGCCCGCGTCGAACGGCGGCTGCGGGTCGTACTCGATCTGCAGCTGGATCGCCTCGGCCGCTGCCCGCCCCGCGAGCTCGGCCGCCAGCCACAGCGCCATGTCGATGCCTGCACTGACGCCGGCCGCCGTGACGACGGCACCGTCGTCGACGATCCGCTCGTCGACCGGTTGCGCACCGAACGCCTCGAGCATCGGCTTCGACGCCCAGTGGGTCGTCGCACGCTTGCCGGCGAGGAGTCCCGCGGCACCGAGGACGAACGCACCCGTGCAGACCGAGGTCACCCACGTGGCGCGCTCGGCCTCGCGCCGGACGAACCCGATGAGCTCGGGGTCGAGCATCGCGTCGAAGGCGCCGTCACCGCCGGGGACCACGAGGACGTCCGCCGGACCCGCGTCGGCGATGGTCGTCGTCGGGACCAGCGCGAACCCGCAGTCGGTCGGCACCGGGTCGAGCGTCGCCGCCACGTACTCGACGCGTGCGCCGGGCACCCGGGAGAGCGCCTGCGCCGGACCGGTGAAGTCGAGCTGCGTCAGGTCCGGGAAGAGCAGGAAGGCGATCCGGACCTCGGCGGGGTCGTGGCCAGGCTCCGGCTCCGTCGCCGCGTCCCCGGCCGTGTCCGGCGTGGGGGCCGGCACGTCGACGGGCACGTCGACGACGTCGGCGTCGACCGGGTGGACAGGACGCACGCGCGGGTTCGGCTGGTCGGTGCTCATGCCGCGACCCTAGCCCGGTGCCCTCGCTGCCGGTGGGGTCGGCGTCCTGGTCAGTTCCAGACGCCCGAGGTCCCGCGCCGGTGGCTGCCGAGCAGGTGCGTGTCGACGATGCCGAGCGCCTCCATCAGGGCGTGCATCGTGGTCGGACCGACGAACGCGAAGCCGCGCTTCCGCAGTGCCTTCGACAGTGCGACGGACTCGTCGGAGGTCGTCGGGACCTGGGCGTACGACTCCGGTTCGGGCGTCGTCGCCGGACGGAACGACCAGACGAAGTCGGACAACCCGCCGTCCTGCCGCAGGGCGACCGTCGCGTTCGCGTTCGTGATGGTCGCGAGGATCTTCGCCCGGTTCCGGACGATGCCGGCGTCGGCCATCAGCCGAGCGACGTCGTCCTCGCCGAAGCCCGCGACGGTGTCGGGGTCGAAGTCCGCGAACGCCGCACGGAACGCCGGACGCTTCGCCAGGATCGTGCGCCACGACAGGCCGGACTGGAACGCCTCGAGTGACAGCCGCTCGAACACGCCGCGCTCGTCCCGCACCGGCATGCCCCACTCGGTGTCGTAGTAGTCGCGGAGCAGCTCGTCCGTCGATGCCCACACCGGCCGGGCGAGTCCGTCGTCGCCGATCACCAGGTCGGAGTGGGGCGCGGGCTCGGTGGCTGCGGGCTCGGTGGCTGCGGGCTCGGTGCTCATCGCACCATCCTCGCGTGCGCCGCCGACACCGTCGTTGCCGGCCGTGTGGTCACTCGGCCGGCGGGCCGTCCTGGGCGGCCTGCGGGTCCATCCACACGTACTCCCACCGGTGACCGTCCGGGTCGGTGAAGCTCCGCTGGAACATGAAGCCGAGGTCCATCGGCGCGCGGTCCTCGCTCCCGCCGGCCGCGACGGCGGCGTCGACGATGCGGTGCACCTCGTCCTTCGACCCGGCGGTGAGCGAGTTGATGACCTCGACGGTGCCGGCGTCGGCGATCGTCTTGTCGGTGAAGTCGGCGAACTTCGCGTGGGTGAGCGCCATGACGTAGATCGTGTCGCTGATGACGATGCACGCAGCGGTGTCGTCGGTGAACATCGGGTTGATCGAGTAGCCGAGGGCTTCGTAGAACGCCGTCGAACGGTCGAGGTCGGTGACGGGCAGGTTGATGAAGACCATCGTGTCCATGGGGAGGTTCCTTTCGTCACGCTCAACCTGGCCCGTGGCGCGGCGATGCGCAACCGTTCCGTCGCGGTGCGGACTGATACGCAATATGCTGGTTCGATGCACGCGTACGTCGACGAATCGGAGCCGGGCGGCGGACGCGATCACACGACGTACGTCATGGCGGCCGTGGTCATCACGGCGTCCGCCTGCGAAGCGGCACGCGCGGACGTCCGGGCGGCGACACCGCGGCGGATGCGGAAGCTGCACTGGTACGAAGCCCTCCCCGGTCAGCGACTCTCGTGGCTCGACCTCCTCCGACACGCCGTCTCGGTCCTGGTCGTGCGCTACGACGGCGCGGTGGCACGTACCGAACGCCGACGACGGCGCTGCATCGAACGACTCGCGCACGAGCTCGAACTCCGACAGGTCCACCAGGTGATCCTCGAGACTCGGGGGCCGGCTCGCGATGCCGACGACAGAGCGATGTTCGACGCTCTGCGAGACCGGGGCATCGGCAAGGAGCTCCGGTTCGAGCACGCTTCTCCGTCTGATGAACCGCTCCTCGCGCTGGCCGACGTAGCGTGCGGCGGCCATGTCGCGGCGATGCCTGCACCCCACGACCTGTCGAGCGCCCTCATCGTGTCGTGACGCGCTTGTGGCACCGCCGGGAAAACGCAAATCCCCGGGCCCGCGCTGGCTGCAGGACATCCGGGGATCACTTTCGACCGAGCAGCACCCGATCGACATATCAATACTACTGCCGCTCCGCGAGGGCGTCAACCGCCCGCGTTCATCGACTCGGAACGACGAAGCCGCTGTCGTGCGACAGCGGCTTCGTCGTTCCGAGTCGGCTCAGTGGCGCGCGCCCGAGGTCAGGCGGACGCGCGGCCCTCGCCGGCAGCCTTCTGGTCGGCCTCGGCCTCGGCCTGGCCGATGATGTCCTCGGCCGGCACCGGGTTCAGGCGGTCCCAGAGGAAGAACAGCAGGCCGCCGACGAGCATCGACAGTCCGACCCACAGGTTGATGTGGATGCCGCCGGTCTTCTCGGGGTCGGTGTCCCAGTGGACGATGCCGACGATCGTCACGATGACGCCGTAGAGCACGAACAGGCCGCCGAGGATGCGGCGCAGGTCGAGACGACGGGTCGAACGGACGAGGGCGGCCTTCTGCTCCTCGGTCAGCGCGCCGGGGGTGGTGGTGTCACTCATGGTCGGTGATCTCCTTCGCGGATCAGAGGAACGGCAGGTACAGGACGACGCACAGGATCAGTGCGACGGTGCCGAGCAGTGCGGGCGAGCGGTACCAGGCGGTGTCGGTCGCGACGGAGTCGCCGTGCAGGTCGATCTTGCCGATGCCGTAGACCAGACCGCCGAGCTCCTTCTCGTCCTTGGGCGTGGTGAACATCGAGACGATGAACCCGACGATCAGGACGGTCACGAACGAGATGATCGCGCCGTACAGGGTCTCTGCGGTCGCCGTGGCGAACAGGTCCGGGTTCACGAGGTACGCGATCCAGGTGATCGTCGGCGTGACGATGCCGAGCACGTAGCCCCAGAGCGCACCCTGCGTGGTCATCCGCTTCCAGAGCAGACCGAGGATGAAGACGGCGAACAGCGGCGCGTTGAAGAACGAGAACAGCGTCTGCATGTACGTCATGATGTTCGACGCCTGGGCCGCGATGAACGCGGTCGCGATGCCCACCAGGACGCCGACGACGGTGACCCAGCGACCGGTCTTCAGGTAGTGGATGTCCGGCATGTTCGGCTTGATGTAGCGCTGCCAGATGTCGTACGTGAAGACGGTGTTGAACGACGAGACGTTGGCCGCCATGCCGGCCATGAAAGACGCGAGCAGGCCGGTCACCGCGACGCCGAGGACACCGGTCGGCAGGTACATCTGGATGAGCTTCGGGATCGCGTCGTTGTAGGTGAGCGAGCCGTCGGCGAACTGGTTGCCGACGACCGCCGCGGCGATGAGACCGGGGATCACGACGATGGCCGGGATGAACAGCTTCGGGATCGCGGCGATGAGCGGCGTGCGGCGCGCAGCGGACATGTTCTTCGCCGAGAACGCGCGCTGCACCTCGGTGAAGTTGGTGGTCCAGTACCCGAAGCCGAGGACGAAGCCCAGGCCGAGCACGATCGCGAGCCAGTTGGCGCCGATCGGGTTGGTCACGTCACCGAAGCCGGTGCCAGCCCACGCCTGCAGGTGCTGCACGCCCTGGGTCTTCACGATGGCAGACGACAGTCCGTCCCAGCCGCCGACGCGGTGCAGACCGACGATCGTCAGCGGGATGAGCCCGGCGATGATCACGAAGAACTGCATGACCTCGTTGTAGATCGCGCTGGAGAGCCCGCCGAGGGTGATGTAGACGAGCACGAAGCCGGCGGACACGACGATGGCCAGCCACTCCGGCCAGCCGAGCATCGCCTCGATGACGATGGCCATGGCGTAGAGGTTGATGCCCGCGATGAGCACGTTCGACACCGCGAACGCGATCGAGTTCACCAGGTGCGGGGCCTTGCCGAACCGGCGGAGCATGAACTCCGGCACCGACCGGACCTTGGAGCCGTAGTAGAAGGGCATCATCACGAGCCCGAGGAACACCATGGCCGGCACCGCGCCGACCAGGTAGTAGTGCAGGGTCGCCATGCCGATCTGGGCACCGTTGGCGGCCATGCCGAGGATCTCGGTCGCACCGAGGTTCGCGGACACGAAGGCCAGGCCCGTGATCCACGCCGGCATCGAGCGCCCGGACAGGAAGAAGTCCATGCTCGTCCGGACCTGTTTGCGGGCGGTGAACCCGATCCCGATGACGACCGCGAAGTACACGATGACCATCAGGTAGTCGACCCAGCCCAAGTCGAGCCGGATCCCTTCGTTCGCTGCAGCGAGAACCATTCAACATCTCCACGTCAGTGTGTTGCAGTCGACAACTCCGCCGACCCGGACGGAGACGTTACACCGAATTGTGACCGTTCACATAGCCGAGGCATGTGTCTGCCGGCGGTACCCCGTGGCCCGCGATCGCTAGGCTCGCCCCATGACCGACCAGGCGCGCATCCTCGTCCTCAACGGACCGAACCTCGACATCCTCGGGCGGCGCGACCCGGAGCAGTACGGCACCGTGACGCTCGCCGAGCTCGAGGCGATCGTGCACACCGAGGCGGCCGTGCACGAACTGGACGCGGACTTCCGCCAGACGAACCGCGAGGGCGAACTGGTCGAGTGGCTGCACGAGGCCCTCGACGACTTCGCCGCGGTCGTGATCAACCCCGCGGCCTACGCACACACCTCGGTCGCGCTGCACGACGCGGTCGAGGCGCTGTCCGTCCCCGTCGTCGAGGTGCACCTGTCGAACACGTGGAAGCGCGAGCCCTTCCGACACGTCGACCACGTCGCCACCGCTGCGACCGCGGTCATCGCCGGCGCGGGCGCAGACGGCTACCGCCTGGCGGTCGCACACGTCGCGTCCCTCATCGCCTGACACCCGTCACGCCGCACGGGCGGTTCTCGCCCCGCCGAGGTTCCGAGATCTCGGAACCTCGGCGCCGCTGCCGCCCCGGAGTGGAACCTCGGCGTCACGCGGACGGCAAGTCGTGGAACCTGGCGGTTGCGCACGTCGCGCACGTCGCGCACGTCGCGCCCGTCACGCGCGCACGTCGCGCCCGACACGCGCGCACGTCGCGCCCGACACGCGCGCAAAAGGCGGACGGGAGGCCCGTGGCGGGGCCCCCGCGGGCCTCCCGTCCGCCTCGTTGGAACGTTCCCAACGCGGGCTGGACGCGCTAGGTTCATATGTATGGACAAAGTGCGCATCGGACTCGTCGGCTACGGCATCGGAGGGCGGGCGTTCCACCGCCCGTTCCTGCTGGACGCGGCAGGCATCGACCTCGTCGGCGTCGTCGCCCGCTCGGCCGCCAAGCGCGAGCAGCTCGCGACCGACCTACCCGGCGTCACCGTGCACGACTCCCTCGGTGACCTGATCGCCGCAGGCGTCGACGCCGTCGTCGTCACCACTCCCCCGTCCACCCGCCGCGAACTCGTCCTGCAGGCGATCGCCGCCGGGGTCTCCGTCGTCGCGGACAAGCCGTTCGCCCCGGACCCGGCCACCGCCCGCGAGATCCGGCAGGCCGCGGCCGACGCCGGCGTCGTGATCACGCCCTTCCACAACCGCCGCTGGGACACCGACCTCACGACCCTCAGGAGCGTGCTGGACGCCGGACGGGTCGGGACGCCACTGCGCTTCTGGTCCCGCTTCGACATGGTCGAGCGGCACGGCATCGCGACCGGCATCGGCGGCGGCGTGCTCTCCGACATCGGCTCGCGCCTGGTCGACCAGGCCGTGTCGTTGTTCGGACCGATCGCCCGGGTGTCCTGCACGCTCGACGTTCGCGATGCCCGCTCGCTCGGCCGTGACCAGGACGGCCAGATCGACGCCGGCTTCACGCTCGCAGCGACGCACGTGTCCGGTGTCGAGTCCGTCCTGACGTCGAACAAGGCCGGGTGGCTGGGTGCACGGCAGCTCCGCCTCGACGGTGTCGACGGGACGTACGGGGCCACGAGCACCGACGTGCAGGCACAGGCAGCCGTGGCGGGTGCGTCACCTGCCGACGACCGGTCGACCTGGGGAGTCGAGCCTTCGTCCGGGACCCTCACGACGGAGTCCGGCACGGTCGACGTCCCGTCGGCACAGAGCTCCTACACGGACTACTACGAGCGGTTCGCGCGGGCCGTCCGGGGGCTCGGTCCGGTGCCGGTGCCCGTCGACGACGCGGTGCACGTGGTCGAGGTGCTCGACGCCGCGCGCCGGTCGGCGGCGTCGGGCGAGACGGTCACCGTCCCCGCTCCGTAGCGCGTTCTTTCCCACGACATCTGCGATGCGAGGTCGAATCGGGCGTACCTGGTGAGAACTCCAGACCAGGTACGCCCGATTCGACCAGGAACGCGCGGAAGGGCGGCGGCGCCGGGTCAGAAGTCCGCGGGGCGCCGCACGTCGGCCAGGCCGGCCGTGGCGAAGCCCCCGCGGATGATCGGGATCGCCCGGCGCACGGCCTGGTCGATGCGGAGTTCGAGGTCGACGTTGCCGATGTCGTAGCCACCTTCGCGCTTGGTGAAGTCGCGCTCGTTGCCGAACACCCCGATCGGCAGCGTCGTCGACTGGAAGAAGCCGAACAGCGGGCGCATCTGGTGCTCGACGAGCAGGGCGTGACGGTCGCTGCCGCCCGTCGCGGTCAGCAGGACCGGGGTGTCGACGAGGTCGTACTGCCCGATCCAGTCGAAGAACAGCTTGAACGCGCCGGAGTAGGCGGCGCGGAACGCCGGGCTGCCGACGACGAGCACGTCGGCGGCCTCGACGGTCTCGAGTGCCGCCCGGGTGCGCTCGGACATCGCCTCGCGCGACGACGCGGCACCGAGGTCGGCCAGGAGCGGGCCGATCTCGATGGTCTCGGTGCGGGCACCCTCGATCTCCTGCCCGAGGCGCGCCACCGTGGCCGCGACCAGGGTGGACGTCCTCGAGGGGTCCGAAGGGCTACCGCTGACGCCGACGACCAGTTCTCCACTCATGCGGTCGATGCTCACACGCCTGCCACCGGGGCGGTCCGCGTGTGACGACATGTGTCGGGTGCCAGGCCCCGCGGGTACCGTCCCGCGGCATGCAGACGTTCTTGCCGTACGCCGACTTCCGGGCCTCTGCCGAGGTCCTCGACGACCGACGTCTCGGCAAGCAGCGCGTGGAGACCCTGCAGGTGATGCGGGCGCTGACGCTGCCGGGGTACGGCTGGCAGCACCACCCGGTCACCGCGATGTGGCGCGGCTACCGTCCGGCGCTGATGGCGTACCAGGAGGCGACGTGCCGCGTCTGGCTCGACCGCGGGCACGTGGACACCTGCCTGGAGAAGACGCTGCTGGACCTCGGGCGGGTCCCGGAGGACCTGGCGGCGTACGAGCGCGGCGACGTCCCGATCCCGCCGTGGAACGACGACGAGGCCCTGCACGCGTCACACCGCTCGAAGCTGGTGCAGAAGGCGCCGGAGCACTACCGCGTACTGTTCCCGGACGCATCCGACGACCTCGACTACGTCTGGCCGGGCGCGCCGCACACCCCGGGCAGGACGGCCGCAGCCGTCACGCCACCGGGATCCACCGCGCACCGTCACGACGCGTGACGACGTCGGAGCGGATCTCGACCACGTCGCGGAGGCCGTGCACGGCCCGGTCGCGCACGACCGCTGCCGTGGCGTCGTCGTCGGACTCGAACCGGACGACCGCGCACGGCACACCGCGCAGCAGGCGGACGTCCTGCGCCTCGACCACGGCGTGCTCGGCGACCAGCCGGGCCGCAGCGGGCAGGACGGCGTCGGGCGCGGTGCCGGCGGCGAGCGCGCCGATCGCCAGGGTCACACGGTACGAGGGCATGCTCCGACGGTAGCGGGAGCGGGAGACACCGGGAGCCCGCCGTGGGCTGCAGGGGAACTGACGTCGTTCAGGGGGTCGACGTCGGCCCACGGCGGGTCGCGGTGTGTGGCGGGACGCGACGACAGGGGGAACGTCGCGCCCCGCTCCGGATGTCGATCAGGGGTATCGGCATCCGGTCTGGGGCACCGGCCGGGTCACGGGAGGAGCCAGGCGGTGTCGGACCTCAAGGGTGTTCGGTGTCCTCTCGGTACCGGTCCGTCTCGATCGGTGCGGGCATCGACCGTCGAGCGGCGGCGGGTCGGATCATGGGGAGCAGGGCGCTCCCGACGGTCGCGAGGGCTCCGACGGCGGCGATCAGCCCGAGGGGGGCGGTGCCGAGGTCGTGCTGCGCAGCCAGGGCGAGCGCGACGAGGGTCGCCGGTGCGGGCAGGAGCTGCACCGCTCGGAAGCGGTCGTCCCGTCGTGTCCGGGTCATCATCACGTTTGCCATGTGGACACTCTGGCGCAGATTCCGTGTCCGCATAAGGGGGGACACGACCCCACTCATGGAGTAGAACGTCTAGTACACCCTGCGTTCGACACGTCAGCCGGGTGCGCGGACGGTGGCCACGGCGTCCGCGACCGCTCCGACGACGACCGGTACGTCCTCCGCGGCGAGTGAACCGTCGAAGGTGAGTCGGAGCGCGGTCCGGGCGACCTCGTCCGGGATCCCGAGCGCGGTGAGCACGTGCGACGCCTCGGTGCTGCCCGCGGCGCAGGCGCTGCCGGACGAGGACACGACGTCGCGCTGTTCCAGCTCGAGCAGCACGGTCTCGCCGTTGACCCCGGGGAAGCAGAACGACGCGTGCCCGGGCAGCCGGTGCTCGCGCGACCCGGTCACGAACGCGCCGGGGACGGCGGCGAGCACCCCGTCGAGCACGGCGTCACGGACGGTCGTCGCGGCGGCGGAGCCAGCAGCACCGCCGGCAGCCACCAACCCGAGCGCCGTCGCGACCGCCACCGCGCCGGCGACGTCCTCGGTGCCGGAGCGTCGGCCCCGCTCCTGTCCCCCGCCGTGCAGCAACGGTTCGACGGGCACCCCCGACCGGACCGCGAGCACGCCGGTCCCCTTCGGCGCCCCGAGCTTGTGCCCGGACAGCGACAGTGCGTCGACGCCCAGGACGTCGAGCCCGACCGGCAGCCACGGCGCGGACTGCACGGCGTCGGTGTGGAAGCGCGCGCCGACCGCGTGGGCCTCGGCGGCGAGCGCCGGGACGTCCTGCACGGTGCCGATCTCGTTGTCGGCGTGCGCGATCGACACGAGGGTCGTGTCCGGCCGGAGCGCCGCACGCAGCACCGACGGGTCGACCAAGCCGTCCGACGCGACCGGCAGCACCGTGACGTCGAAGCCGTGGAAGCGTGCCAGGTACGCGCAGCTCTCGAGCACGGCCTCGTGCTCGATCGCACTGGTGACGACGTGTCGTCCGCGTGGGGCGGCGAGCGCGATCCCCTTGATCGCGGTGTTCGCACCCTCGGTCCCACCCGTGGTGAAGACGACCTCGGCCGGTCGACAGCCGAGCACGCCGGCGACCGTGGCCCGTGCAGCGGCGAGCCCGCGCGCGGCCTCGTCACCGACACCGTGCGTCGACGACGGGTTGCCGAACACCCCGGTCAGGTACGGCCACATCGCCTCGAGGACCTCGCGGCGGACGGGGGTCGTGGCCGCCCGGTCCAGGTAGAACACGGTCAGTCCCCGGCCGCCACCGCGATGTCGAGCCCGAGGTCGAGCGCCCGGGCCGAGTGTGTGAGCGCCCCCACCGAGATGACGTCGACCCCGGTCGCGGCGATGGCCGCGACGGTGTCGAGGGACACCCCGCCCGACGCCTCGACGAGCGCGCGACCCGCGACGATGCCGACACCCGTCTCGAGCTCGGCCGGCGTGAAGTTGTCGAGCATGATCGTGTCGACGCCCGCCGCGACGACGGGCTCGATCTGGTCGATGCGGTCCACCTCGACCTCGACGTGCACGGTGTGCCCGAGCCGCTGCCGCGCTGCGGTGATCGCGTCACCGATGCCGATGCCGCCGGCGAGCAGCACGGCCAGGTGGTTGTCCTTGGCCAGCACGGCGTCGGACAGCGACGTGCGGTGGTTGTGCCCGCCGCCGCAGCGCACGGCGTACCGCTCGAGCGCACGGAGGCCTGGCGTGGTCTTCCGGGTGTCGACGATCCGCGCCGAGGTGCCCGCAGCGGCCGCGACGTGGGCCGCGGTGGCGGTGGCGATGCCCGACATGCGCTGCACCAGGTTCAGCGCGACCCGCTCGGCGCGGAGCACCGAACGCGCCGACCCCGTCACGGTGGCGAGCGTGTCGCCGGCGGTGAACGCGGACCCCTCGTCGGCGTGCAGGGTCGCCCGGATCGACGGGTCGACCGCGTGCATGACCGCCACGAAGACGGTCCCGCCGCTCAGTGCTCCGGGTTCACGGGCCGCGAGCGTCGCCGTCGCGGTCGCGTCGGCCGGGATGAGCGTCTCGCTGGTGACGTCGCCCCAGGGCGCGTCCTCTTCCAGCGCGGTCTCGATGACGCGGCGGAGGGCGTGCGGCGGGATGGTGCCGGGGTCGATGGTCATGCGGGAACCTCCTGCGGAACGGCGATGTGTCGAGTGACCGTCTCGGCGACCCAGGCGTACGAGGCCGGGGCTGCTGGATCGGTGTCGGGGTGGTCGGTGCGGGCGTGGGCACCGCGGGACTCCGTGCGGGTCTCGGCGGCCAGCGCCACCAGCCGTGCCAGGTCGAGCAGTGCGCGGTCCTCGTGCTCGCGCACGCCGCCGGTGGCGGGCGCGGTGAGCGCGTCGAGCTCGCGCCGGGCGCTCGCCAGTCCGGTCGCGTCACGCAGCAGCCCGACGCGGTCGGTCATGACGGCCTGGACCGCCTGCCGGACGTCGGTGGACCCGTCACGGTGATCCGGGCCTCCTGGCCAGGTCTGACGGGAGGCGCGGATCACGTCCGCCGCTCGGGGAACGCTGGTCACGCGCAGGTCTGCGTTCCCCCGCAGGCGGAGCATGCCGGGCCGGGGTCCGGCGACCGCGTCCGCTGCGCGGACCGCGAAGACGAGTCCCTCGAGCAGGGAGTTCGAGGCCAGACGGTTCGCGCCGTGGACCCCGGTGCAGGCGGCCTCGCCGATGGCGAGCAACCCCGGGAGGCTGGTGCGCCCCTCGGCGTCGGTGGCGATGCCGCCCATCGAGTAGTGGGCCGCCGGGGACACCGGCACACCCTGTCGGGTCCAGTCGAAGCCGGCCGCACGGGTGGCCCGGGTGAGTCCGGGGAACCGCCCGGTCAGGAAGTCCGCGCCGAGTCCGGTGGCGTCGAGGAGCACGGGTGCGCCGCCCTGGTCGCGGACGGCGGCGGCGATGCCGCGGGCGACGACGTCGCGTGGAGCGAGCTCGGCGTCCGGGTGCACCGCCGTCATGAAGCGGCGTCCGCGCGCGTCGCGGAGGACGGCTCCCTCGCCGCGGACGGCCTCGGACACGAGCCCGCCGTCCGGCACGGCGAGGCGGGTCGGGTGGAACTGGACGAACTCCAGGTCGGCGACCACCGCTCCGGCACGCCACGCGGCGGCCACGCCGTCCCCCGTCGCCACGAGCGGGTTGGTGGTCTCGCGGTACAGGTGTCCCGCTCCCCCGGAGGCGAGCACGACGGCGTCGGCGTCGATCCGTCGGGGTTCGCCGAGCAGGTCGAGGACGTCGATGCCGACGACGGTGCCGTCCCGGACGACGAGGTCGGTGAGGCAGGTGCGCTCGAGGATCGTGACGTGCTGACGGTGCAGCGCGTCGATGAGCGTGCGCTCGATCGCCGCGCCGGTCGCGTCGCCGTCGGCGTGGACCACGCGCCAACGTCCGTGCGCGGCTTCGCGCCCGCGGGCCAGGTCGTCGCCGTACCGGTCGAGGGCCGACGGGTCGGTCGAGCGGTCGAACGGCACACCGAGGGCGAGCAGGTCGCGGACCCGGGCCGGCCCGTCGGTGCAGAGGACCTCGACGGCGCGCGCGTCCGCGCTGCCGGCCGCCGCGACGTGGGTGTCGGCCTGGTGCAGTGCCGGCGAGTCGTCGGCCCCGAGTGCCACCGCCACCCCGCCCTGGGCGTACGCGGTGGCGCTGTCGGCGAGCGCGCCCTTCGTCACCAGTGTGACGTCGTGGACGGCGCTGGCACGGATCGCTGCGGTCAGTCCGGCGATGCCGGAGCCGACGATGACGACGTGCACGGTGGTCTCCCTCGGTCGTTCGGGTTCGGGCTCGGGCTCGGGCTCGGGGCTCAGCCGCGGGGCTTGGCCGCGAGCATGCGCTCGAGCGCGACCTTGGCGTCGGCCTGGACCTCGGCGGGCACGACGATCTCGTTGAGCACCTCGCCGCGCACGAGGGCCTCGAGCACCCAGGCGAGGTAGCCCGGGTGGATCCGGTACATCGTCGAGCACGGGCAGACGACCGGGTCGAGGCAGAAGATCGTGTGCTGCGGGTACTCCGCGGCGAGCCGGTTCACCATGTTGATCTCGGTGCCGATCGCGAACGTCGTCGGTTCGGTGGCCGCGGCGACGGTCTTCCGGATCAGGTCGGTGCTGCCGGCGTGGTCGGCGGCGTCGACGACGGCCATCGGGCACTCCGGGTGCACGATGACCTGGACGCCGGGGTGCTCGCGTCGGGCCTGGTCGATCTGGTCGACCGTGAAGCGGCGGTGCACCGAGCAGAAGCCGTGCCAGAGGATGACCTTCGCCGCTTCGAGGTCGCTCGCCTCGTTGCCGCCCAGGGGCTTCCGGGGATTCCACATCGGCATCAGGTCGGTGCTGATCCCCATGGCCTTGGCGGTGTTGCGACCGAGGTGCTGGTCGGGGAAGAACAGCACGCGCTGCCCGCGCTCGAACGCCCACTCGAGCACCGTCGCGGCGTTCGAGCTGGTGCAGACGATGCCGCCGTTGCGCCCGCAGAACGCCTTGAGGTCGGCGGCGGAGTTCATGTAGGTGACGGGGATGACGGGCACCCGGCCGTCGGCGTCGGGCTCGGTGCCGTAGACGGCGGTCAGCTCGGCCCAGGCGGCCTCGACGCTGTCGATGTCGGCCATGTCCGCCATCGAGCAGCCGGCCGCGAGGTTCGGCAGGATGACGCGCTGGTCGTCGCGGGCCAGGATGTCGGCGGTCTCGGCCATGAAGTGCACGCCGCAGAACACGATGGCCTCGGCGTCGGGCTTCGTCAGCGCCGCGTTGGCGAGCTGGAACGAGTCGCCGAGGAAGTCCGCGTGCCGGACGACCTCGTCGCGCTGGTAGAAGTGCCCGAGGACGACGACCCGGTCGCCGAGCGTCGCCTTCGCCCGCTCGATGCGCTCGTGCAGCTCGTCGGTCGGCGCGGTCTTGTACTCGTCTGGCAGCACGCCCTGCCGCGGTGCGCTCGTCGGGATGACGTCGGTCATCGACGAGCCCGGGCCGTACCCGGGCCGGGAGTCGAAGTCCCACGTGGGCATCGCGAGGTCGGGCGTGCAGGTACTGCCGCCGGCCTTGCCGTTCGAGATGAGGTCGATGGTCGTCGCGATGGACACGGTGGTTCCTATCGGTTCTGCGGTCGTGTGCCCTGCTGCAGCGGGCCGTTGTCCGCGTAGGCCAGGTCGGGGTTCGAGCGGTACAACCGGGCCGGACGGTGCCGGCCCCCGCTCGTGGTCTCGTCGGTCGGCAGGATCGCGTCGGACTTCTCGACCTGCCGACGGAAGTTCGCGGGGTCGAGCGCGCGCCCGAGCACCGCCTCGTACACCCCGCGCAGCTCGGCGAGGGTGAAGCGGTCCCCCAGGAAGGCCTGGGCGATGCGGGAGTACGACATCTTGGTGCGGAGCCGCCAGAGCGCGTACTCCACGATCCGGTCGTGGTCGAAGGCGAGCGGCGGGTGCTCATCGGCGAGGAACCAGCGGACGTTCCAGTCGTCCGGCACGACGTTCGCCTCGTCCGGGTGCACGAGCGCCCAGTACACGATCGACACCACCCGGCTCGGTGAGCGGCCGACGTCGCCGAACGCGTAGAGCTGTTCGAGGTAGCGGGGCTGCACGTTCGTCGTCTCGCGCAGTCGCGCCGCGGCGGAGTCCTCGAGTCCCTCGTCGACGCCGACCCAGCCGCCGGGCAGCGCCCACGACCCCTCGAACGGTTCGGCCACCCGGCGCACCAGTGGCATCCACAGCGCCGGCGCCCCGGTGTCGGGGTGCGGGCGCAGCGCGACGATCACGGTCGAGACCGCGACGCGGATGCCTGCTTCGTCCATGGTGGACCTTAATGTCATTCTGACTCGAAGTGTTCGGGTTGCGATGACACTATCACCGCTGCGTGGTGTGTTGCGCCCGTGAGGGCCTCCGGGTCGTCACGAACCGGAAACAGATCGTCACGAGGCCGAAAACTCCGGGAGGCCCCGCGTGGATACGGTGAGGATCATGACGACGGTGACGAGGATGCATGCCGTGGTGTCGGGGACCGTCCAGGGGGTCGGGTTCCGGTACTGGACGGCACGGAAGGCCGACGGGCTCGACCTCGTCGGGTACGCCAGGAACCTCTGGGACGGCACCGTCGAGGTCGAGGCCGAGGGGCCGTCGGTCGCGGTCGAGACGTTGATGGAGTGCCTGCGGAGCGGGCCGCCGTCGGCCACCGTGACGGACGTCGAGTTCCGGCCGGTCGTGCCGCACGGCGACGCCGACGGGTTCGCGATCCTGCACTGACACGGTCGCACCGACCGTTCACGTGCGGATGTCGGTGCGGAGCGGAATAATCGAATCCACTCAGGCGGTTGCCCTGTCTGCGCGTTCTGCGCCACCTCGTTCCACCAGTCGTGATCCACCAGGAGCTCCCGCATGACCCAGGCCGTCGATTCCGCCCCCCGCACGGGAAGCGTCTCGCAACCGACCGCTGCCGAGACCCGACTCGTGATCGGGCTGTTGCTCGTGTCCGCGTTCGTCGTCATCCTCAACGAGACGATCATGGGCGTGGCGCTGCCGCGGCTGATGGACGACCTCGACATCAGTGCGGCGACCGGGCAGTGGCTGACCACGGGCTTCCTGCTCACCATGGCGGTCGTCATCCCGATCACCGGGTTCCTGCTGCAGCGGTTCAACACCCGCCCCGTCTTCGTCTGGGCGATGGGCCTGTTCTCGGCCGGCACCCTGATCGCCCTGCTCGCACCCGGGTTCACGCTGCTGCTCGTCGGCCGCATCGTCCAGGCCAGCGGCACCGCGATCATGATGCCGCTCCTGATGACGACGGTGCTCACCCTCGTCGACCCGGCCCACCGTGGCCGCATCATGGGCAACATCTCGATCGTCATCTCGGTCGCGCCGGCCATCGGCCCGACGATCTCCGGGCTCATCCTCAACGCGTTCGACTGGCGCTGGCTGTTCGGCTTCGTCCTGCCGATCGCGATCGCCGCGCTCATCCTCGGCATGGTGAAGGTCCGCAACGTCTCGACGCCCCGCCGGGCACCGCTCGACGTCGTCTCGGTGATCCTGTCCGCGTTCGCGTTCGGTGGGATCGTCTACGGCCTGTCCAGCATCGGCGAGGCCGGCACCACCGGCCTGTTCGTCCCGGTCACCGCGCTCGTCGTCGGTGCCGTCGCCCTGGCGGTCTTCATCCTCCGTCAGACCCGACTGCAGCGCACCGACAGCGCCCTGCTCGACCTGCGCACCTTCCAGACCCGCGGCTTCACCGTCCCGATCGTCGCGATGGCGCTGAGCTTCATGGCGATGTTCGGCACGCTCATCCTGCTGCCGATCTACCTGGAGCGCGTCCTCGGGCTCGAGGTCCTGAACGTCGGACTGCTGCTGCTCCCCGGCGGGCTGCTCATGGGGCTCCTCTCCCCCATCGTCGGGCGCATCTACGACCGTCGCGGACCGCGCGTGCTGCTCATCCCCGGCTCGATCATCGTCAGCGCGGTGCTCTGGGCGCTCTCCACGGTCGGCGTGGACACCAGCGTGTGGTTCGTCCTCGGGGCGCACGTCGTGCTGAGCATCGGCCTGGCGCTCACGTTCACCCCGCTGTTCACGGCGGCACTCGGTGGTCTGCCCCCGAAGCTCTACTCGCACGGCAGCGCGGTCCTCGGCACGGCGCAGCAGCTCGCCGGAGCCGCCGGCACCGCCCTGTTCGTCACCCTGCTCACGATCGGCGCCGCCACGGCAGCGACCGGGGCGGGTGCGGACGCCGTGGCCGCTGCGACCGCCTCTGGTGTGAAGACCGCGTTCATGGTCGGCGCGGTGATCTCGCTGTTCGGCATCCTGGCATCGGTCTTCGTCACCCGTCCGGCGGTGCCCGAGGGCGCGCCGACGCCCCCGCCCGCGCACTGACCGCGGTGCCGCCCACGGGTCCACGTGGCATCGTGGGCGGCATGCGGTCGACGGCGAGCGAACTGAACTGGTCCGGCACGGTCACGTACACGGCCGAGCAGGTGCTCCGACCGGGCTCGATCGACGAAGCAGCCGAGGTCGTCGCACGCTCCCCGCGGGCGCACGGGCTCGGCACCCGGCACTCGTTCAACGACTCCGCCGACGCCCCGGGGGTCCTGCTCGACCTGACCGCGATCCCCACCGACCTGGTCGTCGACCCCGAGCGGCGGACGGCGACCCTGGGAGCCGGTACCCGCTACGGAGTCGTCGCTCCCGACCTCGACCGCGCCGGGTTCGCGCTGCACAACATGGGGTCGCTCCCGCACATCTCCGTCGGCGGCGCGGTCGCCACCGGCACCCACGGCTCCGGCACCACCCTCGGCTCGCTGACCACCGCGGTCCGGTCCCTCGAACTGCTCGGCCCCGACGGTTCGCTCCGGACCGTCGACCGCACCGACCCGGCGTTCCCCGGCACCGCCCTGCACCTCGGGCTGTTCGGCATCGTGACCCGGGTCACGCTCGACCTCGAACCCACGTACCGGATGCGGCAGGACTCGTACGGGCCGTTCCCGTGGAGCACGTTCACCAACCACGTCGCCGCAGTCCACGCAGCCGGGTACTCGGTGTGCGCCTACACGGTCTTCGGCGACGAGATCAGCGAGGCGCTCGTGAAGTCCCGGGTCCCCGACGGCGCCGACGACACCGCCGTGTCGGACGACCTGTTCGGCGCTCCCCGGCTGCCCGGCTCGCCCGGCGACGGCCACCACACGGCGCGCGACGGCTCGGTGGGCCCCTGGTGGGACCGGCTGCCGCACTTCCCCATCGAGTCCGTGCCGAGCCACGGGTCCGAGGTGCAGAGCGAGCACTTCGTCCCGCTCCGGCACGCGGCGGCGGCGCTCGACGCCCTGCGAGGGCTGGCCGACCGCATCCAGCCGCACCTGCACGTGTGCGAGCTGCGGACGATGGCGGCCGACGACCTCTGGCTGAGCCCGACCCAGGGCGAGGACGTGCTCTGCATCGCGTTCACCTGGCAGAAGCACCCGGAGGCGGTCGCTGCGCTGCTGCCCGACCTCGAGGCGCGGCTCGCACCGTTCGACGGGCGACCGCACTGGGGCAAGATGAGCTCGCTCGACGGCGACGCGATCGCGGAGCTGTACCCGAGGGTGGCGGACGTCCGTGAGCTGATCGCACGAGCCGACCCGGACCGGACGTTCGCATCCGCGTTCGGCGAGCGGGTGCTGCGGGCCTGACCCGCGCCTCCAGTCCGACGCTCCTGCGCACCTGCGCACCTGCGCACCCGCGCCCCGGTGCCGGTCCGCAGCGTGCGTCAGCGCAAGCGGGTGACCACCTTCGCACCCCCGTCCCAGTGCCGGAGACCGCCCACGGTGAGCACCTCGGGCAGGGGCCCGTCCGCAGCGAGGACCCGGAGCGCCGCCGGCAGGTCGACGTCGCGGATCCGCCGAGCGAGGGTGACGTGCGGCGCCCACCGACCGGGCAGCGACGAGTCGACCGAGCCCGGAGCGGCGGCGTCGACCGCGCGGTGGAAGCGGGCCAGTGGCTCGTCGACGACCACGCCGAGGCCGAGCACGTGCCGACCGGGGCCGGCGGGGAAGAGCAGGACACCGGCGACGCGCAGGGCCTCGGGCACCGCGACGTCGAGGTCTGTCGGGACGGGCAGGGTCTCGCCGGCCACGAGGGTGACGTGCGGGTCGTTCGTCCCCGAGTGGCCGAGGCTCGGCAGCTCCGCGGCGACGAGGGTCTGCCAGAGCGCCCGGACCGCTCGGTCCGAGGGGCCGTCGAGGACGAGTTCGATGCTGCGCACGTACCGAGTGAACCAACGCACCCCGTGACGGCGATGTAACACGGCGGAACGGAACTCGCACCGGGGACCCGCTCCCGTCACACTCGACTCCACGCCGCGGACCACCGCGGCTCCCCCGCACAGCACGGCCCACGAGGAGCACCAGCATGTCCGCAGCCCCCGCACTGCCCGAGAAGCCGAAGGGCAAGCGCCCGATCGGCTGGATCATCGCCGCCGTCATCGTCGTCGTGGCGATCGTCGTCGCCGTCATCGTCGGAGTCGTGCGCTCCGGTGGCGACAGCGGTGGCGCTGCCGCCGGTGACGCTGCGCCGAAGACCGTCACCATCGGTGTCTCGGACAAGTCGCTGCCCTACTGGAACACGTACGTGAAGGCCGCCAAGGAGCAGCTCAACGTCACCGTGAAGCTCCAGAACTTCTCGGACTACTCGCTGCCGAACCCTGCGCTCAAGGACAAGCAGATCGACATCAACCAGTTCCAGCACATCCAGTACCTGGCGAACTACAACGTCACCTCGGACGACGACCTGCAGCCGATCGGCGCGACGGCCGTCTACCCGCTGCCGCTGTACTCGACGAAGGTCTCCGACGTCGCGGACTTCGAGGACGGCGCGAAGGTCGCGATCCCGAACGACGCCATCAACGAGGCCCGTGCGCTCCTGGTCCTGCAGGCCGCTGACCTGCTCGAGCTCAAGGACGGCGGCAACGCCTTCTCGACCACGGCCGACATCACCTCGCACAAGGTCGACGTGCAGACGCTCGACGCCTCGCAGACCGCGAACGCCCTGCAGCAGGGTTCCGTCGAGGGCGCGATCGTCAACGTGAACTACGCCACCTCGGCCGGGCTCGACACCAAGGACGCGATCTTCCAGGACGACCCGAAGAGCGCCTCGGCTGCCCCGTACGTGAACGTGTTCGCCGTCCGCGACGCCGACAAGACCAACAAGACGTACCTCGACCTGGCGAAGCTGTTCCAGGACGACGCCGTGCAGAAGGTCTTCGCGAAGGACTACCCGGACGCCGTCCCGAGCGACGAGAGCGCCGCCTCGCTGCAGAAGGAGCTCACCACGGTCGAGTCCGACGCGAAGGCGGCAGCGGAGTAGTGCCGGTCCTCGTCGAACTCCGCGGCGTCTCGAAGCACTACCGCCGCGCCGACACCGGCGAGACCGTGGTGGCCGTCGAGGACGTCTCCCTCGACGTGCACCAGGGAGAGGTCCTCGGCGTCATCGGGTACTCCGGTGCCGGCAAGTCCACCCTGGTCCGTCTGGTGAACGCCCTCGAGCTCCCCAGCTCCGGGACCGTCACCGTGGCGGGCAAGGAACTGACGGCGATCCCCGAGCGGGATCGCCGTCTGGCGCGTCGCAACATCGGGATGATCTTCCAGCAGTTCAACCTGTTCCGGTCCCGCACCATCGCCGGCAACGTCGCGTACCCGCTCAAGGTCGCTGGTGTGCCGAAGGAGGAGCGGGACCGTCGCGTGGCCGAGCTGCTCGACTTCGTCGGGCTGCTCGAGCGCGCCCACGCCTACCCGGAGCAGCTGTCCGGCGGTCAGAAGCAGCGCGTCGGCATCGCGCGGGCCCTCGCGGCGTCGCCCGACCTGCTGCTCGCCGACGAGGCCACCAGCGCCCTCGACCCGGAGACCACGTCCGAGGTGCTCGGGCTGCTCCGCCGGGTGAACAAGGAACTCGGCGTGACGATCATCGTCATCACGCACGAGATGGACGCCGTCCGGCAGATCGCCGACCGCGTCGCCGTGATGGAGCAGGGACGCGTCGTCGAGGTCGGGGACGTCTACGACGTGTTCTCCGCGCCGAAGACGGGCGCTGCGCAGCGGTTCGTCCGCACCGCGCTGCACGACCGCCCCTCGGTCGACACGCTCGCTCGCCTGCGCGAACGCCACCCCGGTCGTCTGGTGACCGTGCAGATCACCGACGAGGCCGGGCTGCAGAACCGGATCGACGCGGTGTTCCGCTCCGCTGGGGTCACCGCCGAGCTCGTCTACGGCGGGGTCGGCGAGATCCGCGAGCGCCGGATCGGTTCGCTCACGTACGAGCTGACGGCCGGCGGGGTCGCCGACGCCGGTGCTGGTGCTGGTGCTGGTGCACCGGACGCCATCGATCGCGCCGTCGCCGCCCTGCGCGCCGACGGCGTCACGACCGACGAGGAGGCAGCAGCGTGAACAACTCGTTCCAGAGCGTGATCGACACGTTCGACGTCTTCCTCGCCGCCATGCGCGACACCATCGTGATGTCGCTCGTGTCGCTCGTCATCGCCGGCGTCATCGGGCTCGCCCTCGGGCTGCTGCTCTACGCGACCCGGCCCGGCAACCTGCTCGGCAACCGCACCGCGTACACGATCATCAACGTCGTCGTGAACCTGGTCCGGCCGATCCCGTTCGTGATCTTCCTCGCCGCGATCGCCCCGCTGTCGCGCGTCGTGGTGCAGACCACGATCGGCGTGCCCGCGGTGACCTTCGCGATCTCGTTGGCAGCGGCCTTCGCGGTGTCGCGCATCGTCGAGCAGAACCTGCTCGCGGTCGACCCCGGCGTCGTCGAGGCGGCCCGGGCATCGGGGGCACACCCGGTCTCGATCCTGCTGACCGTCCTGATCCCCGAGGGCCTCGGGCCGCTCATCCTCGGCTACACGTTCATCTACATCGGCATCGTCGACATGACGGCACAGGGTGCGTTGATCGGTGGCGGTGGACTCGGTGAGTACGCGATCACCTACGGATCGCAGCGGTACGACTGGTGGATCGTGTACGTGTCGGTGGCGGCGATCGTCGTCATCGTGCAGCTCGGCCAGTTCGTCGGCAACCGGCTGGCGCGCGCGACCCTGCGTCGCTGACGGGTCGCGACTCCCCGCTCACGTCCGCCGAGTGGTCACGACGTGTCGCTCGGCGGAACGCTGGCCGACAGTTCGTGACCACGCGACGGCGGGCACGGCGCGTTTCGCCGCTGCGCCATGTGCCGTGGCCGCAACCGCCTGGAGGCCCGGTGCCGGTACACGAGACCGGCACCGGGCCTCCAGTGCGTTGCCGGCTCCACCGGCGCGCCCAGCGTCGCCCGCCGAGCAGTCACGACTTCCCGCCGTCGCCCACGGAGTGGTCACGACGTGTCGCCTGCCGGACCGCCGGCCGACACTTGCTGACCACTCGACGACATGCCCGCGGGTCAGGCGGCCGGGGACTCCACAGTCTCGATCGTGCCGGTCGCTCCGGGGTGCTCGTAGTGCGCGCGCACCAGGATCGGACGGTGGTCGGAGATGCCCGCCGGCAGGGTCTCGACGCCGGCGATGTGCAGCCCGACGCTCGTCGCGAAGTCGAAGTGGCCCGTGAACTTGCGGTACCGCAGGTACGTCGGCTGGTCGGACAGCGACAGTGCGAACCCGCCCTGCTCGATCTTGCGACGCAGGTTCGTCTGGAACCAGGGGTAGTTGAAGTCGCCGACCATGACCGCGGGGACGTCCTTCGCGAGCTCGCGGAGGAACTGGTGCGCCGCCTCGATCTGCTTGCGGCGCAGGGAGTTCGTCGCGGTCAGCGGTGAGGCGTGGAACGAGGCGACGACGACCTCGGCATCGGCCTCGGTGTCGCGCAGGTGCATCGCGATGAGCCGTTCGTGCGCGGGTGCGAGGACCCGGTCGTGCAGGGACTTCTGCAGCGAGTGGATGCTGAAGTCCTGCACCTCGAAGCGGTCGTCGCGCTTGTAGATGGCGAGCCCGAGGCGGTTCGTGCGGGTCGACGCGGCGAGCGAGAGCCCACCGATCGACGGGGCCAGGTCGTTGCTGTCGCACTCCTGCACGCAGAGGACGTCGGCGTCGGAGGCCTCGGCCAGGGCGGCGAGTTCACCGTTCGCGGTGTGCTCCCGGAGGTTGTAGCTGACGACCCGGAGGGCAGTGGGCGGCACGCCTGCGTCGGTGGCGATCGTGCTCTGCTGTTCTGGCGCGGCCATGCTGCCTTCCTGTCCGGGTGGTCCGGGTCACCCTGCCGCGGCAACCGTACTCGGCGTTCGCAAACGGATGCTGAGACTGTAACGCCTGTCGGGTTTCGCGCGTGTGACCGTGACGGAAACGGACAGTCGCGGGCCGCGCGCAGGGCTGCGTGGAACCGCCCGGGTCAGGCGCGGACCCTGCGGGCGGGGCGGACGGTGTCCCCCGCTGTGCGGCTCATCAGGATGCCCTCGACGCACGCGACGGCGAGCAGCGCCGCGATGACCCAGAACGCGACGGAGTACGGGCCGTCGCCACCGAGCCCGCCGGCTGCACGGATCACGACCGCGGCGACGGCGACGCCGAACCCAGCGGCGGTCTGCTGCAGCGTCGACGAGAGCGTGTTCGCCGGGGTCATGTCGGCCTGCTCGACGTCGGCGAAGGCGATGGTGTTGTACGCCGTGAAGCCGACGGAGCGGGCGGCGCCGCTGACGACGAGCAGGACCGCGAGCAGCCAGAACGGGGTGTCCTCGGTCATGAACGCCATCGCGACGACGGTCAGCGCCGCGATCGCACTCGACACGATGATCACCGGGCGGTAGCCGAACCAGCGCAGGAACGGCGTCGTCATCGGCTTGATGCCGAGGTTGCCGACGAAGACCCACAGCACGGCGGACCCGGCGAGCACGGCGCTCCAGCCCCAGGCGTCCTGGAACAGCAGTGGGAGCACGAACGGCACCGCGGAGACCGCGAGGCGGAACAGGCTGCCGCCGGCGTGCGACACCCGGAACGTCTCGAGCCGGAACGCCTCGAGCCCCATGATCGGGTGCGGTGCCCGGCGGAAGTGACGGACCGCGAACCAGCAGCAGACGGCGCCGACGACACCGGACACCACGACGGCCAGGACCGGGATGACGTCGAGCGCGAGCAGCGACGCCATCACGACGAGCGACCCGAGGCCGAAGCACGCGAGCAGCGACCCGAACCAGTCGAACGGCACGCGCTGCGCGGCGCGCTCCTGCGGGACGAGCACGAGCGCGGCGACGAACGCGATGACGCCGAGCGGGATGTTGATCAGGAAGATCCAGTGCCACGTCAGGGTGTCGACGAGCACGCCTCCGATGAACGGGGCGATGATCGGCGCGGCGAGGGCGGGCCAGGTGAGGATCGCGATGGCCGTGACGAGCTGCTCGCGACCGGCGCTCCGGAGCACCACGAGCCGGCCGACGGGCACCATCAGCGCACCGCCGAGCCCCTGCAGGATGCGCCAGAGCGTCAGGTCGACGAGGCCGGTCGACATCGCGCAGAGCGCCGATGCGATCGTGAAGAGCGCGATCGCGCCAGCGAAGACGGTGCGGGACCCGATCCGGTCGGTGAGCCAGCCCGAGACGGGGATGAACACCGCCAGGGTGACCAGGTACGCGGTGATCGCGACGCCCACCGCGGCCGAGTCGACGCCGAGGTCGCGTCCCATCGCGGGCGCCGCCGTCGCCAGGATCGTGCCGTCGAGGAGCTCCATGAAGAAGGTCCCCGCCACGAGCACGGCGACCGCCGTGCTGCCCGTCCGCCGTCTGGGTGTCGTCATCGTCGTCGCCATGTCGCGTCAAAGGCTATGCCCGGTGCCGGGTCGCGGGGGGATCGTGTCAGGAGGTTCCGCGATCGTGTTGTGCATTGCAGAATGATGCGCACCAGCGCGTTGCCCTGCGGGTCCGCCGAGCGGGAGCGTGGAGGCTGCGCGACGACAGGAGGCTCACCGATGACCGACGCCGACACGACGACCCGGACCGTGACCACGAAGGGCGCCTGGGACCCGGCAGCGGGCACTCCGCACCACGTCCTCGACCACGCCCACCTGCCCGTGATGACGCTGCGCGAGTCCGCCCTGGCGAACAACACCGCCGTCATGCAGGCCTACGTCGACCGCCACGGGCTGCTGTTCGCGCCGCACATGAAGACGCACATGGCACCCGACCTCGCCGCACGGCAGATCGACGCCGGGGCATGGGGAGTCACGGTCGCGTCGGTCCAGCAGGCGATGGTCGCGTGGGAGCACGGCGTGCACCGGGTCCTGGTCGCGAACGAGGTCCTCGACCCCGCCGGTCTCGCCTGGCTCGCGTCGCGACGCACGGTCGACCCGGACGCCGACGTCCTCTGCTACGTCGACTCCGCCGCAGGCGTCACCGCCGCCGTCGCAGCGCAGGGCACCGTCGCCGGTGAGCTGCACGTCCTGGTCGAGCTCGGGTTCCCGGGCGGGCGCACCGGGGTCCGCTCCCCCGACGACGCGCGTGCCCTCGCGCTGCTCGCCCACGACGCCGGACTCGTGCTCCGCGGTGTCTCCGGGTACGAGGGCGGGCTGCCCGGCGTCGACGCTGCCCGCGAGTACGTCGCCGGCGTGCTCGACGTCGCCGAGGCCGTCCGCGGGCACGTCGACGGTCGCGGGCTCCTCAGCATGGGCGGCAGCGCCTGGTTCGACGCCGTCGTGGACGCCGTGGCGCACCGCACCGACGACCTCGACGTGCTGCTGCGGTCGGGTGCGTACCTGACCCACGACGACGGCTTCTACGCCGAGCGCACGCCGTTCGGCCGGCACCCGGCCGAGGGCTCGCTCGTCGCCGCGATCGAGGTCTGGGGACGCGTGACGTCCTGCCCGGAGCCCGGGCTCGCGTTCGTCGCCGTGGGCAAGCGCGACATCTCCTTCGACGAGGGGCTGCCGGTGGTGCGGTCGGTGCGGCCGGCCCTACCAGGAGGCCCGGCGGGCGCCCCACAGGTCGTCCCGCCGCCCGGGGCGGTCACCGTCACCCGTCTCGACGACCAGCACTGCTACCTCGCGCTGGCGGACGGTGCCCCCGAGCTGACGCCCGGTGACGTCGTCGTGTTCGGTATCTCGCACCCCTGCACGGTGTTCGACAAGTGGCGGCAGGTGCACGTCTTGGCCGACGACGACACCGTGCTCCGGACGATCGCGACGTGGTTCTGATGCGCGCGACCACCGCGGCCCCGGTGCCGACGGACGGCGACGGTCCTGCCCGGAACGCCGCACTGTCCCTGCGTCGCGGGCTCCGCCTGCTCGACTGCATCGCCGACCGGACCCGCAGCGGCGCGGTGTCCGTCAGCCTGTCCGTGCTGGCCGCCGAGCTCGGCACCTCGAAGTCGACGGTGCTCCGCCTGACGGCCCCGATGCTCGAGAACGACCTGCTGCGCCGCACCCCGGACGCCGGGTTCACGCTCGGCCTCGGCGCCCTGCTGCTCGGGCAGAGCTACCTCGAGGGGATCGACCTGCGCTCCGCCGCCGCACCGTTCCTGCGTCGGACGGCGGAGCAGACCGGGCTGACGTGCCACCTCGTCGTGCCGGACGGCACCGACATCGTCTACGTCGACAAGGTCGAGACCCGCGGCACCGTCCGCATGGGCTCCCGGATCGGGAACCGCCTGCCGATGCGGAACACGGCGTCCGGCAAGGCGATCGTCGCCTTCGGTGAACCGGAGCTGCTCGCCCGGGTGCTCGCCGAACCGGCCCAGGTCATGACGGAGCACACCATCACCGACGACGACCGCTGGCGGCACGAGGTCGACCGGACGCACGGACGGGGGTACGGCATCGACGACCGTGAGAACGAGCCGGACATCCGGTGCGTCGCAGCCCCGGTGTTCGACCACGCGAACCAGGTGGTCGGCGCGATGAGCATCTCCGGGCTGGCCTCGCGGTTCCCCGCAGCGGCGGTCCGCGAACTCGGCGACGGCGTCGTGCGGACCGCCCACGAGATCTCCGTCGCGCTCGGGTCCTCGTCGGCGCAGCTCGCCCTCGCGCGGGGTGCCCGGTGACCGGCACGGTGCTGACGTTCGGCGAGACGATGCTGCTCCTGACCGGGCGCGACGTCGGCGCGGTGCCGGACCTCGAGCACATGCGGGTGGACACCGGCGGCGCCGAGAGCAACGTCGCGATCGGCCTGGTCCGCGCCGGGGTGCCGGCCACGTGGATCGGTCGGGTCGGCACGGACCCCGCCGGCGACCGGGTCGCCGCCGACATCGGTGGCGAGGGCGTCGACGTCCTCGCGGTCCCCGACGCCGAGCGATCCACGGGCATCATGATGAAGGAGCGGCTGCTCGACGGCCGCACCCGGGTGACCTACCACCGCCGTGGTTCGGCCGGCTCGGCGTTGGCCGCGACGGACCTGCCCCGCAGCGTCGTCGAGACCGCTGCGCTCGTGCACGTCACCGGGATCACCCTCGCGCTCTCCGAGTCCGCACACGACACCGTGACCGCAGCGCTCGACCGGGCCGCCGCCGCCGGCGTGCCGGTGTCGTTCGACGTCAACCACCGGCCGAAGCTCATCGGCGCCGACGCTGCACGAGACCGGTACCGAGCCGTCGCAGCACGGTCCGCCGTGGTGTTCGCCGGCGACGACGAGGCCCGACTCGTGCTCGACCGCGACGAACAGGACGACGACGAGGAGTCACTCGCGCACGATCTCGCCGCACTGGCACGGGGCCGCGCGGTCGTGAAGCTCGGCTCCCGCGGCGCCGTGGCGTCGATCGACGGCGTGTTCGTCCGTCGGCCCGCGACCCCGGTGCGCGTCGTCGACCCGGTCGGTGCCGGTGACGCGTTCGTCGCGGGATGGCTCGCGGCGAGCATGGGCGGAGCGGACGCCGCCGAGGCGCTCGACCGGGCCGCCGACGCCGGCGCACTCGCCTGCACCGTCGAGAGCGACTGGCGCCGACCGGACCCGGCCGCGTTGCACCACGCCCCGGATCCATCGGACACCGACCACACCGTGCACGACCACGTCGACCGCTGACACCGCGTCCGCCGACACCGTGTCCGCCGAACACCACCACTCGAGGAAGCGCACCATGACGAACGACACCACGAGCACCGAGCAGCACGCCGGCGCACGGCACCGCCACCAGGCCGGACCGGCGATCGCGATCCTCCGCGGCGGCACCGGCGACCACGTCGAGGACGTCATCGCCACCCTGGTCGAGTCCGGCGTGACGGCGATCGAGATCACCACGAACACCCCACGCTGGCGCGAGGGCATCGCGTGGGCGGTCGAGCGGTACGGTTCCGCGGCCTCCATCGGCGTCGGCACGGTACTCGACGTCCGCCAGCTCGACGAGGCCGCCGCCGCCGGCGCCTCGTTCGCCGTCAGTCCCCACCTCGACGCCGAACTCGGCGAGCGCGCGCACGAGCGTGGCCTCGGCTGGTACCCCGGTGCCGCGACCCCGACCGAGATCGTCCACGCGTGGCGGCTCGGTGCCCGCGCGGTGAAGGTGTTCCCGGCGGCGCAGCTCGGCGGCCCCGCGTTCCTGAAGCAGGTCCTGGCACCGCTCGACTTCGTCGACGTCATCCCGACCGGGGGCATCGGGGTCGACGACGCCCCGGACTACCTGGCCGCCGGTGCGGTCGCCGTCGGACTCGGGTCCCCGCTCGTCGGCGACGCGCTGACCTCGGGCGACCTCGACGCCCTGCGGGAGCGGGCCGGCCGGCTCGTCGCGGCGCTCGACCGATGACCACCGGCGATCCCGAGCACATGACGGGCTCCGAGCAGCCCACCGGCGAGCAGTCCGCCGGCGGCGTCGTCCTGCTGCGCGGCGGGTCGGTACTCGGTGCGGACGGGGCCCCGGTGCGCGCCGACGTCCTCGTCACCGACGCCGTCATCCGCGCCGTCGGTGCCGACCTGGACGCCCCTGCCGACGCGCACGTGATCGACTGCGACGGACGCCTGGTGCTGCCGGGCTTCGTGGACGCGCACTCGCACGCCGGGTCGCTCGTGTTCGACGAGGGTGTGCAGCTCGCGCTCCTGCGCCAGGGCGTGACCACGATCGTGACCGGACAGGACGGCGTCGGACCAGCGCCGGGTGACGGTTCGTACGCCGACACGTACTTCGCCGCCATCGACGGCCCGCACCCGACGTACCGCGGTGGCGGGGTCGACGGCCTGCTGACGACCTACGACGGAACGACCCCGATCAACATCGCGACGCTCGTGCCCGCCGGCACAGTCCGGCACGAGGTCATGGGCGACGACCCGGGGCCGGCGGACAGCGCGCAGCTGGCCGCGATGCGGGAGCTCGTGTGCGACGGCCTCGCGGACGGTGCGGTCGGCCTGGCGACGGGGCTCGACTACGTCCCCGGCCTGTTCGCCGGCACCGCCGAACTCGCTGCGCTGTGCACCGAGGTCGCTGCCGTCGACGGGCTGTACGTCTCGCACATGCGCGGTGGTTACGAGGGGAACGCCCGCGCCGGCCTCGACGAGATCGCCGACATCGTCCGCGCGTCGGGCGTCCGCGCACACGTCTCCCACCTGCACGCGCCCGTCGACCTCGCGGTGACCGCACTGGCCGAACTCGAGGCCGAGGGCACCCCGATGTCCTTCGACGCCTACCCGTACTCGCGCGGCTGCACGATCCTGTCGATGCTGCTGCTGCCCGCGGCCCTCGCCCGCCCCGGCACCGAGGACCTCGCCCACGCGATCGCCGACGACGAGGGTCGTGCCGCGGTGCGGGCGGCCGTGCTCGACCGTGTGCTGTCCCGCGCCGACCTCGGCACCGGCTGGGCGGAGCAGATCACGCTGTCGCACGTGCCCGCCGCCGAGTTCCACGCGCTGCAGGGCCGCACCCTCGCCGACGCCGCCGAGGCGACCGGGACGGATCCGGTGGACCTGGCCATCGACGTCCTGGTCGACTCGGCACTGCAGGTCACCGCCGTGATGCGCGTGCCCCGTCCCCGGACTGCCGACGACCTCGCACCGCTCTTCCGACTGCCCGGGCACATGGCCGGGTCCGACGGCATCTTCGTGGGCACGCACCCGCACCCACGCGCGTACGGCACGTTCGCACGCTACCTGCAGGACTTCGCCCGCACGGGACTCCTGACGTGGCTCGAGGCCTCGCGGCACCTGTCCACCACGGCGGTCGAGCGACTCGGCCTCGGTCGACGTGGCGCAGTCACCGTCGGGGCGGTCGCCGACCTCGTGGTCGTGGATCCCGATCGGGTCGCGGCGCGGTCGTCCTACGACGAACCGATGCGCCTGGCCGAGGGCATCGACGACGTCCTCGTCGCCGGCGTCCCCGTGCTGGCCGACGGCGCCCTGACGCACGAGACCCCCGGTGCCGGGCTGCGTCGCCACCCGGGTCGGATCGACCACGAGCAGGGAGCAGCGGGCACCGGGGGTCGGTGACCCAGCGCGGCGAGGCGCCTCGGTGAGGCTTCACACAGCCTGCGCCGACGTCACGAAGCGCTCGGCAGCACCGCCACGACGTCGATCTCGACCAGGATGTTCGCCAGGTGCGACTGCACGGTGGTGCGGACCGGGTACGGCTGCGAGAAGTGCTTCGCGTACTCCTCGTTGAAGGCCGGGAAGTCGCGGTCGGAGTGCTCGAGGTGCACCGTGGACTTCACGACGTCGTCGAGGGTGGCACCGTGCTCGGCCAGGACCGCTGCGACGTTGGCCAGCACCTGCGCGGTCTGACCAGCCACGTCGTCGGCGATCGCACCCGTGGCGGGGTCCTGCGGGCCGAACCCGGCGGTGTAGATGAAGCCGTTGGCGACGATGCCCTGGCTGTAGGGCCCGGCGGGCTTCGGGGCGTTGTCGGTCACGATGGCGGTCTTCGGCGCGGTGGGGTTCGGCACGGTTGCTCCTGTGGTTCGTCGGTCGTGGGCGGACTCCAGGCTAGGCGGAAGGCCGCCTCGAGAGCCGACCACGCACCCGACCGATTCCGTATTGCAGAACGCAGGGCGGGCCTCCCGTCCGGGGTGCCGCACCGACCACCCAGGTGGAGGGCGACTACCCTGGCCGGGTGCCGTCCTCCCTGCCCGAACGCCGCCGAGCGTGCACGGGCTCGCGCCGAGCACGCGCATGAGCCGGCTCGACGGCGCGGTCACCGGGACCGCCGCGACCGGACGGCGCCGCGCACTCGACACCGTGACCTCCCTGCCGGCGTGGGCGGCCGTGCTGCTCGTCTGGACCGGGGGCCGGATCGTGTCGACGCTGTGGCTGGCACTCGCGTACCCGCTCATCGGACGGGCGATGCCGGACAACGCCATCTGGGGCAACGGGCACGGCTTCACGGCGTTCCTCACCGCCTGGGACGGTCAGTACTACGAGCAGATCTCGCTGCACGGGTACCCCGACGTGCTGCCGCTCGACGCCGTCGGCAACGTGGCGCAGAACGCCTGGGCCTTCCTGCCGGCGTTCCCGTTCACGATCCGGATGCTCACCGCATCGACCGGGCTGCCGTTCACCGTCGGCGCCCCGCTCATCTCCGTGCTGGCCGGTCTGCTGGCGACCTATCTGCTGCACCGCCTGGTCCGTGACCGTGCGGGCAACGCCGCCGCGATGTGGGCAGTCTTCTTCTTCACGTGCGGGCCGCTGTCGTTCCTGCTGCAGGTCGGGTACGCGGAGAGCATGTTCCTCGCGCTCACGTTCGGCGCGCTGCTCGCCCTGGAGCGTCGCCGGTACGGGCTGCTCACCGTGCTCGGGGTCGCCGCTGCCTTCACCCGTCCGGGTGCGTTGGCTGTCCCGCTCGTGCTCGGGGTCATCGCCCTGGTGCGGTGGGTCCGGGCTCGCCGTGAGACCGGGCGGGTGCTCGACACCTTCCCGCTCCGCGAGCAGGTGCAGGTCGTGGCCGCCGGTGCCGTGATGGTGGTGGCGGGTCTCGCGTGGCCGGTCATCGCGTCGCACGTGACCGGCACGCCGAACGCCTACCTCGAGACCGAGATGTCGTGGTGGGTGAACTTCATCGGCCGCGTGGACTTCGTGCCCTTGTCGCCGTGGTTCCTCATCGCCGGGCGCTGGCTCGGCGTCGGCGGGATCCTGATCGTGGTGTTCCTGCTCGTCGGGTTCCCGATCTGGCTGCTCCGCCGGTCGACGAAGCGGCTCGGGTCGACGACCGTGCTGTACTCGGCCGCCTACGCGCTCTACATCTTCGCGGTGTCGCTGCCGATGGCCTCGACCCCGCGGCTGCTCATGCCCCTGGCGCCGTTGTTCGGCTCGCCGGAGCTCGTCGCGAAGCCGTGGATGCGGTGGACGTTCGTCACCGCGGCGCTGGCCGGGCAGCCGGTGCTCGTCGCGGTGCTCTGGCTGCTCGGGCCTCCGTAGCGAGGACGGGGACGCCAGCAGCGGCCCGACGACAGCTCCGACTCCGAACGACGAGACCGACGTCGTACGACATCGGTCCCGTCGTTCGGAGTCGGTTCGAGCCGAGCCGAGCCCGCCCCGCCCCGCCCCTACAGCTCGACGGTCCCGTGGTCCCCGGTGTCCGGCTGGCTCTGCTTGCCGAGTGCGGCCTTGAGCGTCTGCACGAGGCTGCCGACCGGGCCGGTGTCCTGCGTCCAGTACTCGACCGAGTCGCCCGACACGGTGAGGAGTCGGATCGAGGGGTCGTCGCGGCCGTCCGGGAACCAGGCCTCGGCGAACGGTGACCACAGCTCGTCGATCACGGCACTGTCCTGCGTCACCGTGGCGGTGCCGGCGATGGACAGGTAGCCGCCCTGCGACTCGATGGAGACGTTGACGTGCGGGTTCCTGGCGATGTCGTCGACCTTCTCACTGCCGTCCTGCACCAGGAAGCGGAGGGTCCCGTTGAACGCCTTGTCCTGCACAGCGAGCGGCCGGGCGTGCAGCTGGCCGTCCTCGCTCACCGTCGTCAACAGGGCCGTGTGGGCGCCGTGGACGATGTCCGAGATGGCGGCGCGCTGGTCGGTCTGCGTGTCGGTCATGATGCTCCTTTGCGTCGTGCGCCCCACCCGTCCCGACGTTCGACCGCGGGTCCGGCGGGGCCGTACCGTTCCCGCCAGTGTGCCCCTCGACGCTGGGCGCGTCCGGCACGTGGCAGCACCACCCCGACCGGGAGGCCCGTGCCGACTCCCCCGGACACTTCCGGCCACGCAGGTGGCCGGTCCGCAGTGCCCGCACCCGGTCCGGCGCGCTCCATGCGTCCGCACACAGCGACACTCCACCAGACGATCACCGCGTGCATCGTCGGAACATGCACACGCACCGGATGCATGCGCAACGAGCGACAGTCCACGAGTCGATCCGGTGGTGGATCGTCGGAAGATGCACCCGTACGGAACGCGTCAGGCGGGCTCGCGGATGGTGGTCTCGACGTCGACGACCTGCGGCACCCGCGGCATCGACGCGAAGCCGAACGCCACGGGCGGGTCGAGCGGCGCCAGGGTGCCGAGGGGCTCTCCCGCCCAGGTCCCGCGCACGCCGGTGACGTCGTGCGCCCCGGTCACGCCGTAGTACTCGCGGCGGCCGTTCCCCGCCGAGCCGGCGGTGCCGGATCCGGGCGCGACGAGCCGGGCGATCGGGTCGATCGCGGCGAGCCACCGCGGGTCGCGGGCGATCGGCTTCGGCACGACGCGCAGCACCCGGCCGAGCGGTGAGATCGTGCCGACGTCGACCGAGACCTGCAGGGCGCCGGCGTCGAGCTCCAGGCCACGGGCCGTCCGTCGGGCCCGGACGTCGACCACGGACACGGTGTCGAACCGGTAGGTGCCGGAGACGTAGGCGGCGACGATCTCGTCCGGCGCGAGCAGCACGCTGGTGCCGTCGGGTAGCTCGAGGAACACGTCGGTGAACGCCCCGAACGGCGAGCGGTCCCACATCCCGACGACGATCCGGACGCCCGAGGTGGTGCCGACGCCCATGATCCGGCCGCGGAACCGGCGCTCGACGGGTGGGGTGCTGGGGCGTGACGGCATGCCGTGGACCGTACCCGGCGTGCCCGTGAGCCGGACCGACGGAGCCGACCCGCGCCTCCCGGCCGACGGGTGCGCGAAAGCGACAGATCGCCGCGAACGTTCCGCGGCGATCTGTCGCTTTCGCAGGGTGGGCCCGCCGGGGTGATCGCCTACGGGACGGGGACGGGCTCGGCGAGCAGCTCGCGCACACGGGGCGCGACCTGGGTGCCGTACAGCTCGATGGACCGCAGCATGTCCTCGTGCGGCAGGCGACCGGTCGCGTACCGCATGTCGAACCGCGAGGCGCCGAGGATTCGCATGTTCCGGGCGATCTTCCGCGCAACGGTCTCCGGCGACCCGACGTACAGCGAGCCACCGGCGGACAGGCCCGCGTGGTAGCCGGCGACGTCGAGGGGCGGCCAGCCGCGCTCCCGGCCGAGCTGGTCGGTGACGGCCTTGTGGTACGGCCAGTACCGCTCGGCGGCTTCCTCGTCGGTCGCCGCGACGAAGCCCGGCGAGTGCATCGCGATGGGCTGCTGCGGCAGGTCGAGCTGGGCGAGCGCCTGACGGTACAGCCGCGAGAACGGGGCGAACTGCGCCGGCTGCCCGCCGATGATGGCGAGGAACAGCGGCAGGCCGTACGACGCCGCACGGATCACCGACTGCGGGGAACCGCCGACGCCGATCCAGGTGGGGATGGCGCCGTGCTCGAGCTTCGGGAAGACGTCCTGGTCGACCAGGCTCGCGCGCTTCGTGCCGGACCAGGTGACGGCGTCGCCGCCGCGCAGGGCCGCCCAGAGCTGCAGCTTCTCCTCGAACAGGACCTCGTAGTCGGAGAGCTCGTGGCCGAACAGCGGGAACGACTCGGTGAAGGAACCGCGCCCGAGGATGACCTCGGCACGGCCGTCCGAGATCGCGTCGACGGTGGCGAAGCGCTCGTAGACGCGCACGGGGTCGTCGGACGACAGCACCGTGACGGCGGAGCCCATCCGGATGCGGGAGGTCGAGGCGGCGATCGCGGCGAGGACGACCTCGGGTGCGCTCACCACGAAGTCGGCGCGGTGGTGCTCGCCGACGCCGATGAAGTCGATGCCGACCTGGTCGGCGAGGACGGCCTGGGCCACGACGTCGCGGATGCTCTGCGCGTCGGACTTGAGGCTGCCGTCGGCGAGCTCGGTGACGTCGCCGAAGGTGTCGATGCCGAGCTCCACGCGTCCGATCCGCTCGGGTGCGGGCGGCGGGACGTCCGAGGGGCGGTCGGTGCCGAATGCGTTGCTCATGGTTCCTCCTGGTCGCACTTCCATGCGTTTGCATCAAAATAGCACGGCCGAGCCGTGATGGCCAGCGCCCGCGTGTACGGTCGCCCGCATGCCGAAGCTCCCTGACCAGACCGGACGCAGGATCGTCGTCACCGGCTCCAACAGTGGCACCGGGAAGGAAGCCGCGACCCGTCTCGCGGCCGCCGGCGCGAGCGTCGTGCTCGCCGTGCGCACGACCGCGAAGGGCGATGCCGCCGCGGCCGAGATCCGTGCAGCCCACCCGAACGCCGACGTCGAGGTGCGCGAACTCGACCTCGCGGACCTGGCGAGCGTGCGCCGCTTCGCCGACGGCATCGTCGGCGAGGACCGCCCGATCGACGTCCTGGTGAACAACGCCGGGGTCATGGCGCCGCCGCAGCGCTTCGAGACGGTCGACGGGTTCGAGCTGCAGTTCGGTACGAACTTCCTCGGCCCGTTCGCGCTGACGAACCTGCTGCTGCCCTCGCTGCTGCGCGCCGAGGCACCGCGGGTCGCGACCATGTCGAGCCTCGCCGCGATCCCCGGCCGGATCCGATTCGGGGATCTGCAGTGGGAACGCGGGTACAACGGCTGGCGCGCCTACGGCCAGTCCAAACTCGCCGACCTGCTCCTGGCGCTGCACCTGCACCGACTGACGGTCGAGGCGGACGTCCCCCTCGTCAGCACCGCGGCGCACCCCGGCTACACCCGCACGAACCTCCAGTCGGCCGGGCGCTCACTCGGACGCGCGAAGCCGGTGCGGTCCAACAACCGCGCGCTCCCCTTCACGCAGGCGGTCGAGCAGGGCACCGAGCCGCTGCTCTACGCCGCGGTCGGCCCGAACGCGGTCGGTGGCGCCTACTACGGCCCGGCCGGTCCCTTCGGCCTGACCGGACCGACGACCGCCGTCTCGATCCCCGGGTCGGCACGGAGCGCCGACCTCGCCCGCTCGCTCTGGGCCGTCGCCGAGGACCTCACCGGGACACGCCCGCCCCTCTGAGCGCGGGGCGCGGGGCGCGGCCGGGAGGCCCGTGGCGCGTCCGGTGCGCCGCCCGCGTCAGGCGCGGTGCAGCTCCACCGACCCGTCCAACCGTCCGGGTTCGGTCAGGCGGGCGTGCTGCAGGACCGTGCGGTCCGGACCGATCGCCGCGGCGACGATCGACAGCGTCGTCATGTGCCCCTCGGCCTCGTGCGCGTCACGGAGGATCGCGTCCGGGTGGTCGCTCGGCAGCACAGCAGACTCGGCCAGGACGCCGAACCAGCCGCTCCACCCGTCTCCGGCGTCGTCGCCCGCGTCCACCGTCCGGAGTTCGTCGAAGGGTCCGAGCACCGGTGGCCCGACCGGGGCCTCCGCGGCGCGGAAGGCCTCGAGCCACCGCCCGATGCGCGGCGCCGCCGGGTCGTCCGGTTCGCCGTGCGTCACCATGTGCACGCCCGGGCCGAGCTCGGTCGTTCGGACCCGTGTGCCGTCCCAGGTCAGGACCGCGGCGCCGTCGGCGGTCGCCCGCACCAGGTTGAACGCGCGGGTGGTCGGCAGCGTGCCGTCGTGTCCCGGCAGCAGGTCGTCGGCGACGGCGTCGACCGGCACCACGCCGCGGGTCGTCCACGTGCCGTCGACACTCGGCACCGGTTCGCCGCGGTTGAGCACGACCGCCAGTCCGGCGCGGTCCGAGGCGGCGAGCCACGCACCGCCGGCAGCACGGTCGCGCACACCGCGGACCCCGGGGTCGCGATCGGGCCACCACGCAGCAGGCGGGTCCCACGGACGCTCGGGTGACTCGTCCCGCAGGGCGAGGACGGTGACGGGCCACGCGGACCCGGGGTCGACGCGGACGACGACGGTGCACATGCCGTCGATCCTCGCACGTGCCCCCGGTAGCGTGAGCGGCGTGAACGCAGCAGCAGAGCGCACCCTGACCGTCATCGTGGGGATCACCGGGGGCATCGCCGCCTACAAGGCCGTCGGCGTGGTCCGCGACCTCGTCAAGCGCGGGCACGAGGTGCACGTCGTCCCGACCGAGGGGGCGCTGCGCTTCGTCGGGCTGCCGACGCTCGAGGCACTCAGCCGCAACCCCGTCACCACGAGCGTCTGGGACGACGTCTCCGAGGTCCGCCACGTCGCCCTCGGCCGTCGCGCGGACCTGGTCGTGGTGGCCCCGGCGACCGCGGACTCCCTGGCACGGATGGCGAACGGCCTGGCGAGCGACCTGCTCGGCACGACGCTGCTCGCCACCGACGCCCCGGTCGTCGTCGCTCCGGCGATGCACCCGCAGATGTGGGAGCACCCCGCGACCCGGGCCAACGTCGCCGTCCTGCGCGAGCGGGGCGTGCACCTGGTCGGACCGGTGGTCGGCGCCTTGACGGGCGACGACGCCGGCATCGGCCGGATGGCGGAACCCGAGGACATCGTCGCCGCGGCGCTCGCCGTGCTGGACGACCCGGCCGGTGCAGGCGCGGGGCGTCGCGCCGGCACCCACGGGGGGACGCAGTCCGGCGCCGGGGCCCGTGGCGAGCAGGGCGACCTGTCCGGTGTCCGCGTGGTCGTCAGCGCGGGGGGCACCCGCGAGCCGTTCGACCCCGTGCGGTTCGTCGGCAACCGGTCGAGTGGTCGGCAGGGCCTGGCGATCGCCGCCGACGCAGCGGCGCGCGGCGCCGTCGTCACCGTCGTCGCCGCGAACGTCGAGGCCGGCCTGACCGCGGGCATCGACGCGACCGTCGTGCCGGTGGGGTCAGCGCTCGAGCTCGCCGAGGCCGTGCACGCCGCGGCGGTCGATGCCGACGTCGTCGTGATGACCGCTGCCGTCGCCGACTACCGGCCGGCCGAGGTCCTCGCCGAGAAGCTCAAGAAGGACGCGCAGGGCGAGCGGATGACGCTCGAGCTGGTGCGGAACCCCGACGTGCTCGCCGACCTGGTGGCGGCGCGGCGCACCGGGCAGGTCATCGTCGGGTTCGCCGCCGAGACCGAACCCGACCGCGACGCCCGCATCGCACTCGGCCGCGCGAAGATCGCCCGCAAGCCCGCCGACCTGCTCGTCGTGAACCACGTCGGCTGGTCGGCCGGGTTCGAGCGCGAGGAGAACGCGATCGAGGTCCTGGTGCCGGGCGGCGAGGTGGTCCGCGAGACCTCGGGCACGAAGGCCGAGGTGGCGGCGGCGGTCCTCGACCTCGTCGCGACCGCACTGACCTGATTCCGAGGACGGGCGAGCACGATGGGGGCATGCGACGACGTGAGCGGATCAAACGAGCCACCCGGACTGCCACACTGCTCGCGGTGCTGCTCGGCGGGGCCGGCGTCACCCACTTCCTGCAGCCGCGCCACTACGACCGGATCGTGCCGGACACACTGCCACCGCGGCTGACGACGGTCGCGTCCGGCGTGGCCGAACTCGGCATCGCCGCCGGGCTCGTGTTCCCGGCCACTCGCCGGGCCTCGGGGTGGGCTGCAGCTGCTCTGTTCGCCGCGGTCTTCCCCGCGAACGTGAAGATGGCGAACGACCTGCTCGACAGCCCGCGCTCGACCCGGGCGATGCGCCTCGTCTCCGTGCTGCGGCTCCCGCTGCAGGCCCCGCTCGTCCTGTGGGCCGTGCGCGTCGGTCGGCACGCACCGAAGCGGTGACCCAGCCGTCCTGGACCCGTGCGGCCGCACCACTGCTGCACCGGCCGGTGACCCAGCACGCGTGGGACGACATCGTCTTCGCGCACTGGCGACACGACCCGGGCGCACTGGCGCGACTCGTCCCGCGGGGGACGCGCCCCGACGTTGTCGACGGCAGCGCCTGGGTGGGACTGACCGCGTACGTCTTCCACGAGACGCGGGTGCCGCCGTTCCCCTCCGCCGGCCGCCTCGGCCGCATGACCGAGGTCACCATCGAGGTCCTGACCGTGGACGACCAGGGCCGACGCGGGGTCGCGTACCGCACCGTGGACACCGCGAACGTGCCGGCGATCGTGGCCGCGCACGCGCTGCTCGGCGTGCCGTACACCTTCGCGCACGCCCGGTCGCGCCGCCGCGGCGAGGTCGTCGCGCACCGGTCGGTCCGGCACCCCGCACGTGCACTGCACCCGGTGCGCTGGGCGCGGTCGCTGCGGCAGGAACGCCCCTCGGGCACGGCCAGACCCCGGCACGCGGCCTCGATCCGGGTCACCGCCGGTGACGTCGTCGACACGCCACTCGCCGCCGAGCTCACCACCCGCGCCGGCATCCACGCCCGGTACCTGGCCCAGACGCTGTTCTGGCAGCGACAGCACCCGCCGCTGACCGTTCGGGCCGCGCACCTCGACCGGCTCGAGGGGGACCTGCCCGACGCCGTCGGCATGCCGGGGCTGTTCGACCGGGCACCCGACTCGCTGCTCGTCGTCGACGGCACCACGGTGCGGTACGCCTGGGGTGGGGTCGTGCGGTGAGGGACCACGCCACGGACGATGCCGCCCGGTGACACGCGCTGAGCCGAGCGGAACGCCGGTCTCATATCAGGTACGTTGATCGGTGCGCGTGCACTGACCGCGCCCCGATCGAAGGAGAACCCATGCCGGTCCCCCGCAGCGCCCCGACCGAGCACCAACTACTCCGCGACACCGTCCGGCACAAGATCCACGACGCGATCATGGACGGCACGCTCGTCCCCGGCGAGCGGCTCAACGACGACGAGCTCATCGCCTGGCTCGGCGTCTCCCGCACCCCGATCCGCGAGGCGCTGAGCCAGCTCTCCCGCGCCGGCCTCATCGAGATGGCGCCGAACCGGTACACGCGCGTGACGACGCCGAACCCCGCCGAGGTCATCGAGGCGATGCAGACCCTCGGGGTGCTGTTCGGTGGTGTCGTCCGCCTCGCGGTCCCGCGCCTCGGCGCGGGTGCACGGAAGAAGATCCTCGCGCAGCTCGACAAGACGATCGCCGAGCTCGAGTCGCACGACGTCCCCGCCGTCAACCACGACTCGCTCGACGTGTTCGCGCTCTACGTCGCCGAGTGCGGCAACGAGAACCTGCAACGCGTGTGCCGCGACACCATGGACGGACTGGCCTTCCGCCTGCGCCTGCCGAACCTCGACGAGCTCGTCGACTGGGACCGCATGACCGCGGACTTCCGTCGGCTGCGCACCGCGACCGAGTCCGGCGACAACGTCGCCGCCGAGCTCGCGACCGAGGCGATCCACCAGCTGCCGGGCGAGAAGCACTGAGTCCGGCTGTACCGCCGTACAGGAACCCGCCCGTCTCGCGCACGCGAGGCGGGCGGTCCGCGTTCCACGGGCCTCCCGGACACCCCGTCCTGGCCCGCGACCGACGCGCACGACGCTCCCAGACTGCGGATCCGGCGAGCCGATAGCATCGCTGGCGACCACCCGATCGCCCACCCGGAGCAGCACATGAGTCCTCGATCGACGGACCGTACCGAGGTCGCCGCACGTCTGGCCGCGGCGGTCGGACGGATCAACCGGCGAGCACGGACGGACTCGGCCTCGCTCGGGTACGGGATCGTGTCCGCCCTCGCCACCATCCAGCGCGAAGGACCCCTGCGCCCGGGCGACCTGTCGCGGATCGAGGTGGTCACGAAGCCCACGATGACCCGCATCCTGACCGAGCTCGAACAACGCGGGTTCATCGCGCGCGAGGCAGACCCCCGAGACGGTCGGGCCTTCATGGTCTCGGCCACCGACGAGGGCATCGCAGCGGTCGAACGAGCACGCTCGGACCGCACCGGGATCGTCGCCGAGCTCATCGCGGAGCTCGGTGAGTCCGACGTCACCGCGATCGCCGGAGCGCTCGACGCCCTCGAACGCGTCGCCCAGGGCGACCGCACCCAGGAACCTCACACGTTCTAGGTCCGAACCGGCCGTTACCGAACCGTTACCAACGGGTGGACGGACGGTTCTGCCAGCGATCCTGGACGCGTCATCCAGTCTGACGAGTCATCGTGTCGGCTTCGCCCGACGGCGGCCTCCCCAGGGCCGGTCGCGGCGGACGGACGGGCCCCACACCACCGTCCGGTCCTCCCCGGTTCGCCGGACTCCCCCTGCTGCGCGCACCTCGACGCGCGCAGCATCGCTCACCGTCCCCGACGCGTCGCGCAGCCCGGAGTCCCGCACCACGAACCGCCCGACCACCGGAACCGATGCCAGGACACACCCCCGACCTCCCCACCACCACCGCCTCGACCCGACGTGAGGCCCTGAACTCCCCCAGCCGGCGTGTGCGCCGCGCCCTCCGCCACCGTGCGCTCCGACACCGTGCGACGTTGATCGTCGGCGGCGCCGCGGTCCTCGCCGTCGCCGGCGGTGCCCTCACGATCGGCACCCAGCCCGCCATCGGCGAAGCGCTCGGCATGCCGACCGGCACCGCGAGTGCGTCCGCGACGGCCCAGCCCGCCCTGCGCGGCACCGCCCTCGACCGTGCCCAGGCAGCGGCGACCATCTCCACCGCGAAGACCGTGATGACGACGGCGAACGCCAAGACCGACACGGCCTCGCTCGAGCAGCACATCGACGCGCTCAGTGACTACCCGGAGCTGTCCGGCGCCGCGCTCACGACGCGCATCTCGTCGACCGTCGAGTCGACCGCGCACGTCGCGCAGGCCAGCGCCACGCAGGACAAGCGCGACGTCGACGCGAAGGCGGCCGCCGTCGCGAAGGCCGCCGCCGAGAAGCGGGCCGCCGCCGCAGCAGCGGAGGCCGCACAGAAGCTGGCGGCGGGCAACACCGTCGCTGGTGCCAAGGCGACGGCGACCTCGCTGGCGTCGTCCGAGTACGGCTGGGGCTCCGACCAGTTCCAGTGCCTCGACAACCTGTGGACCAAGGAGTCGGGCTGGAACTACCAGGCCGTCAACGCCAACGGCGGGGCGACCGGCATCCCGCAGGCGCTGCCCGGTTCGAAGATGGCGACCATCGGCTCCGACTGGCAGACCAATGCCACGACCCAGATCAAGTGGGGCCTGCAGTACATCAGCGCCGCGTACGGCACCCCGTGCTCGGCGTGGGCGCACTCGCAGGCGAGCAACTTCTACTGAGCGGCGCGGGCCGGCCGCCTGCTGGCCCACGCACCTGCACGTCGAACGGCCCCGGGTACCGCCCGGGGCCGTTCGTCCTGTAGGCATGCCGGGTGACGACGATCGGACTGCGCCGGATGGCGCCCCGCGACCCCGCCGAGGGACACCGTGCCGCGAGCCCCTTGGAACTGCTGTTCGACCTGGTGTTCGTCGTCGCGGTGGGCTTCGCCGCCACCAACCTGCACGAGATCGAGACCGAGGGGCACGTCAGCTCCGCGGTGGTGGCGTACGCCATGGTGTTCTTCGCCATCTGGTGGGCGTGGCTGAACTTCAGCTGGTTCGCGACCTCGTTCGACACCGACGACTGGCTGTACCGCGTCACGACGTTCGTGCAGATGGCCGGCGTGCTCGTGCTCGCCGCCGGGGTGCACGCCGCCATGACCGAGGGCGACTTCACGGTGCCGGTGATCGGCTACGTGGTGATGCGCCTGGCGATGGTGGCGCAGTGGCTCCGCGTCGCCGTGTCGTCCTCGCGGTACCGCCGCACCGCACTCCGGTACGCCGTGGGCATCGTCGTCGTCCAGGCGCTCTGGGTCGGCATGCTCGCGCTGCCGCAGGGATCGACGGCGTGGGCGTTCCCCGTCCTCGTCCTGCTCGAGGTCTCCGTCCCGCCGATCGCCGAGGGCACGGGCGAGACGACGCCGTGGCACACGCACCACATCGCCGAGCGGTACGCGCTGTTCACCCTCATCGTGCTGGGCGAAGGACTCGTCGCCTCGGCGAACGCGGTCATCGACGGCATCGCCCAGGCCGACCACCTCGCGTCGCTGCTCGTCCTGGCCGCGGCCGGGCTCGTCATCGTCGCCGGACTCTGGTGGATCTACTTCTCGCGCGAGCAGCACGACCACATCCGGAACCTGCCGAGCGCGCTCGTGTTCGGCTACGGCCACTACTTCGTCTTCGCCGCCGCGGGTGCACTGCCGGCCGGGATCGAGGTCGCGGTCAGCGCGGACGCCGGCGAGGCCGACCTGTCGCACGCCACGGTCGCTGCGACCGTGGCCGTCCCGGTCGCGCTGTTCGTGCTCGCGATCTGGGCGCTCGCACTCCGGCCGTCGCTGTCCGCCGGGTGGAACGCGATCGTCGTCGTGCTCGCCGTCGCGATCCTCGCGACGATCGCGGTGCCCGACGTCTCCCTCGTCGCGACCGCGCTGCTCGTCGCCGCGATCGTCGTGGTGCTCGAGGTCGCCGAGCGGCGGCCGGGGACGAACCGCGTGCGCTGAGGACGCGACCGGGGGTCGGACGGGAGGCCCGTGGCGGTGCCGCCACGGGCCTCCCGTCCGCCGTCGCCGAAGCGACAGAATCCCGCGAACTGTTCACGGGATTCTGTCGCTTCAGCGGGACGGTCCGTGCACGGTGACGGGACTGTGTCGCGTTGACGAGCCGGGTTCACCCCACCCGCGCGACCCGCACGTCGACCCGCGCGAGCGCCAGGCCGTGCGCCGACGCCGTCGACAGGGCGACGTCGTGCACGGCGCGGGCGACCTCGGGCGCGGGACGGTGTCCGTCGGTGCCGATGACGACCCGCAAGACGCCGTCGTCGACCACGATGCGTGCGGGGGTCGTGCTGGACGCCATGCCGCGGACGGCACTGACCGTGCTGGCCACGGTCGGGCGGGCACGGTAGAGGTCGGCGACGCCGGGCACGTCGACCACGGCCTGTTCGACCACGGCGAGGGTGTCGTCGGTGGTGCTCATCGGGTCCCCTCGGTGTCGATCTCGGTGCCGGTGTCGGTGTGCGGGTCGTCGGCGTCGGCGTCAGGCTGCGGTTCGAGCAGGTCGCGGACCACCACGTCGATCGACTCGACGACCAGGTCGGTCTGCTCGGCCAGCGCCTGGGCGACCCCGGTGCGGACCAGGTCCGCCGTCGCGACGATCGACGGACCCGACATGATCGCGACCTCGACGACCACGCGGATCGGTGCGGCGAGTTCGGTGACGTCGCCCTCGAGCCGGCACCGGGCGACGAGGACGCCGGGAACACCGTCGCCGGTCCGGCGGATGAGCGATCGGATGGCTCCCTCGGTCATCACCGGGCGCTCCGACTCGGACTGCGCGCGGAGCGGGACGTCCCGTCCGGAGCGGGACTCCAACGAGATGTTGGCGAGCACGCCGCCGATCCACGACTCGTCGGCCGGGGCTTCGTCGCGGGCGGCGGCCTCGAGGGAGCCGAGCGACGCGTGCCGCACGCGCAGGATCGCCGCGAGGGCGTTCTGGCACGCGGGTGAGCCGTCGATGGTGGGGTCCGGCGGCTGCATGCCGGCGTCCAGGTAGTCGGCGAGCTCGTCGATGGAGTGGCCGTCGAGGTCGTCGAGTTCGAGTGCGTCGAGGTCGCTCATCGCCATCCCTCCATGAGTCGGATCATGTTCTTCCTCGCTCGGGACAGGAGTCCGCGGACCGTCGAGGGAGGCAGGTCGAGTTCTGCGGCGATGTCGTCGTAGCTGTACTCGAGCACCTCCTTCATGATCCAGCAGCGTCGTTGGGCTTCGGGCAGTTCAGCGAGCGCCGTCTCCGCCGCTTCCTCGCGCGAGCGGGCCTCGGCGACCCGGTCGGGAGCGTCGTCGGCGGGTGCGGCGACCTCGAGTTCGGTGACGTCGTCGTGGAACCGGCGGGCCCGGATGCGGTCCAGGCACTTCCGGCTGAGGATCCGCATCAGCCAGGACTTCACCTTGGCGTGGTCCTCGAGCCGGTCAAGGCGGTCCCACGCGGTGATGAAGGTCTCCTGCACGACGTCGTCGAGTTCGTCGGTCGATCCCAGGGTCCGACGGGCGTAGGCGCGCAGGAGCGGCGTGTAGCGGCGGATCAGGACCTCGAAGGCCCGGACGTCGCCATCGGACGACCGGCCGGCGAGGACCGCGTCGTCGAGCTCGGCGAGGGACTGGTGGTGCACGCTTTCCTTCTACTGGTGGTGGATGGTGTTCCGCTGGACGCGCTTGCGGACGGGGACGACCCGCAGCGGGCCGACCGGTCGGGAGCTGAGCGAACGGATCCGGGCCTGCACCAACCCGTGCGTCGGTGCGTGCCTGCCATGTGAGGTCAGGCGGACGGCAACGATGTCGTCGTCGAGCATGGGAACTCCTCGGTCGGACCACCGGGCATGGTCCCTCACCGGTGTGACGCACCGAACCGGCGGATCGTCACACTTCTCGTCACACTTCCGCCAGAGTGGAGACATGTCGCTCGTCACCGCCGTCTGCCGCGTCGACCGCCTGCTGCCCGACTCCGGCACGATCGGCGTCACCGCCATCGACAAGCGTCCGGTCGACGGCAAGGTCCGGGTCCGACCGCTCGGGCTGTACGCCGACGTCCAGGCCGACCGGAAGCACCACGGCGGCGAGGACCAGGCCGTGTACGCCTACGCCGACGAGGACGCCGCGTACTTCGCCGCGTCGCTGGAGCGCGAGATCCCGCCGGGCCTGTTCGGCGAGAACCTGCGGACCACGGGTGTCGACGTCACCGGGGCCGTGACGGGCGAGCGGTGGCGCATCGGCGAGACGCTGGAGCTCGAGGTGACGATCCCGCGGATCCCGTGCGGCACGTTCGCGCGCCGGATGGGCGTCGACAAGTGGGTCCGGCGGTTCACCGAGGAAGGCCGTCCGGGCGCGTACCTGCGGGTCGTGAAGTCCGGCCCGGTGGCAGCAGGTGACCCGGTCGTCGTGACGTACCGGCCGGAGCACGGCGTGACGATCGGCGAGGTCTTCGCGGGGCTGACCCCCGAGCGTGCCCGTGCCGTGCTCGAGTCCGGGGAGCGTCTCGCGCCGAAGGTCGTCCGCGACGTCTCGAAGGTGCTCGCCCGGTCCTCGGCAGCCGCCAGCTCCTGATCAGTCGCCACGCGTCGGGTCGAGGGGCCGCTTCGCTCGGGGCAACCCGGCGACGACCAGGTCGTAGGCGTTCGCGACGAGGTCCTCGACCAGGGTCTCGTCGATGCCGTCACCGGGAGCGAGCGTGATCCAGTGCCGCTTGTTCATGTGCCACCCCGGTGTGATCTCGGCGTGGTCGCGGACGAGTGATGCCCCGTGCGGTGGCGCGCACTTCAGGTTGACGATCGGCACACCACGGAGCTCGCTCGTCATGACGAACATCTTGTCGACGACCTTGTAGACCAGGGCGCCCTCGCCGAAGGGCTCGGTCTCGAACACCGCGGGCAGGCCCATCGCGGTGCGACTCGCGATCTCGTGCAACTGCGCGCCGTCCATGCACCCAGCATGCCCCAGACGCCCGACACCGCGGCTCGCGGACCGGACCTGTTCGGGGGCATGTCATGAGCGTCGTTCACATCGTAGGATCAGGTCGCCGCGTACCCGACGCGGCGGTCGCTCCGGCGATCACCCACTCGTTCCAGGGGGAACCCGTGCGCATCATCCGTACCCTCGGCATCGCCGCCGCCACCGCAGTCCTCGCCACCACCGTCGTCGTCGGTGGGGCCTCCACCGCGCAGGCCGCCCCGAAGACCTACGCCAACTGCACCGCGGTGCACAAGGTGTACTCGGGCGGCATCGCGAAGAAGTCCGTCACGAAGAACAAGGTCACCTCGAAGGGCACGGTGACCTACCGCGCTCTCAAGGGGACGGTGAAGAAGGACGACGCCCTGTACAAGGCGAACAAGAAGATGGACGCCGACGCCGACGGCATCGCCTGCGAGAAGAGCTGAGGCGCTGACGCGCCGAAGCGCTGACGCGCTGACGCACCGAACCGCTGGCCCTCGGACGCCCCGTCGATGCGGCGGGGCGTTCAGAGCGTCGGGACGCCCTCGTGCCCGGACCGCGGGCGGGCGGTCCCGGCGACCCCGGTGACGACCGACCCCGCGGGGACGTCCTTCGTCACCACGGTGTTCGCACCCACGACGGAGTCCTGCCCGATGCTGATCGCCCCGATCAGGGACGATCCCGCGCCGAGCACGACGCGGTCGCCGACGACCGGATGCCGGCGGGCTCCTGGGCCGTGGTCGCCACCGCGCCCGCCCAGGGTCACCCCGTGGAACAGCACGACGTCGTCTCCGATCACCGCGGTCTCCCCGATCACGACGCCCATGCCGTGATCGATGAAGAACCGTCGGCCGATGCGGGCGCCAGGGTGGATCTCGATGCCCGTCACCGACCGTGCTGCCTGGCCGATGACCCGTGCGACGAACCGCGATCCGGGCAGGCCCCTGGCGAGCCAGAGCCGGTGCGTCACGCGGTAGGTCCAGATGGCGTGCAGCCCGGAGTAGACGATCGCGTTCTCGAGGTCACCACGGGCGGCGGGGTCGCCGCGGCGTGCTGCGGCCAGGTCCTCCCGGACCGTCCGCAGCACGCCTCGTCGGACGGGACGACTCACGCAGTGAGTCCCTCGAAGAGCACCGTCGACAGGTAGCGCTCCCCGGTGTCGCAGACGATCGCGACGACGCGCTTGCCGGCGTTCTCGGGTCGCGCTGCGATCTCGAGCGCGGCGTGGATGATCGCGCCGGACGAGATGCCGGCGAGGATGCCCTCGTCGGTCGCGAGCGCCCGCGCCACACGCAGGGCGTCGTCGAGCTCGACGTCGAACACCTCGTCGATGACGGACTGGTCGAGGACCTCGGGGATGAAGTTCGCACCGATGCCCGCGATCTTGTGCGGTCCGGCCTTGCCCTCGGTCAGCAGCGGGGAGTCCTTCGGCTCGACCGCGACGATCTGCACGCCGGGCACGCGCTCCTTGAGCACCTGGCCGACACCCGTGATCGTGCCACCGGTCCCGACGCCGGCGACGAACACGTCGACGTGCTCCTCGGTGTCGCGCAGGATCTCCTCAGCGGTGGTCTTCCGGTGGATCGCGGCGTTCGCAGCGGTCTCGAACTGGTGGGCGAGGATCGCGCCGGGCGTCTCGTCGACGATCGCGGCGGCGCGTTCGACCGCGCCCTTCATGCCCTCGGGACCGGGGGTGAGCACGATCTCGGCGCCGTAGGCGCGCATCACCGCACGACGCTCGACGCTCATCGTCTCCGGCATCGTGATGATCACCTTGTACCCGCGGGCCGCACCGACGAGCGCGAGGGCGATGCCGGTGTTGCCCGACGACCCCTCGACGATGGTGCCGCCCGGCTGCAGGTCGCCGGACTGCTCGGCCGCGTCGATGATCGCGACGCCGAGGCGGTCCTTCACGCTGGCGCCGGGGTTGTAGAACTCGAGCTTGGCCAGCACCTCGGCGCCGCCCGCCTTCGGCAGCCGGTTCAGCTTGACGAGCGGGGTGTTGCCGAACGCCTGGGAGATGTTGTCGTAGATCGTGCCGCTCATCCGGTCCGTCCTCATCGGGTCAGGTCGCGCATCGCTCTTCCTGGAGGCGCGGTGTGCGCCCGATCCTAGCGACCGGACCCCAGGCGCTCCTGTCCACGACATCGGGCCCCCGTTGCCGTGTGGCCCACCTGGGCGTACGGTGCCGGGCAACGACGAGGAGGTCGCCATGTCCAAGCTGCAGCAACCCGAGGTCGCACCGCCCGTGGTCGACCGTGCCGCGTTCGACGAGGCACTCGCCACCCAGGTCCGCGACGAGAAGGAACTCACCCGGCACGGCGACCGCGTGTCCGCCGCCCGCCGACGACTCCCGATGGTCGAGGTGGAGGACTACGAGTTCCAGGGCGCCGACGGCCCGGTCCGGCTCTCCGAGCTGTTCGACGGCCGCTACCTGCTCCTCGTGCAGAACGTGATGTTCGCGCCCGACTGGGACGACGGCTGCCCGAGCTGCACCTGGGCCGTGGACAACCTGCCGGCGAACACGGGCCGGCTCGACGACGAGGGCATCGCGTTCGCCATGGTCTCGCAGGCTCGGATCGAGAAGCTCGAGCGCTGGCGAGAGCTGCACGGCTGGCCGCACCGGTGGGTGTCGTCGGGTGCCACGAGCTACCACGACGACTGGGGGTGGACCCTGCACCACGACGACTACGACGGTCCGGTGCCGGGCTACTCGTACTACCTGCTGCGCGACGGCGTGCCCTACCTGACGTACGCCACCGGATCGCGTGGGACCGAGGCGATCCTGCCCGTCGCGCACATCATGGACCGCACCGCGTACGGCCGCCAGCAGGACTGGGAGGACAGCCCCGAGGGCTGGCCGCAGTACCCCACCTACGGTTGAGCGTCCTCCGCTGGCCGCAGCGCCCGCCGGAGTTGCGCCTCCGAAGGCAGCGCTCGCTGGATCTCCGCAGGCAGGAACTCGTACGACGAGACGCCGACAGGCGCGCTCGACGTACCGAGCGAGTAGCGGACGACCGCGTCGTTCTTGCCTGCGACCAGCAACAGACCGACCGTCGCAGCGTGAGTGTCGCGACGCAGTCTGTCGTCGACGAGGGCGACGTAGAACGAGAGCTGCCCGATGTTGTCCGGCCGGAACTCTCCGGTCTTGAGTTCCACGACGACGTACCGGAGCTGCTCGACGTGGAAGAAGAGGAGATCGACGAAGAAGTCGTTGCCGTCGACGTCGAAGTGCACCTGTCGCCCGACGAATGCGAACCCGGTACCGAACTCGCGGAGGGTCTCCTCGATCCGCTGCACCAGTGCGCGCTCGAGCTTTCGCTCGTCGAGGTCGCCGTCGACGGCGAGGAAGTCGAGCACGTACGGGTCCCGGGTCATCTGCCGAGCCAGATCGGCACCGTCTTCGTCCAGGAGACGACTGAAGTTCGTTGGCGGAGTCCCGCTGCGCTCCAGGACACGGGTTCGCAGGTTGTGCACGAGCGCGCTGCGCGACCAGCTGCCCTGAACTGCAGCTACTGCGTACCGAGCCCGGCGATCAGGCTCCGGCACTGGGAGCAGAGCACGGATGTGCCCCCACGGCAATTGGTCCACAAGCTGTGGACCAATTGATGCTTCCTCAGGCCAGGCCGCCGCGAACTGCCGCATGTACTTGAGGTTCGTCGCCGAGAGCCCCTTCATCGACGGGAACTCGCTTCGCAGATCGTCGGCGAGCCGGTTCAGGACACCGCTCCCCCACTGCCCGCTCTTCGACCGCTCGAGCAGGACCGTGCCGATCGACCAGTACAGGTGCACCAGTTGCGCGTTCGCTGCCAGCTGCACGCGATGCCGCGTCGCGGTCACCTGTTCGCGGATCACTCGAAACGTGTGTTCGTACTCGGCCGGGAGCGTCGATCCATCAGTCATCCGCCGATCGTGGGGGCTGCTGGCACGCGCCGTCCACGAATCGGTATGGACGTCACGTGTGAGGGCACATGGCCAGGGTCAGCGCACGAACGCCGTCCGCGCGAACCGCTCGTCGGTCGCTTCGAGCACCCGCAGCACGTTGCCCCCGGCGAGCGCCCGCAGGTCGTCCGCTCCCCACCCGCGCCGCTGCAGCTCGGAGGCGAGCACCGGGTACCGGGACACGTCGCGCAGGTCCGGCGGCAGCACCGGGGTGCCGTCGTAGTCCCCGCCGAGGCCGATGTGTGCTGCGCCGGCGAGGTCGCGGGCGTGCTCGACGTGGTCCGCGACGTCCGACACCGTCACGAGCGGCGGCTCCCCCACCGAGCCGGCGTCCTCCCAGTCCGCCCAGTCGCGGGAGACGAACTTCGGCACGAACGTGATCATCACGATGCCGCCGTTGTCCGACAACCGGGCGAGCACGTCGTCCGGCACGTTGCGCGGGTGGTCGTCGACGGCGACGGTGGACGAGTGGCTGAAGACGACGGGCTGCGTGGCGACGTCGAGGGTGTCCCGCATGGTCGCCGGTGCGGTGTGGGACAGGTCGACGAGCATGCCGATCCGCTCCATCTCGGCCACCACCTGGCGGCCGCGGTCGGTCAGCCCGCCGTGCGGACGCGAGCCCGTCGCCGAGTCGGCCCAGGGGGTGTCGTCGTTGTGCGTGAGCGTCATGTAGCGCACGCCGAGTCGGGCGAAGTCGCGGAGCACCGCCAGGTCGTCGCCGATGGAGTGCCCGCCCTCGGCGCCGAGCAGCGACGCGATCCGGCCGGACTCGACCGCCGCCCGGACCTCGGCCGCCGTCCGGGCCAGTGCGAGCGACTCCGGGTACCGCTCGATGATCCGCTGCGCCAGGTCGATCTGCTGCAGCGTCGTCCGCACCGGGTCCGGTTCGTCGACGGGCACGAAGACCGACCAGAACTGGCCGACGACCCCACCGGCGCGGAGCTTCGGCAGGTCGGTGTGCAGCGAGTCGACCTCGGTGTCGATGCCCTCGACCCCGGAGTCGTGGGTCTCGCGGCGCTCCCACGGCAGGTCGTTGTGGCCGTCGATGACCGGGAACGGGATCGCGTCGAACGTCATGCCCCCGACGCTACCGCGCACGTCCCCGTGGCTAGGCTCGGTGCGTGGACCCCGTCACCCTCCGGACCGATCGCCTGGTGCTCTCCGTGCCGGTGCCCGCCGATGCGGAGGACGTCATCGCCTACGCGAACGATCCCGACGTCGTCGCCTACACACCGGTACCGGTGCCGTACGGCCACGCCGAGGCGCACCACTGGATCACCGACGTCGTGCGCGCTGGCTGGTCCACGGACTCCCGCTACGAGTTCGGCATCCGGCGGGCCGACGACCTCCGACTCCTCGGGACGATCGGGCTGTTCGGGTTCGTCGACGGCGCGGCCGAGGTCGGCTACGCCGTGCACCCGGACGGTCGCGGCCACGGCTTCGTGACCGAGGCCGCAGCCGCCGTCCTGGCGTGGGCGTTCGCGCCGTCGCCCGACGGGCTCGCGCTCGTCCGCGTGCAGTGGAGGGCGATCGCGGCGAACGCCCCGTCTGCGGCGATCGCGCAGCGGCTCGGGCTCCGCTACGAGGGACGGCTCCGGTCCGGCGTGTTCCACCGCGGACGACGCCACGACCAGCTCATCGCGGCTGCTCTGCACGATGACGACCGCTCGACGCCGACGGTCTGGCCAGCCTCGTGACGGTGACGTTCCGCGTGGTGACCGAGCTCGCGGCACCGCCCGAGCGTGCGTTCGCGCTGTCGCTCGACATCGGCGCGCACGAGCGGTCGATGGCTGCGACCGACGAACGCGCCGTCGCCGGCACGACGTCCGGCACGATCGGCCTGGGCGAGTCCGTCACCTGGCGCGCGCGGCACTTCGGGATCGTCTGGCGGATGACGAGTGAGATCACCAGCCTGGAGGCTCCGCACCGGTTCGTCGACGAACAGGTGCGTGGGCCGTTCGCCCGCTTCCACCACGAGCACCGGTTCGAGCCGTCGGCCGGCGGCACGCGCATGGTCGACACCATCACGTTCCGCGCACCGTTCGGCCCGCTCGGTCGTCTGGCCGAGGTCGTCGCCCTCGAGCGCTACCTGCCGCGGCTCATCCGTGAGCGCAACGCGTCGCTCGCCACCGAGCTGCACGCCGACGGCCCCGACAGCCCCGACGGTCAGGGCGCTGCGAGCTCCCCCAGCGCGTCGTAGGCACTCGCCACCGCGTCGACCCGCGCGCGGCCGGCCGGTCCCGAGGCTTCGTACACGTCGTTCGCGATGGCCGCGACGACCGCGAACAAGGCCGCCATCGAGTCGAACGCCGCCGGTGAGTCGACCGGGCACAGGATCGCGGTGTTCGCCGGTGCCGCGATGACGGCTGCGGTCGGATCGCCCAGCACGACGACGTCGGCGCCGGTCGACACGCAGTGCCGCACGATCCGGTCGACCCCGGCAGTGTGCCGACGCACGGTCACCAGGACGACGAGGTCACGGCGGTCGAGGTCGGCGACCTCTTCGCCGAGCCGCTGCCCCGGTGCCGGACCGACCCGGACGTCGGAGCGGACCTGGGCGAGCTGCGCGCGGAGCTGCAGCGCCACCGGGTAGGCGCCGCGCTCCCCGAACACGAGCACGCGATGAGCGCGGACGATGCGGCGAGCGAGTCGCGGACGATCGGCACGGGCCAGCGAGGCGAAGGCCGCGTCGAGGTTGCGGGCCTCGACGGCGCGCTGGTCGACGTGGGCGGCGTCTTCCGCAACCCACGGCAGGCCGGAGCCGCGTGCGGACATCAGGTTCTGCCGGACCTCGGCCGCGTCCTGGAACCCGAGCGACCGGACGAGCCGGGACACCGTGGCCTTCGACGTGCCCGACTCGGCGGCGAGTTCGGCCGAGGTCCCGACGAGCAGGAGTTCCGGGTCGTGCCGGACCATCGCGGCGACACGTCGTTCGGCGGGCGAGAGCTGCTCCCAGACGGAGTCGATGCGGGCGCGGACGTCCGGTCCGGCGGTGCTCATGCCCGGGCCACCCGCTCCACCGCGACGGCGAGCGCGTCGAGCCCGAGCGCGATGTCGGGCGTCGAGACGAACTCGTCCGGGTGGTGGCTGATGCCGTCCGGGTTGCGCAGGAACAGCATCGCGACGTCGGTGACGAGCCCGAGCGACATGGCGTCGTGTCCGGCCCGCGAGAACAGCTCCATCGGCGCGGCCTCACCCGTCGACTCGATGCCGGCGCGGACGGCGTCCATCAGCCGCGGCGCGCAGAACACCGCCGGCGCGCGGTGCACCTCGGTCGGCGTGACGCTGACCCCGCGTCGTTCCCCGATCAGCGAGAACGCCTTCGTGAGCTCGTCCCACACCGCGTCGCGGCCGTCGTCGAACTCGCCGCGCAGGTCCACCGAGAACCGTGCGAGGCCGGGGACCACGTTCACCGCGCCCGGTTCGACGGTCATCGTGCCGACGGTGCCGACGTGGTGCGACGCCCGGCAGATCCGCTCGACGGCCAAGGCGGCCTCGGCCGCGGCGAGCAGCGCGTCGTGGCGGCGCTCGTAGGGGGTGCCGCCCGCGTGCCGGGCCTCGCCCACGGCCTCGACCGAGAACCGTCGGGCGCTCGCGATGCTCGTGACGACGCCGAGCGCCTGACCGGCCTGCTCGAGGTACGGGCCCTGTTCGATGTGCGCCTCGAGGTAGCCGGCGAGCGTCGTCGGGTCTGCCGCCGCGTCACCCACCCGGGCCGGGTCGAGCCCGAACCGGCTGAACGCCTCGCGCAGGGTGACGCCGTCGCCGTCCGCCAGGTCCCACCAGGACTCGTCCCACACCCCGGCGACGGCGGACGACCCGAGGAGCGCCTTGCCGAAGCGGGTCCCCTCTTCGTCGGAGAACGCGATGACCTCGAGCGCGACGGGCAGCGGTCCCGCGGCCGTCAGTCGCGCAGCGGTGCGGATGGCCATCAGGACCCCGACGATCCCGTCGTAGCGGCCGGCGTCCACCACGGTGTCGAGGTGCGAGCCGAGCAGTAGCACGGGGGCGTCTGGGGCCGCACCGTCGACCCGTCCGTGCAGGTTGCCGGCGGCGTCCTGCCAGGTGGTGAGTCCGGCGTCCTGCATCCACCCGGCGACGATCCCGTTGACGCGGGCGTGCTCGGGCGACAGGTACACGCGGGTGATCCGGCCGGTCTCCTCGGTGACCAGGGCGAGCTCGTCGCACCAGCGCGCCACGAGCTCGGCGTCGGCGGTGCCCAGGGCGGTGGCGGTCACGACCGGGGCCGCGCTCACGCCAGCACCCCGACCGGCGCACCGGCGAAGACGTCGAGGGCCGCGTCGACCCCACCGCCGTGCGGGACGGCGTGCCCCGCCCGGCGGAGCGCGTGCTCGAGGGCGGCGAGGGTCGTCACGACGGTGTCCTTGCGGGCGTTGTAGCCCATGGTGCCGATGCGCCAGACCTTGCCGTGCAGCGGTCCGAACGAGGTGCCGATCTCGATGCCGTGGTCGTCGAGCATCGAACCACGGACCTGGTCGCCGACGACGTCGGACGGGATCTCCACCGCGACGACGTTGTGCATCTTGTGTGCGACGTCACCGAACACGCCGAGCCCGAGCGCCTGGACACCTTGCAGCATCGCGCGGCCCGCGACTTCGTGCCGAGCGATCGCCTGCTCGCGCCCTTCGTCGAGCAGGATGCGGGCGCACTCGTTGGCGGCGTAGAGCATCGACGCGGCCTCGGTGTGGTGGTTCAGCCGCCGCGGACCCCAGTAGTCCAGGATCATCGCGAGGTCGAGGTAGTTCGAGCGGATCGGCTCGTCGGCGACGTCGTCACCGGGTTCGCGGATGCCCGCCTCGACGCTGCGGCGCTCGTCGAGCACGGCGGTCGCACGCGGCGAGACGGTGACCGGCGCGCTGCCGGACGGCCCGCCGAGGCACTTCTGCAGGCCGGCACTGACGGCGTCGATGCCCCAGGCGTCGACCTCGAGCGGGTTGCCGCCGACGGTCGCCGTGGCGTCGGTGTAGAACAGCACGCCGTGCCGCTCGCAGATCGCGCCCAGTTCGTCGAGCGGCTGGTTCATCGTGGTGGAGGTGTCGCCCTGCACGATCGCCAGCACCTTCGGCCGGACACGGACGATGGCGTCCTCGATCGCGGACGGCGTGAACACCTGACCCCACGCGGTCTCGATGGTGTGGACCTCGGCCCCGGCACGGCCGGCGATCTCGGCGAGCAGGTGCCCGAACCGGCCGAACACCGGCACGAGCACGCGGTCACCCGGCACGAGGAGCGACACGAGCACCGCTTCGATCCCGGCGCGCGAGGTGCCGTCGACGAGCACGGTGGCCTCGTTCGTGGTGCCGAACACACCGCGGTAGAGCTCCTGGGTGTCGTTCATGGCGGAGGTCATCCACGGGTCGTACTGCCCGACGAGCGGGGTCGACAGGGCGCGGAGCACACGCGGGTCGGCGGTGATCGGGCCGGGGCCCATGAGGAGGCGGGCTGGCGGGTTCACGGGGTGCATGGTTGGTCCTTCCGTTCCGGTCACGAGCGTACCGGAACGATCGTTACAGACGTGTTTCGGTGACCCGGGCGTCCGCGGTCACGGGAGCCGCGACGAGCTGCCCCTCGACGGCGGTGACGCCCGACGCGGTGGACGCCACCACGCGCCCGCGCAGCCAGGTCTCGGTGACGCGGCCACGGGCCTCCAGGCCGGCGAACGCGGAGACCGGGTTGCGGTGTGCCAGGCCGGCCACGTCGATGACCGCCGTGGCGGACGGGTCGAACACGGCGAAGTGGGCGAGCGCACCGGGGGCGATGACCCCGCGGTCGGGGAAGCCGACGAGTGCTGCCGGACCGGTCGTGAACAGTGGCAACAGCACCTCGAGCGGGACGCCGCGGCGGAGGGCCTCGGTCCAGACGGCCCGGAAGCCGACCTGCAGGCCGGCGATCCCGCCCCAGGCGAGTCCCCAGTCGTCGACCTTGAGGTCGGCGGTCGACGGCGAGTGGTCCGACACGATAATGTCGATCGTGCCGTCGAGCACACCGGCCCACAGGGCGTCGCGGTTCGCGTCGTCACGGATCGGCGGGCAGCACTTGTACTCGGTCGCGCCGTCGGGGATGGACCCCGCTTCGAACGACAGGTAGTGCGGGCAGGTCTCGACCGTGATCCGGACGCCGTCGTCCTTCGCGGCGCGGATCATCGGGATCGCACCGGCGTCGGACAGGTGCAGGATGTGGACCCGGGCGCCGGTGGCCCGTGCGCCGTCGATGACCCGCGCGATGGCGGACCGCTCGGCGTCGACCGGGCGGGTGGCGAGGAAGTCCTCGTAGTGCCCGCCGAGCGCAGCGTGGTCGACCAGGAACTCGGGGTCCTCGGCGTGCACGATGAGCAGGGCGTCGATCCGGGCGACCTCCTCGATCGCGTCGCGCAGTTGGTCGGCGTCGAGGTGCGGGAACTCGTCGACCCCGGACGGCGCGGTGAAGCACTTGAACCCGAAGACGCCCGCGTCGTGCAGTGCGCCGAGCGAGCCGGCGTTGTCGGGGACCGCCCCGCCCCAGAACCCGACGTCGACGGCGACCCGCCCCTCGGCACTCGCGCGCTTCACGGCGAGCGCCTCGACCGTCGTCGTCGCGGGGATCGAGTTGAGCGGCATGTCGATGATGGTCGTGACCCCGCCGAGTGCGGCGGCCCGGGTCGCGGACGCGAACCCCTCCCACTCGGTGCGTCCGGGTTCGTTGACGTGCACGTGGGTGTCGACGAGGCCGGGCAGCAGGACCTGGTCGGCCGGCACGGTGCGGTCGTCGACGGCGGCCACGGGCGCGTCGACCGGCAGGACGGTGTCGACGCGGCCGTCGCGCACGACGACCGCTGCGGGGCGGAAGGCTCCGTCGATCCAGGCGCGGTCTGCGCGCAGGACGAGGTCCGCGACGGTGTCGGTGTCGACGTCGGTGCGGGGCCCGGTGCTGCCGTCGGCCGGGAGGCCCGTCATGCGCCCGCCCCGACCGTCGCGCCCGCCGCCGGCTGGCGTTCGAAGCCCGCCAGCAGACCCGACATCGCCTTCGTCGGCGGGGCGGCGTACTCGCCGTGCTTGCCCGTCGAGAGCCCGAGCCGCACGAGCGACTCGGCGAGCACGGTCGCCGCGGCGACGCCGTCGACGACCGGTGCCCCGATCGCCCGCGAGACCTCGGCGCAGAAGTCCGCCATCCCCGCGCAGCCGAGCACGACCGCGTCGGCTCCGCCGGCGATGACGGCCCGGCACTCCTCGATCACCAGGGCGCGTGCGCCCGAAGCGGGGTCGTCGAGCTCGAGCACCGCGACCTCGCACGCCCGGATCTCGGTGACGAGCGACGCGAAGCCGTAGCGCTCGGCGAGCTCGTGGGCCCGTCCGGTCGTCCGCGCCAGGGTCGTCACGACGCCGAACCGGCGCCCGAGCATCGCCGCTGCGTGGAAGCCCGCCTCGGCGATCCCGATGACCGGCCCGGCGGCGAGCTCCCGCGCGGCGTCGAGGCCCGGGTCACCGAAGCAGGCGACGACGTAGGCGTCCACGCCGTCCTGCTCCCCGAGCGCGATCTGCTCGAGGAGCCCCGGCACCGCGAGCGCCTCTTCGTAGTGGCTCTCGATCGACGCCGGGCCCATCGTGGGGTTCACCGCCTCGACGATGGTGCCCGGGCCGGCGACCGCGGTGGCGGCGACGCCGATCGAGCGGGTCATCGAGGCGGTGGTGTTCGGGTTGACGACGCGGATGCGCATCGGGGTCCTTCCGGTGGTGCGGGCGGTGCGGGTGTCGCTGGTGGTGCGGGGCGTGTCAGGCTCGTCCGACGGCGGCGCCGTCGTCGACCGTCGGGTCGTCCGAGGCGAGCTCCGGCATGCTCGGCCGGACCCGCTCGAGGCCCCAGAAGACCACCAGTCCCAGGCCGCAGCCGATGAACCAGCTGTAGTTGTTCAGCCCCGGCAGGATCCCGAGCGCGGGCGGCAGGACCGCACTGGCGACCGAGACCACCCCGGTGACGACGAGGGTACCGATGGCGTTCGGGTTGAAGCCGCCGCGGTACCAGTACCGGGCTGAGGTGTCCTTCGTGTACATGTCGTCGACGGCGATGCGCTGCTTCCCGACGATGTAGTACCCGGCGATCAGGATGCCGAACAGCGGACCGATGAGGGCGCCGAGCACCCCGAGCGTGTACAGGATTGCCTGGTCGTTGCCGTACCAGTTCCACGGGGTCAGCAGCACGGAGCCGACCGCGGCGATCATGCCGCCGGCTCGCCACGAGATCTTGCGTGGAGCGACGTTCGAGAAGTCGAACGCGGGGCTGATGAAGTTCGCGACGATGTTGATGCCGACCGTCGCCGTGACGAAGGTCAGGCCGCCGAGCAGGATCGCGAACGGGGCGCCGATCGCCTGCACGGTCTCGATCGGGTCGGTGATGAGCTTGCCGAAGACCGGCACGGTCGCACTCGCACACAGCACGGTGAGCAACGAGAAGAACAGGAAGTTGATCGGGAGGCCCCAGAAGTTGCCCCGCTTGACGGCCGCGAAGGACTTGCCGTAGCGCGAGAAGTCACCGAAGTTGAGCATCGGGCCGGAGAAGTAGCTGACCACCAGGGCGACCGCGGAGAGCATGACCGGGATCGACGCGCCGAACGAGAGCGGCTCCCCCACCGACAGCGTGAACGAGATGTTGCCGATGCCGGCCTGGCTGACGAGGTAGATCGCCAGCGCGATCATCACGACGTACACCGCCGGGCCCGCCCAGTCGATGAACTTCTTGATGGCCTCCATGCCCATCCAGAACAGGGCCCCCTGCGCGACCCACAGGATCGCGTACGAGATCCACCCGAGCGCTGACAGCCCCAGGAACGAGTGGTCGAGCAACCCGGCCGAGGCGGGGATGAACTTCAGGAAGATGATGTTGAGCGACTGCGCGGCGAGGAACGTCTGCACGCCGTACCAGGCCATCGCGATCAGCCCGCGGATGATCGCGGGCACGTTCGCCCCGAGCACCCCGAACACCGCACGGTTGATGACCGGGTAGGGCACGCCGGTGCGCTGCGACGGCTTGGCGACGAGGTTGGCGAAGACCTGCACGATCAGGATGCCGACCACCAGGGCGATGAGCACCTGCCAGCTCGCGATGCCCAGTGCGAAGAGCGACCCGGCGGTGACGTAGCCGCCGACCGAGTGCACGTCGGACATCCAGAAGGCGAAGAAGTTGTAGCTCGTCCAGCTCTGCTTGCGCAGCGGGGCGAGGTCCTCGTTCGTGAGCGCCGGGTCGTACCCGGGCTTGACGACACCGGCACCAGCGGGTGCGGCGGTCGTGGTGGGGGCGTGGGGCGCTGCGACGGGTGTCACGAGATCGGTAGCCATGGCGTCCTCCGAGGGAGTGGGGTGGGGAGGCGGTGATCGCCTCCACCACAGAAGTTAGGGAGCCTCTTCGCGCCCGCCGTTTCCCTCGTGTAACGGTCGTGTGTCGTGGTCGCTGTCCTGAAACGCTCGTTCCACACCAGAACGTGCACAGACATGTGCACGATGATGGCCGCATGCCCGACACCATCCGTTACGTCGCGATCGGCGACAGCTTCTCGGAGGGCATCGGCGACGCCGGCGCCGTACCGTTCCCCGGCTGGACCGGTCGACTCGCGAGCGGCATGGCCCGAGTGCACGACGCTGACGTCCGGTACGCCAACCTCGCGGTCCGCGGGCGCCTGCTCGCCGGGGTCCTCGGAGAGCAACTCGACGCTGCACTGGCGCTCGACCCCACCCCGACGCTCATCACCTTCTGCGCCGGCGGCAACGACCTGCTGCGGCCACGGTTCGACGCCCACGCCCTCATCGCACCGCTCGAAGCGGCGGTCGACACGGTCCTGGCCCGCGGGGTCCGGCTGGCACTGCTGAGCCCCGCCGACCCGAGCGCACGGCTCCCCCTCGGACGCCTCATCAACGCGCGCGGCGACGCCTGGGCGGACGCCCTCGCCGACCTCGCCCGGCGGTACGACCTGCCCTTCGTCGACGTGTCCCGTGACCCGCACCTGCGCCGTGCGGAGTTCTGGTCAGAGGACCGGCTGCACATGAACGACACCGGCCACCAGCGCGTCGCGGACCTCGCCCTGCACGCGATCCAGGACGGACCGGCACCGATCGAGCCGGCGTCCGAACAGATCGGTCGCCCCCGACTCTCCGAGGAACTCCGCTACTACCGCGAGCACGTCCTGCCCTGGGTGCAGCGCCGTGTCACCCGGCGGTCCTCGGGCGACGGACGCTCGGCAACGTACCCGGCGTGGACGCCCGTCGATTGATCACGCACGATCGCGGCGGTTCTCCGCACGCGTCCCGCGCTCCGCTTGTCCTCCCCCGCGCGCAGCCGTTCTACTCGGGTGATCCACGTCCGAGCCGAACTCAGGGGAGACGGCACCATGCACACTGCGCCACGCCCATCCGGCACCACCGCGACACGTCCTGCAACCGTCACCACCCCGACGGGCACCCCCAGCACCGCACACGGCATCGACCACATCGGCCTCACCGTGCCCGACATCGACCAGGCCACCGACTTCTTCGTCCTGGGACTCGACGCCGTCCCCCTGTACGACCGGTTCCTCCGGAGCGAACCGCTCCGCGGTGAACCCGACGTCCAGCGGCGCCTCGGCATCCCGAAGACCATGGCCCAGGGGGCACTGCGGATGCTCGCGCTGCCGAACGGGCCGGGACTCGAGCTCTTCGAGTACCACGGCCCCGACCAGCGCCCGGCCGTCCGCGCGAGCGACCTCGGCTGGCAGCACGTGGCGTTCTACGTCGACGACATCGACCACGCGCTGTCGCACATCGAGACGGCGGGCGGCCAGCGGTACGCCGACCCGCGTGACCTCGGCGGCAACGAGGGCGGGTTCGGCAACCGGTTCGTGTACGTCGGAACGCCGTGGGGATCGACGGTCGAGCTGATCACCTACCCGAGTCGGCAGTCGTACGAGGACCACGCCCCGCGACCGAAGTGGCGCGTCTGACGGTTCAGCGCGCCGGGGCCGTCGCGATGTACGTCCGCGTCGGCCCGCCCGTCAGGGCGTGCGGGAACTCGACCCCGTCCGCCCGGAACCCGCCGGCTTCGTAGAGCCGCAGCGCCCGCTCGTTGCCGGCGAGTGCGTGCAGGACCACCGCGGGGTGTCCCGCCGCCGACGCCGCGTCGACCGATGCGGCCAGGAGCGCACGCCCGACACCCCGCGCCTGCACGTCCGGGCGGACGGCGAGCAGCGACAGGTAGGCGGCGTCGGACGGGTCGGTCGACCGTCCGGACCCCGGTGCCGTCACGAGCGCGAAGCCGTCGATCGCACCGGCCGATCCGGCAGCGACGAGCAGTGCGACGCGCGGTACGTCGAACTTCGACGCCGCGCGGGCTCGCACCGCGTCGGATTCCGGAACGCTGTCCCGTGCCGCGACCGCTGCGACCCACAGGTCGACACAGGCCGACACCTCGTCCGGGGCCGCTGGACGCACGGACACGGACGGTTCGATCACCCGGTCAGCCTACGACCGCGCTGCTGCCGATCCTGAACGACGCTCCACGGTGCTCCTCGGGCAGCCGGTCACCGCGGCCGTGCAGCTTGTGCCGCAGCGAACCGGGCTCGTAGCCGGTCGGGTACGCCCCGCGCGCCCGGAGTTCGGGGATGACGAACTCGATGACGTCCTCCCACGTGCCCGGGGTCACCGCGTACGCCAGGTTGAACCCGTCGACGTCGGTGCGTTCCTGGATCTCCTGCAGCCGGTCGGCGATGGTCGCGCCCCCGCCGACGGCGACCGGCCCGAGCCCGCCGATCGCGGTGTGCCGGGCGAGGTCGCGGATCGTCCACGAGCTGCCGTCCTCGCCGGTGGCCGCCGCGATGTTGGCCGCAGCCGACTGGATCGCGTTGGACTCGACATCGCCGAGGGGCTCGTCGAGGTCCCACTGCGACAGGTCGACGCCCATCCAGCCGGAGTTGAGCACCAGCGCACCGAGCTCCGACGCGTACGACAGGTAGTCCTCGTACTTCGCCTGGGCCAGCTCGTCGGTGGCGTCCGTGATAACGGTGAGCAGCGTGTAGACGCGAGCGGCGTAGCGGTCGCGACCAGCTGCCTCCAGGGCGTCACGGACCTTCGCGACGGTCGACGCGAGCTGCTCGACGGTCGGTGCGCCCACGAAGACGGCTTCGGCGTTCTCCGCTGCGAAGCGGATGCCGCGCGGCGACGCGCCCGCCTGGTAGATGACGGGCGAACGCTGCACCGACGGCTCGGACAGGTGGATGCCCGGCACGTCGAAGTGCTTGCCGTGGTGCTCGATCGGGTGCACCTTCGCCGGGTCGGTGAAGACGCCGGACGCGCGGTCGGCGACGACCGCGTCGTCCTCCCACGAGCCCTCCCACAGCTTGTAGAGGACCTCGAGGTACTCGTCGGCCACGTCGTAGCGGTCGTCGTGCGACAGCTGGTCGGTCTGGCCCATGTTCCTTGCGGCGCTCGGCAGGTAGCCGGTGACGACGTTCCAGCCGACGCGCCCCTTGGTCAGGTGGTCGAGCGTGGAGATCCGCCGGGCGAACGGGTACGGGTGCTCGTACGCCGTGCCCGCCGTGATCCCGAAGCCGAGGTGCTCGGTCACCGACGCCATCGCCGACACCAGCAGGATCGGGTCGTTGACCGGCACCTGCGAGCCCGTGCGGAGCGCGGCCTCGTTCGAGTCGCCGTACACGTCGTACGTGCCCAGCACGTCGGCGATGAAGATGCCGTCGAACGCCCCGCCTTCGAGCGTCTTCGCCAGGTCCGTCCAGTACGTCAGGTCGCGGTAGTCCCGCGATCGGTCGCGCGGGTGCCGCCACAGCCCGGAGGACTGGTGGGCGACGCAGTTCATGTCGAACGCGTTGAAGCGGATCTGCCGGGGTTCGCTGCTGCTGGTCACGCCTGGCGACGCTACGTGCGGGGTCTGCGTCCGTCATCCATCGTGACGAAGCGTGACGGCCGCAGCTCAGGCGCGGTCGTGGAGCGTGACCTGGTAGCCGTCCGGGTCGGCGAACGTGAACGTCCGGCCGAACGGGCCGTCGATCGGTGCCGACACGATCGTGTGGCCGTCGGCCACCAGGGCGTCGTGGATGGCCTGCACGTCGGTCGCGTGCAGCCAGATCGCCGCGCCGATGCCCGGCTGCGAGACCGCGTCGAGGTCGGTGCCGGGGACGACGTCCCGCAGCGCGAAGGCGATGGGCGTCGTCTCGAAGACGACGGCGTGTGGCGGGCCGGCCTGGGAGCGGACGAGACCGAGGTACTGCTCGTAGAACGCCTGCGACGCCGCCAGGTCGCGGGTCTGCAGGGAGATGAAGTCGGGGCCGGTGACGGGCATGTGGTGCTCCTTCGGTTGTGTCAGTTTTCTGACACGGCACAACCTATGTCAGACTCCTGACATGAGTCAAGACGGCACCGACAGCAGCGACGTCATCGACCTCGAGACGTCCCTCGGATACCTGCTCAAGGAAGCCGCGAGCGCGCTCCGCGCTGCGATGGAGGCCGTGCTGCGCCCGCTCGGCATGACGATGACGCACTACTCGTGCCTCGAACTCCTGGCACAGCGGCCCGGGCTGTCGAACTCCGAGCTCGCACGCGGCGCCTTCGTCACGCGGCAGTCGATGAACGTGCTGCTGCAGGCCCTGGAACGGGACGGCTTCGTGACGCGGGCCACCGAGGCGCCGGTGGGCAAGGCGCTCCCGACGCGGTTGACGGCGAGCGGGCGGGCGAGCCTCGAGCTCGCGAGCGCGGCTGTCCGCGGCGTCGAGGTCCGGATGCTCGACGGGTTGTCGGGTGAGCAGCAGGTGGCGGCGCGGGGGGCGCTGCGCAGCATGGTGCGCTCACTCCGCCGCACCACCAACGACGAGGCCAGCACGGTCTGAGGACGCGCTACCCTTCGACCGGTATTGATGTATCTCTCGAAGGGAACCGTTCGTGCACGAGGACTTCACCGGCCTGTACCTGTCGAGCCTCTGGCTCAGCGTCGCGATGCTCGCCGGCGGGTACGCCCGGACCCGGAACCGATCGGCGTGGACCTGGTTCCTCCTGACGCTGCTGTTCGGCCCGCTCGCGGTGCTGCTGCTCGTCACGTGGCCAGCGCGTCCGCCACGCCGCATCAACCCCGCGCGGACCGATGCGTCCGTATCGGCACCGGACACGGGCAGTTCCGAGGAGTAGCCCTGACGCAGAAGCGCGCAGGACCAGATCCTCTCAGGGAAGGGCGGACGCCATGGCGCTGCAGGACGACGTCGTCACCGACGTCGGCGGGGATCGACGACTATGGACCGCGCTGCTGATCGTCGGCATCGTGGCGGTCCTCGTCGGTGTCGCCTCACTCGTGCTCCCGCACGCGACGCTGTTCGCGGTCGCGTGGGTGTTCGGCATCTACCTGCTGGTGTCCGGCCTGTCGATGATCGTCCGTGCGTTCGCCCACGGGATCGGCACCGGCCGCCGCATCGGCTTGGTCGTCCTCGGTGCGCTGATCCTCGCCGGGGGCATCGTGGCGCTCGTCGCCCCGCCGGTCGGGGTGCGGTGGATCGCGTTCGTGATCGGCTTCGCCTGGCTGGTCGAGGGCATCACCCTGCTCTACGCCCCGACACCGACGAACCGTGCCCTGACGATCGGCGCCGCGGTGCTCAGCATCGTCATCGGCGTGCTCGTCATCAACCTGCCGTCCATCGGGGCAGCGCTGGCCGTCGTCGCCATCGCGGGCTTCCTGATCCTGTTCGGCATCGTGCAGATCGCCCTCGGGGTCACCGTCGGACGCGCTCACCGGTCCGCCACGACCGCCGGTCGAGCGGCCTGACCACGGCCTCTGTGCGGGGGTTCGTCACCCGTCGAAGACGACGTCGGCAGCGTCCCTCGGGGCGAACTGCGCTTCAAAGTCGCGTTCGTTGGGGATCCACACGTCCTGCCACAGGTCGTCGTGGTCACGTCCGAGCCGGCGGTCGCGGGCCATGCCGCGACGAGCGGCGGTGTGGAGGTCCACGTCGCACCAGACCGCCACGTCGATGTGCGGCATCGCGTCGGGGTGGAAGAGGCCGATGAGGTCGACGACCACGACGTCCGTCGTCGGCAGTGGCTCCGCGGGACCGAGTGCCCGGACCGACCAGTCGAACCGCTGGAACGTGCTCGCTCGCCCCGTCCGGTGCGGTTCGAGGACGGACGACGTCAGACGCTCCCGATCGACACCGTCCCAGTCACCCGACCGCCGGTGGGACCGCTCCGGATCGAGGAAGTCGTCTCCACGGATCCGCACCGCGCCCGGCACCGTCCCGGCCAGACTGCGCGCCAGCGTGGACTTCCCGGAGCCGCAGTACCCCGAGATGCCGACGACGATGGGGTGCCCGGCCGAGGCGCGGCGTGCCGCCACGAGGTCGATGACACCGTCCTGATCCATCGGACCAGGGTACGAGCCGATCACCAGCACGGGATCCACGCCGACGACTCCTAGGCTCGACGGGTGGACGTCACACTGCGGAACAGCATCCCCGAGGACATCGAGTGGCTCGTCGAGCTGCGTGCGCAGGTCCTCCGTGCCGACCTGGAGCGTCTCGGCCGCTTTGACGCGGTCCGGGTCCGCGGGCGGATGCGTGATGCCTTCGCGCCCGAGCACACCCGTGTCGTCGTGGTCGACGGCCGCGATGTCGGCTCGATCGCCACACGGATCGACGACGACACCCGCTGGGTCGAGCACTTCTACCTCGCGCCGGAGGTCCAGGGGCGGGGCGTCGGATCGACAGTGCTCCGGACCGTCCTGGCCGAACCCCACGCGGGTGCGACGCGACTCAACGTCCTGCAGGGCAGCGCCGCGCGCCGGCTCTACGAACGGCACGGTTTCGTCGTCGACACCGAGGGCGACGTCGACGTCTTCATGACGCATCGTCACGTCTGAACGATAGGTTCGCCGCATGAGCCACGTCCTGCGATCCATCGGCCGGGTGGTGCTGACCACGCTGCAGTACCTGGCCGCCGTACTGAGCGCCATCGGTTCCGGCGGTGCCACCGCACCGGCCCAGCCACCTACCCGATCCACGAAGCCGCGAGACGAGTACCGCCCCTGAGCCGGGCGCTACAGCACCTTCGCGTACCAGCGGTCGGAGTACGGGTCGTCGTTGAACGGCGCGACCTGCACGAACCCGAGCCGTTCGTACAGCGCGCAGGCCTCGGCGAGCTCGGCCCGGGTGTCGAGCCGCAGCGACGTGATCCCGCGCGCCCGGCTGACCTCCGCGACGTGCCGCAGGAGTGCCGAACCGACACCGCGACCGCGGCAATCCGGCAGCGTGAAAACCTTCGTCAGCTCACCGACGACACCCACGAAACGCACGCCGGCACACGCGACCACCGCTCCCCCGTCCGAGGCGACGACGAACAGCCCGGAGTCCCCTTGCAGGTCGTCGAAGGGCTCGTCGAGCATCGCGCGGTCGACCTCGGCCGGCGTCGCCGCCCGCCGGTACCACCGCGACGCGACCTCGGTCAGGTAGTCCCGCACGATCGCGTCGGCCCTGCCTGCGCCGGGTCGCTCCGTCTCGAAGATCATCGCGCCCCTCCGACAGGCACACCATTCAAGCCGTTCGGGGCCCGGTCGGTGACCAGCTGCGGACGGGAGGCGCGTGGCGGGCCCGCACCGGGCCTCCTGGCCGTCACGTGGTCGCGATCGCGAGCCGCACCCGGCTCAGCGGGACGCCGTCGCCTCACGCGCGGCGGCTTCCGCCGCGACCCAGGCGAGCATGCCGCACTTGACCCGCATGACGAACTTCGAGACGCCGTGGAAGGCGATGAGGTCCTCGAGGACGTCCTCGTCGGGCTCGCCGACGCCGCGGGAGCGCATCATCGTGCGGAACTCGTCGGTCAGTGCGAGGAGCTCCGGGACCGTGCGGCCGACCGCCATGTCGGTGAGGACCGATGCCGAGGCCATCGAGATCGAGCAGCCGTCGCCCTGCCAGGCGAGACCGGCGATGCGGTCGGTGCCCGGTTCGAGACGGATGCGGACGGTGATCTCGTCGCCGCACGTGGGGTTGCGCTCGAAGTGCGAGGCGTCGGCGTCGGGCAGGTCGCCGTCGCCGTGCCGGGCCTTGGCGTGGTCGAGGATGACCTGCTGGTACAGGCTGTCGAGGGAGTTCATACGGTCGCTCCGAAGTAGCCGCGGACCTCGCCGACGGCCGCGATGAACCGGTCCACGTCGTGCTCGGTCGTGTAGACGTAGGTGCTCGCGCGGCTGGTGGCGACCAGGCCGAGTCGGCGGTGCAGGGGTTGGGCGCAGTGGTGCCCCGAGCGGACGGCGATGCCCTGCGCGTCGAGGTACTGCGACACGTCGTGGGCGTGCACACCGTCGACGTCGAACGACACCAGGCCCGATCGCGGGACGCCGACCGGCGGACCGACCACGCGGATGCCGGGGACGGCGGCCAGGCCGTCGAGCATGCGCCGGGCGAGGTGCTCCTCGTGCGCGCGGACACGCTCCATGCCGATGCCCTGCAGGTAGCGGACGGCCTCGGCCAGGGCGACGGCCTGCGACACGGGCTGCGTACCGGCCTCGAACCGCTCGGGTGCCGGCATGAACTCCGACGCCTCCATGGTCACGGTGGTGATCATGGACCCGCCGGTGCGGAACGGGGGCAGCGCGTTCAACAGCTCGCTGCGGCCCCAGAGCACGCCGATGCCGTTCGGTCCGAGCATCTTGTGCCCGGAGAACGCGGCGAAGTCGACGCCGAGCTGCTGCACGTCGAGCGGCCGGTGCGGCGCGGACTGGCAGGCGTCGAGGACGACCAGTGCGCCACGGGCGTGGGCGAGACCGACGATCTGCTCGACGGGCGCGACCATGCCGGTGACGTTGGAGACGTGTGCGAACGCGACGACCTTGGTGTGGTCGGTGATCAGGGCCGCGGCGTCCTCGGCGGTCCAGGTGCCGTCGTCGGCGACCGGGACCCAGCGGAGCGTCGCGCCGGTCAGCGCGGCGAGTTCCTGCCACGGCACGAGGTTCGCGTGGTGCTCGGCCTCGGTGACCAGGATCTCGTCGCCCGGTCCGATGCGGAAGCGAGCGGCGTCGACCCCGCCGCGGCCACGGCTGGCGTTCGCGATGCCGTAGGCGACGAGGTTGAGGGCGTCGGTGGCGTTCGCGGTCCAGACGACCTCGCTCGGACCGGCAGCGCCGATGAAGTCGGCGACGGTGGCGCGGGCGTCCTCGTAGGCATCGGTGCTCAGCGCCGCGAGCGTGTGCGCGCCGCGGTGCACGGCGGCGTTGTCGTGCTCGAGGAACCGGCGCTCGGCGTCGAGGACCTGGGTCGGGCGTTCCGCCGTCGCCCCGGAGTCCAGGTACGCCAACGGTTGCCCGTTCACGTCCTGCGCGAGGATCGGGAAGTCCGACTTGATCGTCTCGACATCGGCCTCGGTGAGCGGCTGGTTCGGCGCCACGACTGTCACGTCTCGTCCTCCTGGTGTTGCTGTCCGGAGCAACCCGTCAATGGTGGCCGTTGTTCCCGACGGCGTCCAGTCGGCGCGGGAACGGCCCAGGACCACGCCGGGTCCTGGGCCGTCGCACGGTGGGGCTACTCGTTGCCGATCTTCTTGTCCGCAGCGTCGCGGGCACCGTCGATCTTGTCGTCGTACTTGCCGCCGGTGGCCTTCTTGACCGCGTCGGCGACGCCCCCGAGGACCTTGTCGCTGATGTCCTCGGCCTTCTCGCTCTTCAGGGCGTCCTGGACCTTGTTGTCCTTCAGGAAGTCCTGGGCCTTCTTCGTGATGTCGTCGAACCCCGCCATGGCCTGCTCCTCAGCTCGGTGCGGAGCCCGTCGCTCCGTCATGCCGCAGATCGTAGGCCGCAGAACCGTCGTCTGTCCCGGAACGTGACGAAGTGTTCACACCATCTGGGCGCTGCGTCGACGTGCCAGGACGTACCCGACCGCGACCGCCCCGGACACCGCGAGCAGCGACGGGATGAGGATGTCGGTGCCCTCCTGCGTGAACTCGACCACCAGGACGAGCGCCGTGAACGGGGCCCGCATCGTGGTCGCCAGGAACGCCGCGGCGCCGACGAACGCGAAGGCCGCCAGGCCCGGGCCGTCAGCCGGCCAGAGCAGGAGCCACGCGCCCCCGAGGCCGCCGCCGATCGCCGAACCGATCGCGATCGATGGTGTCAGGGTGCCGCCGACCGCGCCGGCACCGATCGTGGCCGACGTGGTGATCGTGCGGACGACGCCGAGCAGCAGGAGCAGCACGATCGGCGCCAGGCCGGCGACGGTGTCGTCGTCGAGCGAGGCGTTCATCGCGACGAGGCCCAGCGCCCGCCCGTTGCCGAGGATCTCCGGGAACGGCACCGCGATGAGCCCGACCATGGCGAACACCACCGGCAGCACGACGAGCAGGTGCCAGCCCTTGGGCGCGATGCCCTGCAGCCGGTTGGTGAGCTTCACGAACCCGACGCCCGCCAGGCCGAGGACGGGCCCGACGACGATCGCCCAGACGAGCAGCGACGGCGACATGTGCATCGCCGGCACGTGGTAGAGCACCTCGTCCGGGATCACGAGCCGGGCGACGAACGCGGCGACCGCACTCGTGGCGAACGCGGGCAGGGCCGTGGCGAAGCTGATCTCGCCGAGCAGGACCTCGACGGCGAAGAGCGCACCGCCGAGCGGGACGTCGTACACCGCGGCGAGGCCCGCTGCCGCTCCGCAGGCGACCAGGATCTTCGTCTCGCGCGGGGTGAGACCGGCACGACGGGTGACGAGTTGGGAGAGCCAGGCGCCGACCTCGCGCGGGGCGACCTCCTTGCCGATCGAGGCGCCGAGCCCGACCGCCAGGATCTGCACGCCGGCGTTCGCCAGGGTCGCGAGTGCGGGCATCCGCTTGCCGCCGACCGCCGCGGTGACCGACACGATCGGACGCCCCCAGCGCCGGAGCGCCCACCAGGCGAAGCCCGTCAGGACACCGGCGGCCACGAGGGCGAGGAACCGGTTCAGCGCCGACGGTGCGTCCGCCGCCTCGAGGTGCCCACCGAAGCCGTACCCGAAGGCCACGAACTGGATGAGCTGCAGCGCGAGCCACACGGCGATGCCGGCGATGCCGCCGGAGACGCCCACCAGGGCGGTGACGACGGCGAGCTTGAGCGCCCAGACGGGGGTCGCGTGTCCGGAGCGCGGCATGTCGGAAACCCTAGCGGCTCCGATCACCGGCACCGGGCCTCCCGGTCGTCCCGCCTGTCGTCAGACGGCCGTCAGCCGGAACGGGACCACGCAGTCGGCGGGCATGAGCGGCGGGTGCAGGCCGACCGTGCCGAGCACCCGACCGCTGAACACCCGTGCGCCGCTCCACCAGTCCGGCCGGACGATCCCGTGCCCGTCACCGACCACGATCGGGTCGACGCGGTACGAGACGTCCGGGTCGAGGTCGCGGAAGGTGACCCGGCCGGTGCCGGACACCTCGGACCGCCCGATGCTCGCCAGGAAGAAGACGGCGTGCTGCCGGTCCGGCGTGACCGTGCCGTACACGAGCCGGGAGTCGTCGACCTCGTCCATCCGCACCAGGTCGCCGCCGTGCAGCAGCCCGCGCAGCTCCTTGTACAGCGCGATCCACTCGGCCAGCGACGCCGACTCCTCCGCCGTCGCCTCGGTGAGGTCCCACTCGATGCCCAGGTGCCCGACGAGCGCGGTGCCGGCCCGGAAGGCCAGGTCGTGGACGCGGCCCGTCGAGTGGTTCCTGCCGCTCGCGATGTGCGCGCCGAGGAGTTCCGGGGGCAGGAGCTGCTGCGTCCACCGGTGCATCTGCTGCCGCTCGAGGGGGTCGATGTCGTCGGACACCCAGACGCGGTCGGTGTGCTCGATCACGCCGAGGTCGACCCGGGCGCCACCCGACGCGCACGACTCGATCTCGAGCGTCGGGAAGCGCTCCTTCAGGGTCGCCATCAGCCGGTACGTCGCCAGGGTCTGCTCGTGCACCGCCGCGCCGCCACCGGGGAACCCGGCCTCCACCAGGTCGCGGTTGTGGTCCCACTTGACGTACTCGATGCCGTACTCGCCGATGATCGCCGTCATCCGCTCGAGCACGTACTCGTACGCCTCGGGGATCGCCAGGTCGAGCACCTGCTGGTCGCGGGACCGCATCGGCAGTCGGCCGTCCGCCTGCATGATCCACTCCGGGTGGGCGCGGGCGAGGTCGCTGTCCTCGTTCACCATCTCGGGTTCGAACCACAGGCCGAACTCCATGCCGAGGGCCCGGACACGGTCCACGATCGGCCCGAGCCCGTCGGGCCAGACGTCCTCGTCGACGTACCAGTCACCGAGCCCGAGGTGGTCGTTCCGGCGGCCGCGGAACCACCCGTCGTCGAGCACGTACCGCTCGACCCCGAGGGCCGCGGCGCGCTCCGCCAGGTCGGTCAGCCGGGCGAGGTCGTGGTCGAAGTACACGGCCTCCCAGACGTTGATCGTCATCGGCCGCGCAGTCGTCGGGTGCTGCGGCCGGCTGCGGAGCCACCGGTGGAAGCGTCGGGCCTGGTCGTCGAGCCCGTCACCGTGGGTGAACCACACCCACGGCCCCTCGTACGTCTCGCCCGTGCCGAGCCGGACCTCGCCCGGCAGCAGCAGTTCGCCGCCGCCGATCACCTGGCGCCCGGTCGACAGGCGTTCGGCGTGGTGCCGGTGGTTCCCGCTCCACCCGGTGTGCACGCCCCAGACCTGCCCGCGGGCGAAGCCGAAGCCGGGCTCCCCCACCGTCAGGACGGTCGCGGCGTCGGCGCCGGTCCGGCCCTTGCGGCTCTCACGCTGGTGGGTGCCGACGACGAGTTCACGGCGTTGCGGGGTGCGTTCCTTGCCCCACCGACCGGCGAAGTCCAGGACCTCGCGCGCACCGGACGGGATCGGCATCGCCACCGTCAGGTCGTCCACCGTGTAGACGCCGTCGGCGGTGTTCGTGACGGCAGCCCGGGCACGGACGAGTCCGGAGACGAGCACCTCGATCGTCAGCCGGACCGCGAGCCCCGCGGTGTCGTCGGCAGCCTCGGCCGTGACGGTCGTGTCGGTGACGTCGAGCGCCCGCACGGTGAACGCCGGCGACCAGTCGTGGCCGTCGCGGTGTCCGGCCAGGCCGGGTCGTCCGCTCCACCCGCGGTTCGGCTCGGGCAGCACGGCGACACGGACGGGGTCGTCCATCTCGTTCTGGGCCACGGGGGCGACGTCCGCGTCGGCGAGTGCGACGAGCGCGTCGTCGTCGAGTGGCCCGAGGGCTGCTCCCCAGTGGACCACCGCGGGCAGCGCGTGGTCACGGCAGTCGAGGACGAGGGAGACGCCCCCGGCGGTCAGGTGGACGAGGTCGTACGAGGTCACGGCCCCAGTCTTCCTCAGAACCAGCGCTTGACCTTGAACACGACCCACAGGATCGCGGCGAACAGGATCATCCCCACGATCGACAGCGGGTAGCCCCAGGTCCACGTCAGCTCGGGCATGTGCGTGAAGTTCATGCCGTAGATGGCGGCGATGAGCGTCGGGGCGAACAGGATCGCCGCCCAGCCGGAGATCCGCTTCGTGTCGTCGTTCTGCTTCTGCGCCGCGAGCGTCGAGTCGACCGTCAGGGCGTTCTGCAGCAGCTGCCGGAACGTGTCCAGCCGCTCCACCGTGCGGATGGCGTGGTCGAGGACGTCGCGGAACCGGCGCTGCATCTCGATCGGCAGGTGGTACTTCTCGGCGCCGCGGTGCAGGTTCTCGATGATGTGGATGAGCGGGCGCGCCGCACGCTGGAAGTCGACGACCTCGCCGAACAGTTCGTAGATGCGCCGCGAGACCCCGGCCTCGCCCGCGAACAGCTGGTCCTCGATCTGGTTGATGTCCTCTTCCAGCCCGTCGATCACCGGCACGTAGCCGTCGACGATCGTGTCCATGAGCGCCCAGAGCTGCGCCTGCGGTCCGACCGTCACCAGGCCGGGCTTGCCGCTCATCCGCTGCAGTGCTCGCGGGACGGTCGGCTTGCCGCGCGGGTCGGCCTTCACCACGACGAGGAAGAAGTCCTCTCCGACGAAGGCGTGCACCTCGCCGAACGCCACCTCTTCCTGCCCGTCGTTGTAGAGCGCGGGCTTGAGGACCACGAAGAGCGTCGAGCCGTACCGCTCGAGCTTCGGTCGCTGGTGCCCCTCGGCGGAGTCCTCGACCGCGAGCTCGTGCAGGCCGAGCGCGACCGCGACGTCGCCGAGCTCCTGCGCGTCCGGTTGGTACAGCACGATGCACGCGCTCGCGCCCTGCTCGTCGAGCATCCGGAAGGTGTCGTCCAGCGACGGACTCGCCATCGGGGCGATCCGGTCGACGTACACGGTGTTCATCTCGACGCTCACGCGACCACCGTACGCAGGTGACCGGCTTTCGGACGGGAGGCCCGTGGCGGGCCCGCCACGGGCCTCCCGTCCGCCGTCCCCCACAGGCTGAACGCACGCTGCGCGCCCGACAGGACCGCCCGCCTACGGTGCAGGTCATCAGCATGCTGACGAAGGGAACGGTCATGAAGAGGATCTGGAAGCGCATCGCAGTCGCCGTGAGTGCCGTCGTCGCGGTGGTCGGGGCGTTCGTCGGGTCCGGCGCCGCCGGCGGGACGCCGATCCAAGACGCTGCCGGCGGAGCACTGTCCGCGTCGTCGACCGCCATCGCACCGGACGGCCCGGCGTTCTCGATCTGGAGCGTCGTCTACGTCGGCCTCATCGCCTACGCCATCCGCCAGCTCTTCCGCACGTCGGACGATGACCGGCACGCGAAGCTAGCGGTGCCGGCGATCCTGTCCCTGCTGCTCAACGCGGCGTGGATCCTGTCGGTGCAGTTCGGGTTCCTGTGGGCGAGCGAACCGATCATCGTGGCCCTGCTCGCGGTGCTGGTCTGGACGTTCACGATCCTGCGACGGACGAAGCCCTCCGGCGTCGTCGAGGCGATCGTCACCGACGGCACGTTCGGCCTCTACCTCGGGTGGGTGTGCGTCGCGACGGCAGCGAACACGGCCGCGGTGCTGACGGCAGCGGGCTTCCGGGGCTTCGACCTCGGGCAGGACGTCTGGGGTGTGCTCGTCGCAGCGGTGGCCGGGCTCGTCGGGCTGCTGCTGGCGGTGTGGGGTCGGGGTCGCCTGGCGCCGATGCTGTCCCTGGCCTGGGGTCTGGCGTGGGTGGCGGTCGCGCGGCTCGACGGTCCGCTGGTGTCGACGCCGACCGCCGTGGCCGCGGTGGTCGCAGCCGCCGCGGTCGTGGTGGTGACGGTCGCCGTGCGGACACGGGCGGGTTGGTCCGGCGCGCGTGGCCTGGCGGCGCGCACGGCGTAGCCAACATTCGCGCTCAGCGACAGTTCACGGCCGCGAGGCTGCGTGAACTGTCGCTGAGCGCGAAACAACGCGCGCCAGCGCCGGGTCCGCAGGCGGCCGGCCTACCGCGCCGACGCCACCAAGCCGTGCGCGGCCGCCACGGCCTCGTTCTTGACCTGGCCGGCGTGCACGTTCAGGCCGAGGGCGAGCGACGGGTCGGCGGCCAGCGCGGCCTCCCACCCGCGGTCGGCGATCGCGACGGCGTACGGCAGCGTCGCGTTCGTCAGCGAGATCGTGCTCGTGCGCGGGACGGCACCGGGCATGTTCGCCACGCAGTAGTACACGGTGTCGTGCACCGCGAACGTCGGGTCGTCGTGGGTGGTCGGGTGCGAGCCCTCGAAGCAGCCGCCCTGGTCGATCGCGATGTCGACGAGTACCGATCCCGGCCGCATGTCCGCGACCATGGCGTCGGTGACGAGCTTCGGCGCGGACGCCCCGGGGATGAGCACGGAACCGATCACCAGGTCGGCGTCCCGCAGGGCTTCCGCGATGGCGTGCGCCGACGACCGCAGCGTGGTGATCCGCCCGTCGAACCGGGCGTCGAGCGCGCGCAGGCGGGGCAGGCTGATGTCGAAGACCGTGACGTCGGCCCCCATGCCGAGCGCCATCGTCGCCGCGTGCTCGCCCGCGACCCCACCGCCGATCACGACGACACGACCCTTCGGCGTGCCGGGCACCCCACCGAGCAACAGCCCGCGTCCGCCGTTCGTGCGCATCAGGTTGTAGGCGCCGACCTGGGCGGACAGCCGCCCGGCGACCTCGGACATCGGCGACAGCAGGGGCAGCGAGCGGTCCGGCAGCTGCACGGTCTCGTAGGCGATCGCGGTGGCTCCGGAGTCGATGAGCGCGTCGGTCAGCGGGCGGTCGGCCGCCAGGTGCAGGTACGTGAAGAGCACCTGGCCCGGACGGATGAGCGGGTACTCGGACGCCACCGGCTCCTTGACCTTCAGGATCAGCTCGGCGCGCGCCCAGACCTCGGCGGCGGTGTCGACGATCTCGGCGCCCGCGGTGCGGTACTCGTCGTCGGGGAACGCCGACCCGGTGCCGGCTCCGGCCTGCACCAGGGCCTGGTGGCCGTGCAGCGCCAGCTCCGCGACACCCGCCGGGGTGGCCGCCACGCGGTACTCGTTGTTCTTGATCTCGGTGGGGACGCCGATGCGCATCGCAGACTCCTTCGTGGGTGGTGCTCTCGTCCACACCATTCAGCGCCGGATTCGTTGCGGTGACGTTACGGTCGAAGATCCTGACGACGCACGGCGCATCCGTGCGATGAGATTCGGCGATCAGTCGCTCAGAAGACCTTGCCCGGGTTCAGGATGCCTGCCGGGTCGAACACCCGTCGGATCCCCCGCTGCAGCTCGAGCACGTCGTCGCCGAGCTCGTCACCGATCCACCGACGCTTCAACACCCCCACGCCGTGCTCGCCGGTCAGGGTGCCCCCCAGCTCGATCGCGGCACGGAACATCGCGTCGGCGGCGTCCCAGACGTGAGCCGGCACCTCGTCGCCGTCGAAGACGAAGTTCGGGTGCAGGTTGCCGTCGCCGGCGTGCGCCACGGTCGGGATCGGGACACCGTGTTCGCGACCGATCTCCTCCACGCGGGCGAACATCTCGGCGAGCCGGCTGCGCGGCACGGCGACGTCCTCGATGAGCACCCGGCCTCGCGACTCCATCGCGGCGTGGAAGGACCGGCGGATCGTCAGCAGGCGCTCGCGTTCCGCCTCCGACCCGGCCAGGTGCACGGTTCCGCCCTCGGCCTGGAGGCGCGGCACGGCTCCCAGCGCGGCCTCGGTCGCGCCCGGGCCGTCGAACTCCACGAGCAGGAAGACCCCGCCCGCCGCGGTGCTCCCCACCGTCTCGACGATCACCTCGGGTCCGAGGTACGCCGCGATCCCCTCGAGGGCCAGGGCGTCCAGCAGCTCGACCGTCGACGGCCGATCCGCTCCCGCCACGACGGCCGCTGCCGCGGCTGCCGCCTGCTGCACGGACGGGTAGACGGCCCCGAGGGTCGCAGGCTCCCCCGCCGGGATCGGCACGAGTCGGACCGTCGCGCCGACGATGACACCGAGCGTGCCCTCGGACCCGACGAGCAGCGCCGTCAGGTCGAGACCGGTCACCCCCTTGACGGTGCGGTGGCCGGTCGACACGAGCCGGCCGTCCGCCAGCACGACGTCGAGTCCGAGCACGGCCTCGCGCGTGACGCCGTACTTCACGCACCGCAGACCACCGGCGTTCGTGGCGATGTTCCCGCCGACGCTCGCGATCGCCGCACTCGCCGGGTCCGGTGCGAAGCGCAGCCCGTGCTCGGCGACGGCGGCGTTCAGCGCACCGTTGAGCACCCCGGGTTCGACGACGGCGAGTTCGTCCTCGACGGACACCTCGACGATGCGGTCCATCCGCGCGACGCTGAGGACCACCGTGCCCTCGGTGCCGTTCGCGCCACCCGCCAGACCGGTGCCGGCGCCGCGCGGAACGACGGGGACGCCCAGGGCCGAGCAGGTCCGGAGTGTCGCCTGCACGTGCTCGACGGTGCGGGCCTCGACGACCGCGACCGGACCGCCAGGGGCGATCCAGCCGGACTTGTCGGTCCGCGCGGCGTCGAGCACGCCCGGTTCGGTCCGGACGACGGTGCCGTCGGGGTCTTGCAGTGCGGAACGGAGCTCGGTGACGACGGTGTCCATGTCGTCACGCTACCGCCGCCGGGTGGACTCCCCGGCTCGGTGCCCCCACGGCGGTCAGCGCGTGCGGAGCGACTCGCTCGGCAGCTCGCCGAAGCGGGCACGGTACGTCGCCGAGAACCGCCCGAGGTGTCCGAAGCCCCACGACCGGGCGATCTCGGCGACCGAGGTCTCGTCGCGCGCACCCCCGAGCAGGTCTGCCCGCGCACCGTCGAGCCGCACCTCGCGCAGCAGGTCGCCGGGCGTCTGGTCGAGGTGCCGTCGCAGGGACTGCTGCAGCCCGCGCGGGCTGAGCCCCGCCGCCGCGGCGATCTCGGGTGTGCCGATGGGTTCGCGGGCGTGCTCGTGCACGAAGTCGAGCGCCCGGCGGACGCGCCCGTGCTCCGGACCGCCGCCGGCCACGGTCGAGCGCCAGCGATCGCGCTGCGGGAACGCACGGATCGCAGCGGTCGCGAAGGCCTCGGCGATGTCGCGCTGCGCGATCGGGTCGAGGTCGTGGTCCACGTCGAGCCACGTCGACGCGTGCGTCCGGACCACGTCCTGCCACGCGGCCGTGCCCGCAGCCGTCGGGCGCTGCATCGGCTCGAAGGCGAAGTCGTCCTCGCCGACGATCGCCCGGACGAAGTCGCGGTCCAGGTGCACGAGGTTCAGCGCGATGTCGCGGTGGTGCAGGGAGTACGGCTCGGCGAACGGCAGCACGACGGGCACGCCGGCTTCGAGCGCCCAGGTCTCGCCGCCGCAGGTGATCCGGCTGGAGCCACTCCGCATCCAGGCCACCAGGAACTCGTCGTCGACCTGGCTCTCGCTGCGCAGGTCGACCATGAACCGCGACGACCGCAGCGACATCCGGTCGTCGCCGACGCCGGCGAAGTCCCAGTGCGCGGTGGGGCGGGTGCGCCGGACCGCGGGTGCCCGGAAGTCGTAGTCGCGCCCGAAGAAGGCGAGCGCCTGGTCGACGTCCGTGCCGACCACGCGACGGGAGTACCGGCCGCCCGGTCGGTCCATCGAGATCACCATGGCCGAGACCGTACCCGGCACCCCCGACAGAACCGGGTCACATCCTGACTCAGGGCTGCAGGATCGCCTGCCCGACGCTCTCGTCCAGGATCAGGTCCGTGACGAGCCCGGACGCCAGCGCACCCCGCAACGACGCGGCCTTCGACCGGCCCGCGACGACGCAGACCCGACGCGGAGCGCGCTTGATGGTGTCGAGGTCCGGCCCGCCGGCGCGCGCGTTCACGCCGATGTCCCGCCACGACCCGTCGGCCCGGTAGAACACCGTCGAGACGTCCCCGACGACCTGGGCCTTCGTGAGCTCGTCGCGGTCGGCGGGGTCGAGGTAGCCGCCGGAGTACACGTGCGACGGCACCGGGGCCTGCGGGGCGCCGACACCGAACACGACCAGGTCCATCCGCTCGTGCAGGTCGAGCACACGGCGGATCGAGCGCTCGCGGAACAGCGCCTCCTTCGTGGCGGGGTCGTCGAAGAACGCGGGCACCGGGAACTGCTGCACGAACGCGCCGTACGCCTCGCCGAACCGCCGCAGGATCTCCGAGGCGTAGACGATGCCCGTGGTCCGTGTGTTCGCGGCGCCGTTGATCTGCACGATCGTCGAGCCGTGGGTGGTCTTCGGCACGAGGTACCGGCTGACCGCGCTCACCGTCGAGCCCCACGAGATCCCGATCACCATGTTCGACTCGACGTACTGCGTCAGGATCCGCGCGGCGGACAGGGCGACCCGCTCCAGCCGGTCGACGTCGCTCGTGTGGTCCGGCACCGGGACGACGTGCGCGTGCACCCCGAACCGCGAGCGGATGCTGCGGCTCAGCGCGGCCGCCTGGTCCAGGGGTGAGCGGATCTGGATGTCGACGAGACCGGTGTCCCTGGCGTACTTCAGCAGGCGCGACACCGAGGACCGCGAGGTCGCGAGTTCGTCCGCGATGGCGTCCATCGTCAGGTCCTGCAGGTAGTACAGGTGGGCGGCGCGCAGCGCCTGCTGCGTGCGCATGGGCTGAGCCGCATCGCTCATGGTGCTCCGATCTGTCGAACGCAACCATGCACGGACGTGCAGGGCCTCTGCAACCCCTGTCGTGCCTCCCGGCCCCCGGATCGGAGCGCACGACACGTGTGCTGCACGTTCGTGCACGCAAGTTGCCCGACCTCCCAAACCGGCGCACGATCGATCCTGACCACGAGAACAGACGAAGGAAGCGACGAACCATGTCGAAGAAGACACAGCCCCGGAACACGGTGACCGCCCTCACCGAGCGCCCGAACGCGCAGGTCCTCGTCGTCGGCGGCGGCATCAACGGCATCGCCACGTTCCGCGACCTCGCGCTGCAGGGCGTCGACGTCGCCCTGGTCGAGCGCGGCGACTACGCCTCCGGTGCGTCCGCCGCGTCGAGCCACATGATCCACGGCGGCATCCGCTACCTCGAGAACGGCGAGTTCCGCCTGGTGCGCGAGAGCGTCCAGGAGCGCAACGGCCTCATCCGCATCGCCCCGCACTACGTCAAGCCGCTGCAGACCACGATGCCGATCTTCTCGACGTTCTCCGGCATCATGAACGCCCCGCTGCGCATGCTGACGCACAAGCAGCGCTCCACCAAGGAGCGCGGCGCGATGCTCATCAAGATCGGCATGACGATCTACGACTCCTTCTCGCGCGACGGCGGCTCCGTCCCGAAGCACGTCTTCCGCACCAAGAAGGCCGCGCTCGAGGACATGCCCGCCCTCAACAAGGACCTGAAGTACACGGGCACCTACTACGACGCGAGCGTGCACGAGCCCGAGCGCCTGGCCCTCGACGTCCTCAAGGACGGCATCGCCGCAGGCACCGGGACCGGCTCCGCCGCGACCGCCCGCGCGACGAACTACGTCGAGGCAGCTGGCACCCGCGACGGCGGCGTGCTGCTGCGCGACCGCGAGACCGGCGAGGAGTTCGTGTTCACCGCCGAGGTCGTCATCAACGCATCCGGCCCCTGGACCGACCTGACGAACGAGGCGTTCGGCGGCGAGACGAAGTTCATGGGCGGCACGAAGGGCTCGCACATCGTCGTCCAGAACGACGAGCTGCTCGAGGCCACCAAGGGCCGCGAGCTGTTCTTCGAGAACGACGACGGACGCATCGTCCTCATCTACCCGCTCAAGGGCCGGGTCCTCATCGGCACGACCGACATCGACGCCGACCCCTCGAAGCCGGTCACGACCACCGACGAGGAGATCGACTACTTCTTCGGGCTCGTGAAGCACGTGTTCCCGCAGATCGACGTCACCCGCGACCACATCGTCTACAGCTACTCCGGCATCCGCCCGCTCCCCCGCCACGAGGACACCGCCCCCGGCTTCGTCTCGCGTGACTACCGGATCGTGGACACCCAGATCGCCGGGCTGCCGAAGTCGACCGTGCTGTCGCTCGTCGGCGGCAAGTGGACGACGTTCCGCGCCCTCGCCGCGCACCTGTCGACCGAGGCCACCACGAAGCTCGGGATGACCCGCAAGGTCGACACCACCGGCATGGCGATCGGCGGTGGCAAGGAGTTCCCGACCACCGACGCGCAGCGCGCCCTGTGGATCACCTCGCACCGTGACGGTCTGGACGAGTCCCTGGTCGAAGGCCTGCTGGAGCGCTACGGCACCCGTGCCGCCGAGGTCGTGGACGTCCTGACCGACGGCCCCGTCGAGGCGCTCGAGTCCGACCCGTCGCTCACCCGCGCCGAGGTCGCGTACTTCGCCGAGCACGAGCAGGCCGTCCACCTGGTCGACGTGGTGCTGCGCCGCACGAACCTCGCGTTCGTCGGCGGTGTCACGATCGACCTGCTCGACGAGCTGGCCGACGTGCTCGCCGGGGCGCTCGACTGGACGCCCGAGGAGCGCGCGGACGAGGTCCAGCGCACGCTCGACGTGCTGCGCGAGGCGCACCGCGTGATCGTGCCGCTGACGTCCGCAACGGCACAGGCGTCGGCGTCGCAGCTCGCGTAGTCGACGCGACCGCATTCGGACGGGAGGCCCGGTACCAGCTGGTACCGGGCCTCCCGTCCGTCATGAGGTCGCCTTCGCGAGCCGTTGGTCGCGTCGGCGACCCTGCGTCAGTAGCGCTCGCCGGTCGGGTCCAGCGCGGTGCGGTCGATGAGCTGGTCACCACCGATCGGCTCGCCCTCCCAGTCGACCAGGTGCCAGCCGTCGGCGAAGGACCCCTCGAGCTCGACGATGCCGGTGTTCTCCAGGTGACGCTTGGTGCCGAAGTGGTCCGGGGTGTTGTCGGCGGCCGCGCTCGCCCAGGTACGGATCGCCGCACCGTGACTCACCGCCGCCGCCACGCCGACGCCGGTGGCCTCGATCTGCCGCACGGCGTCGTCGTACCGCTCGAAGAACTCGAGCCCGCTCTCCGCCCCCGGCATCCGGGTCGTGCGGTCCCCGCCGGACCAGCCGTGCACCGTCGAGATGTACAGCTGCACGGACACCTTGTCGCTCTTGCCCTGGGTGTCCCCGGCCTCGATCTCACGCAGACCGGGCAGCACGACGGGCTCGAGCCCGAGCGACGCCGCCAGGGGTGCCGCGGTGATCTGCGTCCGGACCATGGTGGAGGCGAAGAGCCGCTCGATCCCCCGGTCGGCCAGGGCTGCCGGCAGGGCGTCCGCCTGCTGCTGGCCGAGCTCGGTCAGTCCGGGTCCGGGCACCTCGGCGTCGAGGACGCCGTTCACGTTCGCGGGGGTCTGGCCGTGGCGGATGAGCAGCAGTCGCATGGATCCACCCTACGGACCACCGCCGACGTCAGCCCTGGCGGGTGTTCCAGCGGGGGTTCTGCTTGTTGATGACGTAGGCCCGGCCGCGGCGACGGACGACCTGCGAGCCGGGGATCTTCTTCAGTGCCTTGAGCGAGTTGCGGACCTTCATGGTTCTCCTCCGTCGGCGCTCTCTTGTTGAGAACGGTTTTCAGGTAGGGTACCCGACATGCGTGCTGCTGCCATCACCCTCGTCACCGCCCTCCACGAGGCCGACGCCGACCGCGTCGCCGCCCGGATCACCACCGGGCACCGGATGCACGTGGACGGGAGCGCGTTCGCAGCGGCCCGCGCGGTCGCCGAGCGGGCTGACCACCTCGACCGCGCCTGCGGCCCCGACGCCGACCACGGCCTCGTCGTCACCCTGCGACCCGGCTCCGACGCCCGCGCCGTGGGCATGATGCTCGCGAACGCCGCCCGGAGCGAGACCGGCGACGACCGGGTGCTCCGACACGTGGTCGGGGTACTGCGTGCCGACGACATCGCCCACCTGCTGTGGTCCGACGTCGACGACGCGTTCGTGGCCGCCGACCGGGTGGCGTCCCTCGTCGAGTACGCGACCGTCATCGCGCTCGACCGTCTCGCGCCACTGTCCCTGCGCCGCCGTCGCGCACTGGTCGCACTGCTGCACCGGCTCGCACCGCAGGCCGAGATCGTGGCGCTGCCCGCACTCCGGACCGCGCGCGACCTGCCCGCGTCGAACGGCGGGGCCGCTCGGGTCCTGGCCTCGGGCGCCGGGTGGATGCGCGCCCTGTCGAGCGGCGCCGACACCGGCCGGGACGCCCGCGACGACCTGGTCGCGATGCGCTACCGGGAGCCGCTGCCGTTCCACCCCGGGCGACTGGCCACCGTGATCGAGCGAGACCTGGCCGCCGGTAGCTCGGGCCGGGTGCTCCGCTCGAAGGGGTTCTTCCGGCTGGCGTCACGCCCGGACCACGTCGGCTCGTGGTCGAGCTTCGGGGCGATGCTCGCGCTCGACCCCACCGCGAACCCGTCGTGGGACGCCGACGCCCCGATCGGGCAGGCGCTGTGGTTCGTCGGCGAGCGGCTCGACGTGCGGGCGATCGAACGTGCCCTCGACGGGGCGCTGCTCACGCCGCCGGAGCTGCTGGCCGGGCCGGATCTGTGGCGCGGGTGGGCGGACCCGTTCCCCGTGTGGCCGGCGGTGGACCCGGCGTCGGAGCACCGGCACGAGTGAGGCGGGTGCGTGCGGGTGCGTGCGTGCGTGCGTGCGCATCTTCCGACAGAACACGAGTCGATCGACGCGTGGATCGTCGCAGCATGCACACGCATCCCGTGCGTGCGCATCTTCCGACAGAACACGAGTCGATCGACGCGTGGATCGTCGCACCATGCGCACGCACAGACGGGAGGCGCGGTGCAGGTCGGACCTGCACCGCGCCTCCCGCCCGTGGTCGCGTCGCGAGCGCCCCCGGCGTCAGCGCGCCGGCACGCCCTCGGCGTCGGCGGCCTCGCCCGCGGCCCGGGCGGCGGCGTCCTGCGCGGCGAACGGCAGGTCCCCCAGGTCCAGGTTCGGGTTCGTGTCCTGCGTGAGCACGAGTTCCTTCGCCTCGGCCTCGGTCTCCACCGCCGGCATCGAACCCGGCAGCGGACGGCGCGAGGACTCCTTCATGCAGAAGACGCCGATCGCACCGACCACGCTCATCGCCATCAAGAAGTACGCCGGGGCGAGTTCGTCCCCGGTCACGGTCAGCAGCGCCTGCACGATCAGAGGCGTGGTCCCACCGAAGACCGCGATGGCGATGTTGTAGGCGAAGCCCATGCCGCCGTACCGCGTCGAGGTCGGGAACAGCGCCGGCAGCGACGCCGCCTGGTTCGACACCCACAGCGCGGTCATCAGTGCGAGCAGCCCGAGTCCGGCCAGCGTGGACCACTGCGCACCGTGCCCGATCAGCATGAACGCCGGCACGACGAGCACCACGGTCGTCGCGGCACCGATCCACATCACGACGCGTCGACCGAGCTTGTCGGACAGCTTGCCGGTGAGCGGGAGCATGACCGCCAGGAGCAGGAGCACCGGGATCGTCAGCAGTGTGCCGTCGAGCGGCGAGTACCCGAGCGAGTCGGTCAGGTAGGTCGGCATGTACGAGGTCAGGGCGTACCCGACGGTGTTCGACGCCGCGACGAGCATGATCGCGATGACGATCGGCCGCCAGTGGTCTCGGACCATCACGAGCACGTTCGCGGGACGCTCCCCGTCGAAGGACGCGCGGGTCTCGGACGCGGCCTCCTGCGCGGCCTGGGTCGCCTGGAACACCGGCGACTCCTCGATGCGCAGACGGAACCAGATCGCGACGACGCCGATCACACCGGCCGCCAGGAACGGGAAGCGCCAGCCGTAGGCGACCATCGCGTCCTCGCCGAGGGTGATCTGCAGCACCGAGACCACGGTCGCACCGAGCGCGAAGCCCAGGTAGCTGCCGAAGTCCAGGATGCTCGCGAAGAACCCGCGGCGACGGTCCGGGGCGTACTCGGTCACGAAGGTCGTCGCACCGGCGTACTCACCGCCGGTGGAGAACCCCTGCGCCAGCTTCAGCACGACCAGCACGACCGGTGCGAACACCCCGATCGTCGCGTAGGCGGGCAGCGCTCCGATGAGGAACGTCGACGCCGCCATCATGATGAGCGTCGTCGCGAGCACCTTCTGGCGCCCGATGCGGTCGCCGAGACGGCCGAAGACGATGCCGCCGAGCGGACGGGCGATGTACGTCGCAGCGAAGACACCGAGGCTGAACAGGATCTGCACGGCGGGCTCGGCGGTCGGCAGGAAGACCTTCCCCATCGTGACCGCCAGGTAGCCGTAGACGCCGACGTCGTACCACTCCATCGTGTTGCCGACGACCATGCCGCTCACCGCGCGGCGCATCATGCTCTTGTCGACCACGGTGACGTCGCTCTCGCGCAGACGTCGGTGCGGCCGGGTCGGGGTATGGCTGGGATCGGAGCCCATGTCTCTCCTCGAGGATCGTGACGAGCCGGCAGGGACCGGCTCGGGCCGGCGGAGACCGGCTCGGGAACAGCGAGCGACGTTACCGAGCAACCGAAATGTCATTGGCCGGTGATTCCCAGGCAGCGGCGTGTCACCCGAACGGGGGGAAGGCCCGATCCGCATGCGTCTGCGGATCCGCCAGGCTGAGTAACGAGGACATAACATCGGCGCATGGCGATCGAACCCGAGACGAAGAGCTGGACCTGGGTCATCGAGGGCACCTGCCCCGAGTGCGGCTACGACGGCACCACGGTGTCGATCCGCGACGTGCCGGGGATCATCGACGCGAACACGACCGCGTGGCCGACCGAACTCGGCCGGGATGACGTGCGCGAGCGTCCCGACGACCACACCTGGTCGGCACTCGAGTACGGCGCCCACGTGCGCGACGTGCACCGGAAGATGACCGAGCGGCTCGCCCTGATGCTCACAGAGGACGCCCCGACGTTCCCGAACTGGGACCAGGACGCCACAGCGGTCCAGGACCAGTACGGCGAGCAGGACCCGGCCGTCGTCGTCCGGGAGCTCGGCGAGGCCGCACACCGGGCAGCGCGGGCGTTCGACGAGGTCCGTGACGACCAGCTCGAGCGCACCGGACTGCGGTCGGACGGCAGCGCCTTCACCGTCGCGAGCCTCGCGACGTACTACGCGCACGACCCCGTCCACCACCTGTGGGACGTGCGGCGCACGCACTAGGTTCGGGCGTACCTGCCGGAATCGGGCGTACCTGCCACGAAGAAACGACCAGGTATGCCCGAAAGCGCCTTCCATCGCGCCCGTTCTGGGAAGGAACGCGCACCTGCAGGCGCCGAGCAGAGCGCTCAGGCGAGCGCGTCGAGCAGGGCGCGGGCCGTCGCGGCGTCCGACACCAGCTCGTTGACGAGCCCTCCGCGCACAGCGCCGACGATGCTGCCGACCTTGGCGCTCCCGACGGCGACGCCGACGGCGTGCGGCACACCGGACAGGACCTCGCGTGAGGTCCGGACCATCCGGTCGCTGCCGGGGAACTCGATGGGCGAGCCGTCCGCGGCGTAGAAGTTGAGGCAGACGTCACCGGCGGCGTGGTCGAACGCGGCGTCCTCGACGGGGATGCCCCGCGCCAGGGCATCGCGCGTCGGGGTCGGCGCCCCGATTCCGAGGATCGCGCCCTTCGCCCGGCCCCAGAGCCCGACGACGTGCTGGAAGGCCGGGTCCTCGTCGAGCGAGGAGCGCATCGCGGGCGACGGCAGCGCCTGCGCGAACAGGAAGGCGGGGATCGCTCCGGAGTGCTCCGCAGCGGTCCGGGTGATCTCGTTCGTCTGGAACCACGGCATCGGGTCGGCCTGGCCGCCCACCGTCGGGACGAGCTGCACGCCGGGCAGGCTCGGCATGCCGGCGTGTGCGACGTCGTACACCGTGCGGCCCGACGACATCAGGACGGCGTCGCCGGGGACGAGTCCCATGCCCTCGACCGCTGCGGCGAGGGGTGCGGCGAGGTCGGCGCCGAGCGTGGCGGTGTGCGTGACGGCGGCCAGGTGCACTGCTCGGATGCCGAGCACGACCTGCAGCCGTTCGGCGAGCGCGACGGTCTCGTCCTGGAACGGGTCGACGACCTCGATGCGGACGAGTCCGGCCTTGCGCGCCTCGGCCACGAGCCGCGACACCGTCGGACGCGAGACACCGAGGCGCGAAGCGATCTCGACCTGGGTGGCGTCCTCGAGGTAGTACATCCGCGCCGCCTGGTACACGGTGTCGAGCGGGAACCGGGTCCGGGCACCCTCGGCGGTAGGGTTCTCGGCGGACATGCGCCGATCGTATCCCCGGCACACCTCAGCGGATCGTGAACCCGCCGTCCACCCGGAGGTCGGCGCCGTTCACCATCGCGCTCGACTCCCCCGCCAGGAACAGCACCGCGGCGGCGATCTCGTCGGGGGTGGCGAAGCGGCCGGTCGGGATCTCGTCCTGGTGCCGGATGCCGTTCTCGTTCGCCCACGCGGCACGGCCGAGGTCGGTGAGCACGACGGTCGGCGACACGGTGTTGACGGTGACGCCGCGACCGCCCCACTCGAGCGCGAGCACACGGGTGAGTCCGATGACGCCCGCCTTCGAGGCGCAGTAGGCGGCGTGCCCGTCGATGCCGACGTGCGCGGCCTGTGAGGCGATGTTCACCACGCGCCCGTACCCGGCGGCGAGCATGTGCCGACCGACGGCCTGGGCGACGCGGAAGGTGCCGGTCAGGTTGACGTCGATCGTCCTCGACCAGGTCTCGGCGGACAGTTCGTCCGCCGGAGCGAGGGCGGCGATCCCGGCGCAGTTGACGAGCACGTCGATGCGGCCGAACTGTGCGACGACGTCGGCGACGGTGCGCGCCACGGACGTCTCGTCCGTCACGTCGCAGCCGAACCCGGCATGGAGGCCCGCGGCCGCGCCCGGTGCATCGGCCGCGCCCGGCAGGTCGGCCGCCGCCGTCGTTGCGCCGTCCGCACGGACGTCGACGATCGCGACCCGCGCACCCCGTGCGGCGAGTGCCCGGGCGATAGCGTGCCCAATGCCGGAGGCGCCGCCGGTCACCACTGCGGTGCGACCGGTGAAGTCGTTCGTCAGGTCGACGGTGTCCGGGCCCGGGCGCAGGGCTGCGGCGAAGTCGGTGGTGGTGCTGGTCGTCATGTTCGCTCCTTTGCGTCGGGTCGAACCTAGCAGAAATTGTGTTCTGGACAAACGTTCTGCGAGGTGTACAGTCGTCGCCGAAGCCATCCAACGAAGGAGCAGCGCATGTCGACGACGACCGAGAACGCGGCCACGACCGCCACCACGACCATCCCCACGACGATGCGAGCCGTCGTCGTCCACGGCCCGGGCGACTACCGGCTCGAGGAACGCCCCGTGCCGACGCCCGGCCCCGGCGAGCTCCTGCTCCGCACCGACGCCGTCGGCATCTGCGCGAGCGACCTGAAGTGCTACCACGGCGCCGCGAAGTTCTGGGGTGACGAGAACCGCGCCGCCTGGGCCGAGACGGACCGCATCCCCGGGCACGAGTTCGTCGGGACGATCGTCTCCGGCGACGACGACACCCTGGCGAAGCGGAAGGTCTCGCTCGGGGACCGCATCGCGTGCGAGCAGATCGTGCCGTGCTGGGAGTGCCGCTACTGCCTCGAAGGCGCGTACTGGATGTGCAACGTCCACGACATGTTCGGCTTCAAGGGCTACGACGGCGCGATGGCCGAGTACGTGCTCGTCCCCGCCAAGGCCCTGACCCACCCGGTGTCGAGCGCCCTGCCCGGTCAGGTCGCCGCGTTCGCCGAGCCGCTGTCCTGCGCGTTCCACGCCGTCGAGCGGGGCGACATCAAGTTCGGCGACACGGTCGTGATCGCCGGCGCCGGACCGATCGGCCTCTCCGCGATCGCTGGTGCTCGACAGAAGAACCCGCTCCGGATCATCGCCCTCGACGTGGTCGAGGCGAAGCTCGAGCTGGCCCGCAAGGTCGGCGCGGACCTGACGATCAACATTGCCGAGGACGACGCGGTCGCCCGGGTGAAGGAGCTCACCGACGGCTACGGCGCCGATGTCTACATCGAGGCGACCGGCCACCCGTCCGCGGTCCCCCAGGGCCTCAACCTGCTGCGCAAGCTCGGCACCTTCGTCGAGTACTCGGTGTTCAAGGACACCGTCTCCGTCGACTGGTCGATCATCTCGGACGACAAGGAGCTCGACGTCCGGGGCGCCCACCTCGGCCCGCACACCTGGCCGGCGGCGATCAAGCTGCTCGAGGCCGAGACCCTGCCGATGTCGGAGATCTGCACGCACCAGTTCCCGCTCGAGCGGTTCCAAGAGGCCCTCGACCTGGTCGGCGACTCCGCCGGCGCGAGCGTCAAGGTCTCGATCCTCCCGTCCCTGCAGGCCTGAGCCCGCCGACCCCTGGAGTCAGCAAGCATGTCAACGACGACACAGCGCGCCACCGGTGCGCCCACGACCCCTCGCGCCGAGGGCCGCCTCGACCGGATGGGGATCCCCCGCCCGCTCGCCCTCGGGTTCGTCGCCGTCCTGGTCTTCATGACCGGGAACGGCGTCGAGTCGAACTTCATCACCCCGCACATGGTCGCGGTCCTCGGCAGCCCCGAGGCCACCGTCGCGACGATCGTGACCTTCTACAGCCTCGCCGCCCTGATCGGCAGCTACGTCTCCGGCGCCCTCTCCGACCTGATCGGGCCGCGCCGGGTGATGATCCTCGGGTTCGCCGTCTGGGTCGTCTTCGAGGTGCTCTTCCTGCTCGCGCTGAACATCGGCAGCGTGCCGTTCGCGGCCGTCGCCTACGCCGTCCGGGGCTTCGGCTACCCGCTCTTCGCCTTCGCGTTCCTGGTCTGGGTGAACATCACCACCCCGGTCGAGCGGAACGGTTCGGCGGTCGGCTGGTTCTACGTCGCCTTCACGGGTGGCCTGCCGACGCTCGGTTCCCTCTTCGCGATCGGCGCCATCCCGGTGTTCGGCGGCGGCACGATCGGTGAGACCGGCGCGATGGTCGCCTCGATCGGCCTCGTCGTGATCGGCTTCCTCATCATGCTGTTCGGCGTGCGGCTGCCGAACGGGTTCTCCCGCATCGCACCGGCCGGTGAGAGCGCCTGGCAGGTGCTGACGAGCGGCATCCGCCTGACCGTCACCCGGCCGAAGATCCTGATGGGCTTCCTGGTCCGCCTGATCAACACCGCGCCCGAGTTCGGCATGTTCGTCGTCCTGCCCGCCGTGATCGCGAACGAGCGCGGGTGGGGCCAGAGCCGCTGGCTGCTCATGACCGTGTGCGTCTACGCGACGAACATCCTGGTGAACGCCCTGTTCGGCTGGGTCGGCGACAAGATCGGCTGGCAGCGCACCGTCAAGTGGTTCGGCATCGTCGGGTCCGCCCTCGGCCTCATCGCCTGGTGGTACGTCCCACAGCTCGTCCCCGCCGGGTCGGACTGGGGCTACGTGCTCTCCGTCGTCGCCGGCTGCGTGTTCGGCTGCCTGCTCGCCGGCTTCGTGCCGATGGGCGCGATCATGCCGGCGCTCGCCCCCGAGCACAAGGGCGCCGCGATGGCGATGTACACGACGGCGGCCGGCGGCGCGGCGTTCCTCGGCACCGGTGTGGTCGCCGCGGTCTTCGCGCTCGGCGGTGGCGGTCAGGCCGCGACCTGGACGTTCGTCGGCCTGTACGCCTGCGCGTTCGTGATGATCCACTTCCTCAAGGTGCCGCAGGGCACCCGCACCTCCCACTGAAGGACTCCAGCATGACCACGATCCACGACGCCCCCGACGAGTTCGCCGAGGACCAGCTCGCCGGCTGGCTCGCGCTCTACGCCGACCGCGTCCGCGGCGTCCACGGCGGCGTCGTCACCCTGCCCACCGAGGGCGCCGACCCCCAGGTCGCGGTGGTCGTCGGCGGCGGTTCCGGCCACTACCCCGCGTTCTGCGGGATCGTCGGCCCGGGGTTCGCCACCGGCGCCGTCGTCGGCAACGTCTTCACCTCGCCGTCCACCGCGCAGGTGTACTCGGTCGCCAAGGCGGCCGACCAGGGGAAGGGCGTCGTGCTGTCGTTCGGCAACTACGCCGGTGACACGATGAACTTCGGGCTCGCCGCCGAGCGGCTCCGCGCCGAGGGCATCGACACCCGGATCGTCGTGGTCACGGACGACATCGCGAGCGCCGACGAGGAGTCGAAGCGTCGTGGCATCGCCGGGGACTTCTCGGTCTTCAAGGCGATGGGTGCCGCGGCCGCCGCGGGCGCGGACCTCGACGAGGTCGAGCGCCTCGGCAACGCATCGAACGCCGCCACCCGCACGATCGGTGTCGCGTTCTCCGGGTGCACCATGCCCGGCGCCACCGAGCCGCTCTTCACCGTGCCCGACGGCCACCTCGGACTCGGGCTCGGCATCCACGGTGAACCCGGCATCGAGGACGTCCCACTGCTCCGCGCCACCGACCTCGCGGCGCTGCTCGTCGAACGACTCCTCGCCGACCGACCGGCGAACGCGGGCACCCGGGTCGCCCCGATCCTCAACGGCCTCGGCGACACCAAGTACGAGGAACTGTTCCTGCTCTGGGGACGCGTCCTCCCGCTGCTGCAGGACGCCGGCCTCGAGATCGTCGAACCCGAGGTCGGCGAACTCGTCACGAGCCTCGACATGGGCGGCTGCTCGCTGACCCTGCAGTGGCTCGACGACGAGCTCGACCCCCTGTGGCGCGCCGACACCTACACGCCCGCGTACCGCAAGGCGGCCGCGCCGATCGCAGCGTTGCTGCCGGCCGACGCCGTGGACGACGCCGAGGACGAGGCGACGGCCGTGCCGGACGCGAGTGATGCCTCCCGGCAGGCCGCGCAGACGGCACGCGACGCGATCGAGGCGATCGACGCGCTCCTGCGGGAGCACGAGGAGGAGCTCGGCCGCATCGACGCCGTCGCCGGCGACGGCGACCACGGACGCGGCATGGTCAAGGGGATCGGCGCGGCTCGGAAGGCAGTCGACCGGGTCGGCCAGGAGGCAGGGGTCGCCTTCGTCCTCGGACGCGCCGGTGACGCGTGGGCCGAGTTCGCGGGCGGCACCTCGGGAGTCCTGTGGGGTGCGGCACTCGAGGCCTTCGGACGGTCGCTGCGCGACGACCGCTCCGCGTACGAGGCGTCCGACGTCGTGGAGGCCGCACAGGCCTTCGCCGACTCGATCGTCCACCTGGGCGGGGCGTCCCGCGGGGACAAGACGCTGCTCGACGCACTGCTGCCGTTCGTGGATGCACTGCGGACCTCGGTGTCGGCTGGCTCCTCGCTCACCGACGCGTGGCAGGCTGCAGCGGAAGTCGCTCGTGACGAGGCCGACAAGACAGCCGACCTCACGCCGAAGGTCGGGCGTGCCCGGCCGCTGGCGGAGAAGAGCCTGGGGACACCCGACGCGGGTGCCACCTCGATGGGGATGATCCTCACGCGGGTCGGCGAAGTCCTCGCTGCCCGTGCGAACGAACTGGAAGGAACACACGCATGACGTACCGTCTCGTGATCGGCTCGGACGATGCCGGGTTCGACTACAAGGAGATCATCAAGCAGGACCTGCAGGCCGACCCGCGGGTGGCGTCGGTCGTCGACGTCGGTGTCGACGCGGACGGGCACACCGCCTACCCGCACGTGGCCGTCGATGCTGCACGACTCGTCGCGTCGGGTGAAGCAGACCGCGCGATCCTGATCTGCGGCACCGGACTCGGCGTCGCGATCGCGGCGAACAAGGTCCCCGGCATCCGGGCCGTCACCGCGCACGACTCGTTCTCGGTCGAGCGTTCGGTCCTGTCGAACGACGCCCAGGTCCTCTGCATGGGCCAGCGCGTCGTCGGCGTCGAGGTCGCCCGCCGGATGGCGAAGGAGTGGTTGGGCTACGAGTTCGACCGGACGAGCGCGAGCGCCTCGAAGGTCCAGGCCATCTGCGAGTACGACGGCAGCGCGCCCGCCGGCGTCGACGCCCAGGCGTAGGCGCGGCGGCACTCCCGCGGAACCAGGCTCCGGACACAGCACCGTGCATCTGCGCGGTGCTGTGTCCGTTGCGCGGTGTCGAACGGTCAGCTGCGCGCGGCTAGCCGGTGCACGACGGCCTTCGTCGCCTCGTAGAGCTCGCGGTAGTCGCGGTACCCGGGCTCGTAGGCCGCCGTCGCGACGGGGTCCGGCTCGATGACCGTGGCCGGCGGGTTCCACTGCCGGATGTCGACGTCGGCCACGAGCTGCGCCGCCAAGAACGCCGACCCGTACGACGCTCCCACGGTCACCGACGGCACCGTCTGCCGCAGCCCGGTCACGTCGCTCACGATCGTCGGCCAGAGCCGTCCGAGCAACCCGCCGCCGGCCCCGACGAGCTCGCGGACCTCGACTCCGGCCGCACGCAGTACCTCGATGTTGTGCCGGACCGCGTAGGCCGTCGCCTCGAGCGTCGCCCGGTAGATGTCCCCACGCGTGTGCCGCACCGTCAGCCCGGCGATCACCCCGCGCGCGTCCGGATCGGCGATGGGCGTCCGCTCCCCCGCGAAGTACGGCAGCATCAGCAGCCCGTTCGCGCCGATGCCCGCACACCGAGCCTCTTCGAGCATCGTCGGCCACTCGCCGTCGACCAGCCGACGCAGCCAGTCGGTGATCGCCCCGGAGGTCGCCATCCCACCCGACACACTCGGCTGCCCCGGGTGCGTCCCGACCGTCGTCCACATGCCCGGCACCGGCGTCGGCTCGGCGGTCGGCGCGATCATGAACATCGTGGTGCCGTACTGCAGGAACATCCGGCCCGGCACGGACTCCCCGACGCTCACGCCCTCCGCCCATGCGTCGATGGTGCCGGCCGTCACGGGGATACCGACCGGGAGGCCCGTGGCCGCGGCCGCCTCGCGCGTCACCACGCCCGCCTGGTCGCCGGACCACAGCAGCCGCGGCAGGGGCAGGCCGGGCGCAAGCTGCTCGCACCACTCGGTGATCCAGGTGTTCTCGTGGACGTCGTAGAGCGGCGTGGTCTGGCTGGCCGAGTGGTGGTCGAGGACGTACTCCCCCGTCAGCAGCTCCACCACGCGGGACGCCGGCATCGTGAACCGGACCGCGCGCTCCCAGACGTCGGGCTCGTGGCGGGCGACCCACGCGAGCTTCGCGCCGGCGGCCTGGGTGCTCAGTCCGGAGCCACACCGGGCGCGGATCGTGTCCTCGCCCCCGAGCTCCGCCGTGACCTCGTCGAGCAGGTCGGCCGTCCGGGTGTCGATGCCGTACAGGACCGCCGGGCGCAGCGGATCACCCGCGTCGTCGGTCAGCAGGACGCAGGGGCCGATGCCGCTCACGCCCACGGCTTGCACGTCGGCATCGGGGACGAGCGCGAGGAGCTCGTGCGTCAGCGTCGTGAACTCGTCCCACCACACGGCCGCGTCCATCTCGACCAGTCCCTGGGCCGGACGGTCGACGTCGTGTCGGCGGCTCACCTCGGCGATCACGGTGCCGTCGAACCGGGCCAGCAGCGCCTTCGTGCTCGACGTCCCGATGTCCAGACCGAGCACCGCCCGCATGCCGCCTCCTTCGCCGCCACGCGACCGCCGTCGGTCGCGCCCCGAGTCTACGAACGATCGCGATCCGTCGACGCCCAGCGTCCTGTCGGGGGCCGGACGTACCGTACTCACGACTCCGATGCTCCACGAGGGGAACCCGATGAAGAAGTCAGCCTGGCTGCCAGCAGTCATCGCGCCGGTGGTCGTCGCCGGCGCCGTCGCCGCCCCGATGATCGCGAACGCGGCGAACGACCCGATCGCGGGGACGAACCCGACCGCGGCCGACGTCATCGCCAGCATCGCGAAGTCCTCGGACGCGCAGTACTCCGGCAAGCTCTCGCAGTCGAGCGACCTGGGACTCCCCGAACTGCCGACCGGTTCCGGCGGCTCCTCGCTCGAGGGCGACGCCTCGGACGTGCTCGGGCTGCTCACCTCGTCGCACACCGCCCGCGTGTACGTCGACGGCGCTGACAAGCAGCGCGTGCAGTTGACGCAGCAGCTCGCCGAGCAGGACGTGGTCCGCAACGGGTCCGAGGTCTGGACCTGGGACTCGAAGGAGCGCACGGCCACGCACGTGACCCTCCCCTCCGACACCGCGAAGGACCTGCAGGACGGCGCCACCACGCCGACCGACATCGCCGAGCAGGCCATCGACGCCATCACCCCCAGCACCACGGTCTCGAAGTCGACCGAGGTCAGCGTCGCGGGTCACGACGCCTGGCAGATCACGCTGACGCCGAAGTCCTCCGACACCCTGGTCGGCACCGTCCGACTGGCGGTCGACCAGCAGACCGGGCTCCCGCTGCGCGCGACGATCCAGGCCGCCGGGCAGGACGACCCCGCGGTGCAGGTCGGGTTCACGAGCCTCGACTACGGCGCACCGGCCGCACGGCTCTTCGACTTCGCGCCCCCGTCGAACGCGAAGGTCACCGAGAAGGACCTGTCCGACGCCGAGCACGGTGCGCACGCGAAGGGCGACCACGCCCGCGGTGCGCACGACGGTGACGAGCCGACCTTCACGGGCAAGGGCTGGGGCACGATCGCGGAGCTCCCCGCCGGCACCGTGGACCAGTCGTCCCTCGGCGACGAGGCCTCGGGCCTGCTCGGCCAGCTCACGAAGGCCGTCGACGGCGGCCGTGCCGTCCAGACCTCGCTCGTGTCGGTCTACCTGACCGACGACGGTCGGGTCCTCGCCGGTGCCGTGCCGGTGTCGTCGCTGGTCGCCGCCGCGAAGTGAGCGCACCGGAACCCGCGCGCACGACGGAACCGGCCGCCGTGGACGCGACCCGTCCGACCACGGGCACCGAGCTCGCGATCCGCACCACGGGCCTCCAGAAGGTCTTCCGCAAGCAGCGCGCCGTCGACGGCATCGACCTGTCGGTGCCGCGCGGCGCGGTGTTCGGGTTCCTCGGGCCGAACGGCTCCGGCAAGACGACGACGATCCGGATGCTGCTCGGGCTGTCGAGCGCGACCGGCGGCACGATCGAGGTGCTCGGCCGGTCGATGCCGAAGGCGCTCCACCAGGTGCTGCCGCGCGTCGGCGCCCTGGTCGAGGGGCCGGCCTTCTACCCGTACCTGTCCGGGCGCGCGAACCTGCAGCGCTTCGACGCGGCCGACCCCACGTCGGACCCGCGCACCCGCACGGCCCGCGTGGCCAGCGCCCTCGACCGTGTCGGCCTGACGCACGCGGCGGACAAGAAGGCGCACGCGTACTCGCTCGGCATGAAGCAGCGATTGGGCCTGGCGAACGCACTGCTCTCCCCGCGCGACCTGCTGGTGCTCGACGAACCGACGAACGGCCTCGACCCGCAGGGCACGCGCGAGGTCCGCAACCTCATCCGGTCCCTGGCGGACGACGGCACGACGGTGTTCGTGTCGAGCCACCTGCTCGCCGAGATCGAGCAGGTCTGCACCCACGCCGCGGTGATGCGCACCGGCAAGCTCGTCGCGCAGGGCGAACTCGACGAGCTGCGGTCCGCCGGAGCACGCACCGTGACCGTCCGCACGCCCGACGTCGGGCAGGCCGGCAGCGTGCTGAGCAGGCTCGGACTCGTCCCCCGGCACGACGGCGGCGCGGACGTCCTGGTCGCCGACCTGCCGCACGAGCTGCTGCCCGAGACCATCACCGCCGAACTCGTCCGCGCCGACGTCCGCGTCCGTGGGCTGACGGTCGGCGGCGGCACGCTCGAGGACCTGTTCGTCGCGCTCACCGGAGAGGGCTTCGATGTCGCTGCCTGACACTGCCCGTGCACTGCCCGACGCCGATGCCGAGGCCGAGGCCCCGCGCCGCCAACGTCCCTTCGCCCTGCTCGGCTCCGAACTCGCGCTGGTGTTCCGACGTCGCCGTACCTGGGCGATGCTCGGGGCGCTCGCGCTCGTCCCCGTCCTGATCGCGGTCGCCGTGAAGCTGACGACCGACGGTGACGACGGCGGCCCGGCGTTCCTCGGCGACATCACCAACAACGGCCTGTTCGTGGCGTTCACCGCGTTGACGGTGTCGATCCCGCTGTTCCTGCCGCTCACGGTCGGCGTCGTCGCGGGCGACACCGTCGCGGGCGAGGCCAGCCACGGCACCATCCGCTACCTGCTCGTCGCACCGACCGGCCGGGTGCGGTTCATCCTGGTCAAGTTCGCCGGCGCGGTCGCGTTCTGCCTGGCGGCCACGCTGCTCGTGGTGCTCGTCGGTGCGGCGATCGGTGCCGTGCTGTTCCCGATCGGTCCGGTCACCCTGCTGTCCGGCACCCAGGTCGGCGGAGCGTCGTACGCCGGTCGGGCACTGCTCCTCGCCCTCTACGTGGCGATGTCGATGCTCGGACTCGTGGCGATCGGCATGTTCGCCTCGACACTGACGAACGTGCCGGTCGGGGCGATGGCCGCGACGGTGGTGCTGGCCGGGGCCTCCCAGGTCCTCGACCAGCTCCCCCAGCTCGACTGGCTGCACCCGTACCTGTTCTCGCACCAGTGGCTGGGGTTCGGCGACCTGCTCCGCGACCCGATCTCGTTCGACTCGTTCGCGTCGAACGCACTGCTGCAGCTCGGCTACGTCGTCGTGTTCGGCGCGCTGGCGTACAGCCGGTTCGCCGCGAAGGACATCCTGAGCTGAGTTTGACCGCCGGGCCCGACCGCCGAGCTCGACCGCCGTCAGCTCGCCGGACTCGCCGAGCCGCCCGCCATCGTCTCCGCCTCCGAGCCGCGCGCATCCGCGTACCGGTCCCGCAGGTCGCGGGCCTTCTCGGAGCGGTACCAGTCGAGCCGCGCTCCGGTCTCGACCGTCTGCATCCCGATGACGACCTTGCCGCGTGACTTCATCTCGGCCAGGTCCTCGTACGCCTCGACGATGTACTCGAACGGGTAGAAGCCCGAGATGAGCACCTGGAAGCGGCGCTCCTGCAGGGCCTTCGCCAACGTGGTCAGGAGTTCACGAGTCTCCTCGTCCTCTGCCGGGGCGCGCAGGAACCGCAGCTCGATGTCGCGGCGTTCGTCCGACGACACGAAGCGCTCGTCCCTGACCCCGAGGCGTTCGGCCAGGAGCTCGGCGTTGCTCTCCCCGTGGTTGTCGATGAAGGCGGTGATCGGTCGGCCGTCCGCGATCGCTCGGATGCGGTCTTCCTCGCCCTCGCCGTACACGACCGGCAGCGTGCCGATCTGCCGCAGGTAGTCGTGGTTGCGCGCACTGCCGAGGGTGATCACGGTCGCACCGGCGTCGTGCGCCAGCTGGCTCTCGATGTGGCCGACACCGCCCGCAGCAGCCGTGATGACGACGGTGTCGTCCGGCCCGAGGCGGAGCGATCGCACCACCGACACCGCCGTGCACCCGGCCAGGTACAGGCCACCGGCGACCTCCCACCCGACGTACTCGGGCTTCTTGATGACGGCACCACGCGGCACCGCGATCCAGTTCGCGTGCGAGCCGCCCTGGGGTGCGTGCCCCATGACCTCGTCACCGACCCGCAGGTCCTTCACGCCGTCGCCCCGCGCCCGGACGATGCCGGCGAAGTCGACGCCCTGCCGTGCCGGGAACTCGAGCTCGATGTGGTCCCGGAGCTTCCCCTCGCGCAGGAAGCGCTCGATGTGGTTCAGCCCGGCGGCGACGATCTCGACGACGATCTCGCCGGGGCCGGCCGTCGGCTTCTCCTGGGTGACGAGCTCGACCACGCTGAAGTCGCCGTACCGGTCGTACTGGACTGCCTTGCCGTTCCGCATGGGTGCTCCTTCGCTGGCGTGTGCGTCCGGCCTACTCGGTTTCCCCGCGTGCAGCCCGAGCAGGCGGGGTACCGGCCGTGGGCGGTACCGACGAGCGGACGGGAGGCCCGTGGCGGCGCCGCCACGGGCCTCCCGTCCGTCGGTCGCGCACGTCCAGTACGCCTCGCGCGCCCGGTGCGCGTCGCGCGCTCACTGCACGCCAGCCGCTCGGTGCTTGCTGGCTGCCGCTCAGTGCTTGCCGGCTGCCGCGATGACGGACGCGACGGTCTCGGCGTCGAGGTGGAACGCGAGCGGGTCGGCGTCGGGTCGTGGGACGCGCAGCGGCGTCGACCAGACGGAGCCGTCCTCGGCGACGTCGACGACGAGGACGCCGCTGTCGACGTACGCCGATTCCTCGTCGTACGAGCCGGTGACGTCCGTGTCGTTCGCGACCCCGGGGGCGACGAGGACCGGGACGCCGGCCAGCGAGCCGGCGAAGTGGTGGTGGTAGTGCCCGCCCAGGACCACGCGCACGTCGGAACCCCGGATCACGTCGGCGAGCGCCTCGGGGTTCTGCAGCCGGAGTGCCTCGTGCAGCTCGGTCGGGGCCGGCAGGGGCGGGTGGTGCAGGACGACGAGCGTGCCGTGCGGGGCGTGGTCCCCGGCGAGCGCGGTGCGGAGCCGTTCGAGGCTGGCGTCACTGAGCTCGCCGTAGCCGGCACCCGGCACGCTCGTGTCGACCGTGACGATCCTCCGGCCGGCGACGAGGGACTGCCCCCACACCGGCACCGTCGGCGGGTGGTACTCCATCGTGTGCATGACGGGGCGGCCGCCCTCGCCGAGGACGTGGCCGTTGGACAGCACCTGGCGGAAGCCCTCGCGCAGGTCGTGGTTGCCCGGGACCGCGACGAGGGCGGCTCCGTGGCGTTCGGCCCATCCGCCGACCCGCTCGAGGACGGCGGCGTACGACTCGGGGCTGCCGTCCTCGGACACGTCGCCCGAGATGACGACGAGGCCGATGCCGGGCACTCCGTCGACGCGGGCGAGCACGCCGTCCAGTGCTGCAGTGGTGTCGACGGACCCCTGGTGCAGGGCGCCGTCGCCGGTCAGGTGGGTGTCGGAGAGGTGGAGGACGCGGAGGGTTCCGGCTGCGGGCGGCTGCATGGCTCCACGCTAGCCACGGGGGCGATGGGCGGGCTGGGCGGGGGTTCCTCGTGGCGGGTCGTGGGCGGGGGCGGGGGCGCTTCGTGGCGGGGCGCTTCGTGGGCGCTTCGTGAGCAGAAACGGTCGGGTCGGGGCGTCAGACTCGACCGTTTCTGCTCACGAAGTCACCCGGGCACGCACCGGCGGTCAGTCCGGCAGCACCGCGTCCGGGATGTCCCGCAGGAAGATCTCGATCGTCTTCGGACCGATCCCCTTGAGCGCGGCGAGTCGCTCGCGCAGGTCCTTCCGCGACGCCGCGGTCTTCACCAGGTGCGACACGGAGCCCTCGTCGGCGTCGAGCGTGTGCATCGTCTCGTGCAGGGCATCGGTCATCTGGTAGTCGAACCGCGCGTAGCCGCCCTCGTCCAGAACCCTCCGCAGCTGCTCGCGTCCGGCGCCCGCGAACTTCCCCGGGCTGGTGAACCCGTGGTCGATGAGGACGCGGTAGGTCGCCGCCGCCTGCTCCTGCCGGATGGGCCGGCCGAAGAGCATGCTCGCGAGGAACCACCGGTAGAGCTGTTGGGGCTTGCCGTCGGACAGGTCGATCCCGAGGTCCGCGGCGTGGGTCACGTCGGCCATGGACCGGACGCTACCCGCTCCCCGCTCCCCGCTCCCCCGCTGCTCACTCGGCGGCAGCAGCCAGCTGGTCCTCCAGGTTGAACACCTCGGGCAGCACCCGCGCGGTCTGGTCCGCCCGGCCCGTGGCGCCGTCGAACAGGTCCTGCATGTGCGCCTCCCATGCGCTCGCGACCTCGGAGGCCGCGAGCGACGCGTCGGCATCGGCCACCGAGTCGGTCTCGTAGTAGCCGATCAGCAGGCCGTCGTCGTCGAGGAACAGGGAGTAGTTCCGCCGCCCCGCCGTGGCGATCGCCCGGAGCATCGCCGGCCAGACCGCAGCGTGCCGCTCGCGGTAGGCGTCCAGGTGCTCGGCCTGCACCTGCAGTCGGAAGCAGACGCGGGTCACCGGTCGGCCTCGGCGCGGCGACGCCGTTCGGCGTCCTGCACGGCGCGCTCGTCGGCGGTGCGCACGGTACCGGTGACGGTGGTCACGGTGCCGTACCGCTCGGCCTCGATCGCCTCGAGCGTCTTGCCCTGCGTGCGCGGCGCCCAGATGGTGCCGACCAGGAACGACATCGCGAGGAGCCCCAGAATGAGTCCACCGAGTGCACGGAGCCCGATGTCGGACAGCAGCAGCGGGAACCAGATGCTCAGCAGACCGACCATGACCCGCGCGGCGAGGAAGAGCACGCCCTGCGCACTGGCCCGGTACCGGGTGGCGAAGAGCTCGCTCGTCCAGAGGCCGTAGAACGCCTGGGCGCCGATGCCCGACGAGATGCCCCACGCCACGGCGAAGAACAGCAGCGTGCCGAGGTTCGCCGGTGCGTAGATCAGGACGGCCCAGGCGACGATCGCCAGCGCCGCGCCGAGGGCGAACAGCAACCGTCGACTGACCCGGTCGCCGTAGCGCATGAAGCCGAAGTAGGTCGCGGCGACGGTGCAGCCCCACACCAGGATCTGCAGGCCGTACTGCTCGGTCACGCTCGTGACCCCGGTGGCCGAGTACACCCGCGGCTGGAAGATGCCGGCCTGCCCGGCGACGGTGTTCCAGAGCGCGTAGACGCCGAACAGGAACAGCATCGCGGTCAGGTTCCGGCGCCGGCTGAACAGCTGGGTGATCCCGTGGAAGAAGTTCGCGGTGCCGGTCGCGGCGCGCTCGTCCTTCCAGATCGCCGACTCCGGCAGCCCGCGGCGAAGCCACCAGACGACGGCGGCGACGACGAACAGGTGCGCGAAGATGAGCCGGCTGCCGAGCAGTCCGAGGGGTGCGGCGGCGATGGCCAACGCGAAGCCGACCATCGGGCCGATCGACCAGGCGAGCTGCGCGGTGCCGACGTGGGCCGCACGCTTGTCCGCCGGTGCCTGCTCGGCGATGTAGGTCCAGCTCGCCGGCACCCCGGCGCCGACCGCGATGCCGGTCAGGATGAAGCCGACCAACAGCATGCCGTAGCTGCCGGCGAAGACCGCGAGCAGGATGCCGAGCATGTAGAGCAGCAGATCGTAGGTGTAGATGAACTTCCGGCCGTAGCGGTCGCACAGCGGTCCGCCGATGATGGCGCCGGCGGCGGCGCCGAACGCGTTCGCCGACAGGCTCGCCAGCAGACCGACCTCGAGGTCGCCGACGTGGAACTGCGCCTGCCACAGACTGAGGCTCGTGGCGATCGCGATGATCGACCCCGACTCGATGTAGTTCGACATGGCGACCGAGACGGTCGCCTTCCAGCCCGTGGTGCTCCGGGCTCCGATTCGGACCGCCATTGGTCCTCCGTTCGCGTGTTCGCCAGTGAATCGTTTCAACGGGACAGCGAGACGATAGTGCGCCCCGGCGGGCCTTGGCAAGTCCGTGCTTTGCGCGTCCGCGTGCGGCGCGCCCGCGTCCGCGTCCGCGCGGTGCGGGCCCGCGTCCGCACGGTGCGCGGTCGCTCACTCGGTGCGAGGTTGCCCGCTCCGTGCGGCGCTGCAAGCGCGCACCGAGCGGCCAACCTCGCACGTGGCGGCGCAGCACGCACGGTGCGACGCCGGAGCGGAGCACGCACGGGGCGCGGCCGCACCCACAATCTCGCACCGTGCGGTGGACCTGCCCACCCACCGGACGGGAGGCCCGGGCCCAGCCCGCACCGCGCCTCCCGTCCGCCGTTTTCCACAGATCACGGCGCGCACCACCCGGAGGCGCAGGTGCGATGCCAGGATGGCCACATGGCGGTCAGTGTGCGAGAGGTGGCAGCGCTCGCCGGCGTGTCCCTGGGGACGGTGTCGAACGTCCTGAACCGTCCCGACAAGGTGGCCCCGACCACCGTCGACCGGGTGCAGTCCGCCATCGCCGCGCTCGGGTTCGTCCGCAACGACTCCGCACGCCAGCTCCGTGCCGGCCGCAGCTCCACCGTCGGCCTGATCGTGCTCGACGGCGGCAACCCGTTCTTCACCGACGTCGCGCGCGGCGCCGAAGACGCCGCGATGGACAAGGGCCTGGCCGTCCTGATCGGCAACTCCGACGAGTCCACCGACCGCGAGCGCACCTACGTCGACCTGTTCGAGGAACGCCGCGTCGCCGGCCTGCTCATCTCCCCCGCCGGTGACGACCTGTCCCGCCTCGCCCGCCTGCGCGACCAGGGCACCGCCGTCGTGCTCGTCGACCGCCGCGCCGACGACGAGCACTTCGCCTCGGTGTCGGTGGACGACGTCGCGGGCGGTCGCATCGCGGTCGAGCACCTCGCGGCCATCGGGCGGACACGCATCGCGTTCGTCGGTGGCCCGTCCAGCATCCGTCAGGTCGCCGACCGGCACGCCGGGGCACTGTCGGCGGCCCGGGCAGCGGGTATCGAGCTCGAGGTCCTGCCGACCGCGTCACTGTCGGTGCTCGAAGGACGTCGCATCGGCGAAGAACTCCAGGCACGCCCCCGCGGTGAACGGCCGGACGCGGTGTTCGCGGCGAACGACCTGCTCGCGGTCGGCCTCGAACAGGCGTTCATCATGCGCGGCACGATCGCAGTGCCGGACGAGATCGCGATCGTGGGCTACGACGACATCGCCTTCGCCGAGGCAGCCGTCGTCCCGTTGACCTCGGTGCGCCAGCCGGCACAGGACCTCGGGCGCCAGGCGATCGAGCTGTTGACGAAGCAGGTGGAGCTCGGGCAGGGCATCGACCTCGAGCACGTCGAGTTCACGCCGGAGCTCGTGGTCCGGCAGTCCTCCGTCGCCGACGCGTAGCCGACCGCCTCACGTCTGCCCACCAGCCTGCCCGGCTCTGCGGCACGGACCGGCCGCCGCTGCGGCCTACGATCGGAGCATGGTGCATGTCCCCCGGCGCGACGGCCCGCCGAGCGTGCACCACGTCGCAGCTCGCGCCGGCGTCTCGCTGGCGACGGTCTCGAACGTCCTGAACCATCCCGAGCGGGTCGCCGAGTCCACGGCCGCACGCGTGCACGACGCGATCGCCGAACTCGGGTACACGCCGAACCGCAACGCCCGGGCACTGGTGTCCGGCAGCACCCGGGCGATCGGTCTCGTGGTCGCCTCGCTCCGCAACTCGCTGTTCACGGACGTGGTGAGCGGTGCGCACACGACCGCCCGCGAACGCCGGCGCACCCTGCTCGTCGCCAGCAGCGAGAACGACCTCGAGGCGCAGGGCGAACACCTCGCGTTCCTCGAGAGCACCCGGGTGTCCGGCATCCTGCTGGCCTCGATGACGGAGTCCCGCGCACAGGTCGAGGCGGCGAAGCAGCACGGCCTGCCCGTCGTCTACGTCAACTACGAACCGACCGAGGTGGACGCCTGCTCGGTGGTCGTCGACAACGAGCAGGCCGGGTACGTCGCCGCACAGCACCTCATCGAGCAGGGCTGCCGACGCATCGGCTTCGTGAGTGCCCGGCCCGACCTGCAGCCGGTGGCCCGTCGCCGCGCGGGGCTCCTCCGCGCGATCGCGGAACACGCCGGAGTCGAACTCGTCGACGTCGACGCCGGTGACATCGACCCGCCCGGCGGCACCGACGCCGGCGCGCGGATCGCCGCGATGCCGGTCGCCGAACGGCCCGACGGCGTCCTGGGCGTCACCGACCTGCTCGCCATGGCGGTCGTCTCCGAGCTCCGAGCCGCCGGCATCCGCGTGCCGGAGGACATCCCGGTGTCGGGGTGCGACCACAACTCGGTGGCGTGGGGTGGCGCGGTGCCGTTGACCTCGGTCACCATGCACGGCGAGGAGATGGGCGCGACGGCGGTGGCCCTGCTGCTCGAGGAGCTCTCCGACCCGATGCACGTCCACCGCACCGTGGTGCTCGGCAGCGAGCTCGTGCCCCGCGAGAGCACGCTCGGCCGCGCCGGTGCAGCGGCCGCGCGGGCCACGGCGCCGAGCGACCCGCGCCGCACCGAGGCCTGAGCGCGCGAAAGCGACAGTCCTGCGGCACGGGACGCCGTCTGGTCCGGCAAAGCGACAGATCCACGCGAACAGTTCGCGGCACACTGTCGCTTTCGCGGGTGGGGTGGGGTGGGGCGGGGCGGGGCGGGCGAGGCAGGGCGGGCGAAGCAGGGCGGGCGAAGCAGGGCGGGCGAAGCAGGGCGGGTGGGGCAACGCGGACCGCGCGCACCAGGCATGCGCGTTCCCGTAACGAAATCGGCACAGCGATTGACACGCTTCAATCCACGTGGTTCCATCCTGATTGAAACGTTCTAAACAGCAGCAACCGGAGCCCACGACGACGCGGGGTCCGGGTCCGTTTCACCCGGGGTACCCCGCCCCGGGCCTTACGAGGAGGTAAGGAATGTCAGCTCGTTCCCTGACCACGAGGACGCTCACCAAGCGCGCCGTCGTCAAACGGCTCGTCGCCATCGGCGGCGCCACGGTCCTGATCGGCGGGCTCGCGGCGTGTTCGTCCGGCGGTTCCGCCGACGAAGGCGGCGGCAAGGTGCAGATCACCTACCAGGCCGACAACTCACCCGCGACCGCAGCCACCGCGAAGCCGCTCATCGAGGCGTTCGAGAAGGCCAACCCCGACATCACGGTCAAGTTCGACACCCGCCCGCAGGGCACCGACGGCGACAACCTGGTGAAGACCCAGCTGTCGACCGGCGAGATGGCCGACGTCTTCAACTACAACTCCGGTTCGCTCATGCAGGCCCTCAACCCGGACAACACCCTGGTGGACCTGTCCGACGAGAGCTGGACGAAGGACGTCGACGAGCAGTTCACCAAGGTCGTCAGCACCGACAAGGGCGTCTACGGCGCTCCCTTCGGCACGAGCTTCGGCGGCGGCGTCATGTACAACAAGAAGGTCTACGCCGACCTCGGACTCAGCGTCCCCACCACGTGGGACGAGTTCATCAGCAACAGCGAGAAGATCAAGGACGCCGGCAAGGTCGCCCCGATCATCCAGACGTACGGCGACACCTGGACCAGCCAGCTGTTCGTGCTCGGCGACTTCGCCAACATCACGGCGCAGGACAAGGACTGGGCGGACAACTACACCGCGAACAAGGAGTCCTACGCCAAGGACCCCGCACTCGCCGGCTTCGACCACCTCGCCGAGGGCAAGGACAAGGACCTCTACAACGAGGACTACGCCTCGGCCACGCAGGCGAACGGCCTGAAGATGCTCGCCGACGGCACCGGGGCGCAGTACCCGATGCTGACGAACGCGATCTCGACCCTGCAGCAGGACAGCCCCGACGCGGTCGCGGACATCGGAGCGTTCGCGCTGCCGGCCGAGGACGCCGACGACACGAACCTGACCATCTGGGAGCCGAACGGCCTGTACATCCCGAAGACCACCGAAGGTGACGAGCTCGCCGCCGCGAAGAAGTTCATCGCCTTCGCGAACTCGGCCGACGGCTGCAAGGTGCAGAACGACACCGGAACCCCCGGTGGCCCGTACGTCATCTCGACCTGCTCGCTGCCGGACGACGTGCCCCCGATGATCGACGACCTGCAGAAGTACCTGGACGACGGCAAGGCGAGCCCGGCGCTCGAGTTCCTGTCCCCGATCAAGGGCCCGAACCTCGAGAAGATCTGCGTGCAGGTCGGCTCCGGCATCACCAACGCGGCCAAGGGTGCTGACCAGTACGACGACGACGTCGTCCAGCAGGCCCAGCAGCTCGGCATCAAGGGCTGGTGACACGGTGACCGCGACACTCACGACGGCACTCGAGCCGGCGACGACCCGAGCGGGTTCCGGCGGGACCGGTCCCGCGCGCAAGCGGATGCGCTCGTTCTACCCCGCGTGGTTCTTCATCCCCGCGATCGCGCTGTACGTCGTGTTCTTCGCGGTCCCCACCTTCGCCGGGTTCTACTTCTCCCTCACCCGCTGGACGCTGTTCGACCAGACCTTCATCGGTTTCGACAACTTCGTCCGGTTCTTCCAGGACCCGCAGCTCGTCTCCGGGTTCGTGCACACGTTCCAGTACGGCTTCGTGACGAGCGCGGCGAAGGTGGTCATCGGACTCGCCCTCGCCCTGCTCCTCACGTCGCCCGTGCTGGGGCGCGGCTACCTGCGGGCGGTCGTGTTCTTCCCGGTGCTCGTGTCGACGATCGGCATCGGCATCACGTTCAAGGCGCTGATGGACCCGTTCCACGGGATCATCAACGGCGTCCTCGGCTCGGTCGGCCTCCCCACTCCGGGGTGGCTGACCGACCCGGCACTCGCCCTGTGGAGCGTCGCCGCGGTGGACGTCTGGAAGGGCGTCGGCATCGCGACGCTCATCTTCATCGCCGGCATCGTGGCGATCCCGCAGGAGTACTTCGAGGCCGCACGGGTCGACGGCGCGAGCGCGTGGTCGATCTTCCGGAACATCACCCTGCCGCTGTCGCGTCCCGCGATGGGCACCGTCATCATCCTGTCGTTGATCGGCGGGCTGCGGTCCTTCGACCTCATCTGGGCGATGACCGGCGGTGGGCCAGGGTTCACCAGTGACGTCATCGCGAGCGTCATCTACAAGCAGTACCAGGCCGGGTTCTACGGCCTGTCGACCGCCGGCAACGTGGTCCTGTTCGTGGTCGTCACGGCGATCATGGTCCCGATCTCGTGGCTCCTCAACCGCAAGGAGGCGGACCTGTGACCGCCGTCACCAGCCCCCGCCGGACCGCCGGCCGTGCGCCGACGCCGGCGAGCCGGAACCGCCACCCGGGCCGGACCCGCCGGTGGGTCATCGGCTCGATCGCCATCGTCGTCAGCTTCGTGGTGTTCCTGGTGCCGTTCGTCTTCGTCCTGCTGCAGGCCATGAAGAACCCGGCCGAGGCGAACCAGCTCGGCTTCAGCCTGCCGACCGAGTGGCAGCTCTGGCAGAACCTGCAGGCCGTGTTCGGATCCGGTGACGGCGTGATCGTCCGCGCGTTCCTGAACAGTGCGGTCCTGACCGTGGGCAGCGTGATCGTGATGGTCGTGTTCTCCGCGATGGTCGGGTACGTGCTGCAGCGTCGTCCGAGCAAGTGGAACGGCGTGATCAACTTCTTCGTCCTGGCGGGCCTCATCGTCCCGCCCGCGATCGTCCCGACGATCTGGGTGCTGCAGGGGCTCAACCTGTTCAAGACCATGGGCGGGATGATCCTCATCGAGGCGACCTTCGGCCTGTCGTTCTGCATCCTGCTCTTCCGGGCGTTCGTGGCGACGATCCCGAAGGAGCTCGACGAGGCAGCCGTCCTCGACGGCGCCGGACCGATCCGTCTGTTCTTCGGCGTCGTGCTGCCGCTGCTCAAGCCGGTCATCATCACGGTCGTGCTCGTGCAGTCCGTCACGGTGTTCAACGACTTCACGAACCCGCTGTACTTCCTGCCGGGGTCCGAGAACGCCACGGTGCAGCAGACGCTCTACTCGTTCCAGAGCCAGTCGGTCAGCCAGCTCAACCTGCTGTTCACCGACGTCCTGCTCATCACGATCCCGCCGCTGATCCTGTACATCTTCTTCAACCGCCAGATCGTCGCCGGCATGACCAGCGGCGCAGTCAAGGGCTGACGCCCGACCCCGGCCTGGAGGCGCGACCCGCCTCCGCCGCACCGCCCACCCGGGCGGGCGGCCGGGCCCCGGACCCCCGCACCGGTCGACGACGACCGGTCGCGTGAAAGGACACACCAAATGACCGCCTGGACAGCACCGTTCATCACGAGCGACGCCGACCTCGGGAGCGCACCGATCCTGCGCCGTGAGTTCACCCTCGACGACGGCCACGGCGCGGTCACGAGCGCGACCCTCGACGTCAGCGCCCTCGGCGTCGTCGAGGCGTGGCTCGGTGGCGAACGCGTCTCCGACCACCTGCTCGAACCGGGGTGGACGAGCTACGAGTGGCGCATCCGCGTCGTCTCGCACGACGTCACGGCGCACCTGACCGAGACGGCCGCGGGCAGTGCCGCCGTGCTGGCACTCGTGCTCGGCAAGGGCTGGGCCGCCGGTCGGCTCGCCTGGGGTGGTGGCGGCGGCTGGTACGCCGACGAGCCCGCCGGGTTCGCCGAGCTCCGCATCACCTTCGCCGACGGCCACGAACAGCTCGTCGCCACCGACACGGACTGGCAGGCCCTGTCCAGCGCGATCACCGCCGATCAGCTGTACGACGGTGAGGACATCGACGCCCGGCTCCGCGACGGCTCCTTCCTGACGCCCGGCGAGGTCACCACACCGAGCGTCGACGGCCACGAGGGACGCACCAGCGCCGTGCGCACCGTCGACATCGGCGAGCGCGAACTCGTCGCCGACACCGTGCCGCCGGTCCGACCCCTCGCCGAGATCGCCCCCGTCGAGGTCTGGACGAGCCCGTCCGGCGCGACGCTGATCGACTTCGGGGTCAACCTGGTGGGCTGGCTCCGCGTGGTCGCCTCTGGGCCCGCGGGCACGGTGCTGACCCTGAAGCACGCCGAGGTGCTCGAACACGACGAGCTCGGCACCCGCCCGCTGCGCACCGCGAAGGCGACGGACCACTTCACCCTGAGCGGCAGCGAGGACCACTTCGAGCCCCGCTTCACCTTCCACGGCTTCCGGTACGCCCAGGTCGACGGCTGGACCGGCACGCTCGACGAACTCCGCGCGGCCGTCACCGCGGTGCAGGTCGGCTCCGACCTGACCCGGACGGGCACGTTCGAGTCCAGCCACGAGCTGCTCAACACGTTCCACGACAACGTCATCCGGGGCATGCAGGGCAACTTCCTGAGCGTCCCGACCGACTGCCCGCAGCGTGACGAGCGCCTCGGCTGGACGGGCGACATCGCAGCGTTCGCGCCGACGGCGTCCTACCTGTTCGACACCCGCGCGTTCCTGGGCGACTGGCTCCGCGACGTGTGGCTCGAGCAGCAGCACGCCGACGGTGTCATCCCGTTCGTGGTGCCGGACGTGCTCAAGTACTCCCCCGCCGAGGACTTCGGTACCCCCGACGCCACCGCCATCTGGTCGGACGCCGGCGTCTGGGTGCCGTGGACCCTGTACCAGGCGTACGGCGACACCGCGGTGCTCGAGGAGCAGCTCGACTCGATGACGGCGCACCTCCGCCGCATCAAGGGCCACCTGTCACCCGAGGGCCTGTGGGACACCGTCTTCCAGTTCGGCGACTGGCTCGACCCGGACGCCCCGCCGGAGGACGCCGCCAAGGCGAAGGCCGACCCGGGCGTCGTCGCGACGGCGTGCGCGTACCGCAGCGCGACCCTGGTGGCGCAGGCGGCGCGGTTGACGGGCCACGAGGCGGAGGCGACGGAAGCCGAGGAGCTCGCCACGGGCCTCCAGGCCGCGTTCCGTCAGCACTACGTGACCGACGGCCGCATCCGGAGCGACTGCACCACCGTCTACGCGCTCGCGATCGTGTTCGGCATCCTCGACGAGGACGACGAGCGCCGTGCGGGCGACCGCCTGGCGGAGCTGGCCGAGCAGTCCGGGTACCGGATCTCGACGGGCTTCGCGGGTACGCCGTTCATCACCGACGCGCTGACGCAGACCGGACACCTCGACGACGCGTACCGGCTGCTGCTGCAGACGGAGTGCCCGTCGTGGCTGTACCCGGTGACGATGGGTGCGACGACGGTCTGGGAGCGTTGGGACTCGATGCTGCCGGACGGCACCATCAACCCGGGTGAGATGACCTCGTTCAACCACTACGCACTCGGTGCCGTGGCGGACTGGATGCACCGGGTGGTGGGCGGTCTGTCGGCGCTCGAACCGGGGTACGCCTCCGTGCTCATCGCACCGCAGCCGGGCGGTGGCCTGACGTGGGCGTCGACGTCGCTCGACTCCGTGCACGGGCACATCGCGGTGCGGTGGGAGCTCGTCGACGGCGAGCTGCTCGTCCGTGCACAGGTGCCGGAGGGCGTCACCGCAGTGGTGCGCTTACCGGGTGCTGCGGAGCAGCGGCTCGGCGCCGGGTCGCACGAGCTGCGCGCGCCGGCTGCTGTGCCGGCGGCGTAGCGCGGGGAGCGGACGGTGGGCTGGTCACGGTGGGTGCGCGGGACGCCTGACGGCGCTCACCCGGCGTCGCGCCCCCGGGCGGTCTTCGCGCCCCGACTCTTCGGGGCGCGAAGACCGCAACGGGGCGCGCAGCCCGCGCCCGTCCCGCGCCCCGTGCGCGCATCGCGCCCGCGCCCGTCCCGCGTCGCGCCCCCGTGCGGTCATCGCGCCCCGACTCTCCGGGGCGCGAAGACCGCAACGGGGTGCGCGACGCAACACACCCCACACGGTTGCGGCAGCCCGCCGCGACCCGTACTGTATGAAACGATTCAATCGCACACGAGGAAGTGACACGATGACATCGACCCCGACCTTCACCGGCATCGCCGACCAGCTCGCACGACAGCAGATCGAGCTGCCCAGCTGGGCCTTCGGCAACTCCGGCACCCGCTTCAAGGTGTTCAGCACGCCCGGCACCCCGCGCGACCCGTACGAGAAGATCTCCGACGCCGCCCAGGTGCACAAGTACACGGGCCTCGCACCGACCGTGGCACTGCACATCCCGTGGGACCTCGTCGACGACTTCAGCGACCTCAAGCGGCACGCCGAAGAGCACGGGGTGTCGCTCGGCACCGTGAACTCGAACACGTTCCAGGACGACGACTACAAGTTCGGCGCCCTGACCCACGTCGACGAGTCGATCCGGCAGAAGGCGATCGACCACCACCTGCGCTGCATCGACGTGATGGACGCCACCGGCAGCCGCGACCTGAAGATCTGGCTCGCCGAGGGCTCGAACTACCCCGGGCAGGAGGACATGCGCTCCCGCCAGGACCGCCTGCACGAGTCGCTCAGCACGATCTACGACCGCCTCGGTGCCGACCAGCGCCTGGTGCTCGAGTACAAGTTCTTCGAGCCGTCGTTCTACCACACCGACGTGCCGGACTGGGGCACGAGCTACGTGCAGACGGCCGCGCTCGGCGACAAGGCGATGGTCTGCCTCGACACCGGCCACCACGCCCCCGGCACGAACATCGAGTTCATCGTGATGCAGCTCCTGCGCCTCGGCAAGCTCGGCAGCTTCGACTTCAACTCGCGGTTCTACGCCGACGACGACCTGATCGTGGGCGCAGCGGACCCGTTCCAGCTGTTCCGCATCCTGGTCGAGGTCATCCGCGGCGGCGGCTACGACAACCACGACGTCGCGTTCATGCTCGACCAGTGCCACAACATCGAGGACAAGATCCCCGGTCAGATCCGCTCCGTGCTCAACGTGCAGGAGATGACGGCCCGGGCACTGCTCCTCGATCGCGTGGCCCTGACCGCAGCGCAGGAGGCCCACGACGTCCTCGGCGCGAACGAGGTCTTCATGGACGCGTACCAGACCGACGTCCGGGCGGACCTCGCCGCGTGGCGAGAATCCCGCGGTCTGCCGGCGAACCCGATGCGCGCGTACCTGGACTCCGGGTACCAGCAGTCGATCGCCGAGGACCGCGTCGGCGGCGTCCAGGCCGGTTGGGGCGCGTAGACACATGGCACACACACTGGAGGCTCGGGTGGACCCCGCAACGCACGGCACCGACGCAGACACCACGATCAGTGCGCTCATCGCGCGTTCGAACGCGCTCGGCTCGGATCCGCGGATCACGAACTACGCCGGTGGGAACACCTCGGCGAAGGGCACTGACACCGACCCGGTCACGGGCGAGCCGGTGGAGCTGCTCTGGGTGAAGGGCTCCGGGGGCGACCTCGGCACCCTCACCCCGGCCGGCCTCGCGGTCCTGCGCGTCGACCGCGTCCGTGCCCTCCAGGACATGTACGCATCAGACACAGGCCCGGGGGTGGAGCGCGAGGACGAGATGGTCGCCGCGTTCGACTACACGCTGCACGGCAAGGGCGGTGCCGCCCCGTCCATCGACACGGCGATGCACGCCCTGGTCGACGCCGCGCACGTCGACCACCTGCACCCGGACGCCGGCATCGCCATCGCGACGGCGGCGGACGGACCGGCCCTGACGTCGACGATCTTCGGCGACACGGTGGTGTGGGTGCCGTGGCGCCGGCCCGGGTTCCAGCTCGGGCTCGACATCGCCGCGATCAAGCGGGACAACCCGCAGGCGATCGGCACGATCCTCGGCGGCCACGGGATCACGGCCTGGGGTTCCTCGTCCGGAGAAGCCGAAGCGAACTCGCGCTGGATCATCGACACCGCCGAGCAGTACATCACGGAGCACGGGAAGGCCGACCCGTTCGGCGAGACCCGAGCAGGGTTCGAGGCGCTGCCGACCGAGGCGCGAAGGCAGCGCGCCGCCGCCCTCGCACCGACGATCCGCGGCATCGCCGGGCACGACAAGCCGGTGGTGGGTCACTTCACCGACAGTGACGTCGTGCTGGACTTCCTGGCGTCGTCGCGCGCCGAGGAGCTCGCCGCGCTCGGCACGAGCTGCCCGGACCACTTCCTGCGCACCAAGATCAAGCCCCTCATCCTCGACCTGCCGACCACCGCGGGCGTCGACGAGCAGACCGCCCGCCTGCACGAACTCCACGAGCAGTACCGCGCGGACTACCAGGCCTACTACGACCGCCACGCGAACCCGGACTCCCCCGCGATCCGCGGTGCCGACCCGCTCATCGTGCTGGTGCCCGGCGTCGGGATGTTCTCGTACGGCAAGGACGCCCAGACCGCCCGCGTCGCCGGGGAGTTCTACGTCAACGCGATCAACGTCATGCGCGGCGCCGAGTCGCTGAGCACCTACGCCCCCATCGACGAGGCCGAGAAGTTCCGCATCGAGTACTGGGCCCTCGAAGAGGCGAAGCTGCAGCGGATGCAGGCCCCCAAGAAGCTCGCCACCCGCATCGCCCTGGTCACCGGAGCCGCGAGCGGCATCGGCAAGGCGATCGCGAAGCGCCTGGCCGCCGAGGGCGCCGCGGTCGTCATCGCCGACCTCGACCTGGCGAAGGCGCAAGACGCTGCGGCCGAGATCGGGAACACCGACCAGGCCATCGGCGTCGCGGCGAACGTGACCTCGGCAGCGGACATCGAGCAGGCGATCCAGCAGACCCTCCTGCACTTCGGCGGCCTCGACCTCGTCGTGAACAACGCCGGACTCTCCCTCAGCAAGAGCCTGCTCGAGACCACCGAACAGGACTGGGACCTGCAGCACGACGTCATGGCGAAGGGGTCGTTCCTGGTGTCCAAGGCGGCGGCGAATGTCCTCATCGAGCAGGGCCTCGGCGGCGACATCGTCTACATCTCGTCGAAGAACTCGGTGTTCGCCGGCCCGAACAACATCGCGTACTCGGCGACGAAGGCCGACCAGGCGCACCAGGTCCGGTTGTTGGCGGCGGAGCTCGGCGAGCACGGCGTCCGCGTCAACGGGATCAACCCCGACGGCGTCGTCCGTGGCTCGGGGATCTTCGCGAGCGGCTGGGGAGCGAACCGCGCGAAGACCTACGGCATCGAGGAGCAGGACCTCGGCGCGTTCTACGCCCAGCGCACCATCCTCAAGCGCGAGGTCGTGCCGGAGAACGTCGCGAACGCCGTCTACGCCATCTGCACCGACGACTTCTCCCACACGACCGGTTTGCACGTGCCCGTCGACGCGGGTGTCGCCGCCGCGTTCCTGCGCTGATGAACGACAAGCTGATGCACGACAAGCTGATGTCCGACAAGAGGTAAGAGCATGTCCACCAGCGGCACCGTCGCCGCCGTCGACCTCGGGGCCACCAGCGGCCGCGTGATCCTCGGGCACGTCGACACCGACGGCGTCCGGATGGAGCACGTCGCCCGGTTCCCGAACGGCCCCGTGACCCTGCACGAGCACGACCGCGAGGCCCTGCACTGGGACGTCGTCGAGCTCCACCGACAGGTGACCGACGGCCTCCGTCAGGCGTTCGCCACGCACCCGGCGATCGTGAGCATCGGCATCGACTCGTGGGCGGTGGACTACGGCCTGCTGCGCGACGGTCGGCTGCTCGGGCTGCCGTACCACTACCGCGACGAGCGGCACGAGGGCGGCGTCGACCGCGTGCACCGACGGATGGACGCGGCCGAGCTGTACGCCCGGAACGGTCTGCAGCACCTGCCCTTCAACACGGTGTTCCAGTTCGCTGCCGACCCGTCGCTGCAGCTCGCGCAGCGGGCGCTGCTCGTCCCCGACCTGCTCGGCTACTGGCTCACCGGTGTCGAGGCGGCCGAGCGCACGAACGCGTCGACGACCGGGGTCCTGAACGCGACGACCCGCGGGTGGGACCCGGCGTTGCGGGCTGCTGCGGGCCTCCCGGCCGGCCTCCTGCCCACCCTGCGTGACCCGGGCGACCGACTCGGGCCGCTGCTGCCGTCCGTCGCCGACGCCGTCGGCGGGCAGGCACCCGTCACGCTCGTCGGCTCGCACGACACGGCCTCCGCCGTCGTCGCGGTCCCCGCGACCGAACCGGACTTCGCGTACATCTCGTCGGGCACCTGGTCGCTCGTCGGCGTCGAGCTCGACGCACCCGTCCTGTCGGACGCGGCGCGCGACGCGAACTGCACCAACGAGGGCGGGGTCGACGGCCGTGTCCGGTTCCTGAAGAACGTGTCCGGACTGTGGTTGTTGTCCGAGAGCGTCCGCACCTGGGAACGTGACGGCGCGCGCATCGACCTGGAGGCCCTGCTCGCCTCCGCAGCGGCCGTCACGGCCCCGGTCCCCGTCTTCGACCCCGCCGACGAGTCGTTCACGGCGCCCGGCGACATGCCCGCGCGCATCGCCGCCTGGTGCGGCGACCACGGGCTGAGCGCGCCCGCGTCGCGGGCCGAGTTCGTGCGCTCGATCCTCGAGTCGCTGGCCGCCGCGTACGCGGAGACACTTGCGACGATCAGCACCATCACGGGCAAAGACGTCCGACAGGTGCACATCGTCGGCGGCGGATCGCAGAACCGGCTGCTCTGCCAGCTGACGGCCGACCGCACCGGGCTGCCCGTCCTGGCCGGGCCCGTCGAGGCGACGGCACTCGGCAACATCCTGGTGCAGGCGCGGGCAGCCGGACTCGGCGGCCTGCGCGGCGCCTCGCTCGAGGCCCTGCGCGCAACGATCGCCCGCACCGTCGAGCCCGTCCGGTACACCCCGGGTTCCTCCGACGCTTCCCTCCGCCAATCCACCTCGAGACGTAGGATGTCTGTATGACCTCGACCGACGACCAGCACCGCGTCGACCCCGCCACGGGCGCACCGGCAGCCACCCCGGGCACACCGTCGGCCCGGCGGACCCCGATCAAGCGGCAGCTGCCGACCGTGCGTGACCTCGCACCGCTCATGCAGTTCAAGAAGCCTTCGCTGCCCGGTCGGCGTCAGCGCCTCGAACAGGCCCTGACGATCTGGGACCTGCGCGACATCGCCGCCCGCCGCACACCGAAGGCCGCGTTCGACTACACCGAAGGCGCCGCCGAGGCCGAGATCTCGCTCGCGCGCGCCCGCCAGGCGTTCGAGGACATCGAGTTCACACCCGCGATCCTGCGCGACGTGTCGTCCGTGGACACCTCGCGCTCGGTGCTGGGTGCGCCGGTCGCGTACCCGTTCGGCATCGCCCCCACCGGGTTCACGCGCATGATGCAGACCGAGGGCGAACGTGCCGGTGCCCGGGCAGCCGGACGCGCGGGCATCCCGTTCTCGCTCTCCACCATGGGCACCACGGCCATCGAGGACGTCCGCGACGCCAACCCGAACGGCCGCAACTGGTTCCAGCTGTACATGTGGAAGGACCGCGAGAAGTCGATGGCGCTGGTCTCCCGCGCCGAGAAGGCCGGGTTCGACACACTGCTCGTCACCGTGGACGTGCCCGTCGCCGGCGCGCGACTGCGGGACAAGCGCAACGGCTTCTCGATCCCGCCGCAGCTCAGCGCGCGGACCGTGCTGAACGCCATCCCGCGGCCGTGGTGGTGGTTCGACTTCCTGACCACCGAGCCGCTGGCCTTCGCGTCGCTCGACCGGTGGTCCGGCACCGTCGGGGAGCTCCTCGACCACATGTTCGACCCCACCGTCACCTACGAGGACCTCGCGTGGATCCGCGACCAGTGGAAGGGCAAGGTCGTCGTGAAGGGCGTGCAGTCCCTGGCCGATGCGCGTCGCCTGGCGGACATGGGCGTCGACGGGATCACGCTGTCGAACCACGGCGGACGCCAGCTCGACCGGGCACCCGTGCCGTTCCACCTGCTGCCCTCCGTGGTGAAGGAGGTCGGCATGGACACCGAGGTGCACCTCGACACCGGCATCATGTCCGGCGCGGACATCGTCGCCGCCGTGGCGCTCGGTGCGAAGTTCACCATGGTCGGTCGGGCGTACCTGTACGGGCTGATGGCGGGCGGCGAGGCCGGTGTCGACCGGATGATCCAGATCCTGTCGGAGCAGATCGAGCGCACGATGCGGCTGCTCGGGGTCACGTCGCTCGACGAGCTCGAGCCCGGTCACGTGACGCAGCTGCAGCGCTTGCAGCCGGTGCCGCGCGGCTGAGGCGGCGGGCGCGGGCTGCCCGCCGTTCACCGCGCGTTCGGGTGCCGATTCGGGCGATTACCCCCGAACGGGGCACAAATGATGCAAGATGTCCGTGGACGCGTCACCGAATCCCTCGGCATCCTGCCCCCTGGCGCGCCGTCCCCTCCCCGCATCCTGCGCCCGAGCACCCCGAGGAGCCCGACATCTCGACCCGAAGCACGTGCACGCCCATGCGCGGCACGACCCCCGCGACCACCACGCCCACCACCCCCGCCACCGAACGGCACACCCGATGAGCCGCCGTCGCGCGATCCTTGCGGCAGCGACCGCCGGTTGCCTGGCACTCGGAGTCCCCACCGCCTCGGCAGCCTCCGCTGACAGCTGGTGGGGCTGGGGCGGACACCGCCACGGGCAGCACGCCCCGGTGACCCCCACGCCCACCCCCTCGGACACTGCGACCCCGGCCCCGTCAGACGACGAGGAGTCGGACGCGACGCCGACGGAGACGCCCGCGCCGACCGCCGAGGCCGCGCCGATCGAGGACACCACCCCGACCGCGGAACCCGAGGCGGCAGCGCCCACCGACGATGCCGAAGCCGCGGAGTCGGACGCCGACGACGTGGCCGAACCGCAGAACGAAGTCGCCGACACCTCCGCTGCGCCGGCCGCCTCGTTCGTCGAGGACTTCACCACCGACGCCGTCACCGGCCTCGTCTCGCGGCTCTACCCGCAGTCGTGGCAGCCCTACCCCGACGGCACCTCCGGCATCTACGCGCCGAGCAAGACCGTCTCGGTGCACGACGGCGTGATGGACGTCGCCCTCGGCACCGGAGCGGGCGCGGCCGGCACGTTCGGCTCCTCCGCCGGAGCCTGGGACCACGTCGGCGGCTCGTTCTCCGTCCGCGCCAAGGCAACCGGTGGCGACGGCAACGGCGCGGCGTTCATGCTGTGGCCGACGTCGGGCACCTGGTCCGACGGCGAGATCGACTTCCCCGAGGGCAACTTCGAGGACAGCCCCTCGGCCTTCCACCACTCGATGACCCCGGGCAAGGAAGCCGACCGCGTCCAGATCGGCACCGGCGTCTCGTGGCGCGACTGGCACACCTACACGGTGGACTGGGTGCCCGGACAGTCGGTCACCTACAGCGTCGACGGCAAGGTCCTCGACACGATCACCCACGACGTCCCGACGACGCCGCACCGCTTCATGTTCCAGGTCGGCAACTGGGGCGACCAGGGCAACCTGCTCATCGACTGGGTCTCCACCACGGAGTGAGCGTTCGGCCCACAGAGTGAGCAGAAGACGTCGGGTCCCCACCAGGGACCCGACGTCTTCTGCTCACTGGATCAGGCTCGCGACGTCAGCGCACGGTCCAGGTTCCGCGCAGGGTGGCCAGCAGGTGGTCGATGTTCCGCAGTGCCCGTCGGGTCTCCCAGACGGAGTACACGCACATCCCCACGAACAGCACCAGGATCGCCCACCAGAACGGACTGACCGTCAGAGCTGCCCAGACTGAGAAGGCCGCGAAGACGACGACCATGATCGGGACGATGACCCGGTTGTTCCGGTACCGCTTGCGGGTCGACTCGAGCTCGCGGGTCCACACGACGTGGTCGACGTCGTCCGGCAGGTCTCCGGAGCGCACCGCTCGCTGGATCGCGGCAGCACCCTCGGTGCCACCCGCGCGGCGGCGACGGTAGGCGATGAGGAAGCCGAAGAACACCGTCATCAAGACGGCGTAGAAGAGCGATCCGATCGCGCGGGCGGCCAGACCGGCACCGTCGGGGTTCGAAGCCAGACCGATGGCGAAGTACAGTCCGCCGACCAGCACGAACAGGATGGGCAGCAGCGCCGGCAGCGGCAGCCTTCGGAAGCGATCCACGGTGTCTCCTCATCGAATGTTCGAGTGGTCCTCGGTTCCTCCACCATGCCGACGGCTCCCGGGAGTCGACTGAACCTTCCCGCTCGAGTATTAGTTAGGTTAGCCTTACCTACATGGCACGGACGAACATGCAGGCGACCCGCACGAAGCCGGAACGCGTCGAGCTCCTCACCCTGCACGTCGTGCGGACCGAACGGATCTCGCCGTCCTTCATCCGCGTGGTGTTCGGCGGCGACGACCTGAGCCGATTCACCCACATGGGCTACGACCAGTGGTTCCGTCTGTTCCTGCCGGTGGACGGCGGTGACCTCGCGCGGGCCCCGCAGAAGCTCGACACGGTGAGCTACCTGAAGTTCCTGACGGTGGCGAAGGCGAGCCGACCGATCCTCCGCAGCTACACCGTGCGGAGCCTCCGCCGACTGCACCAGGGCGACGAGCTCGACGTCGACTTCGTGGTGCACGGCAGTGGCGACGACCACGCACCGACCGGGCCGACCGCGGCTGGGTGGGCACTCGGCGCACAGCCCGGCGACGTGGCCGGGCTCATCGACGAGGGCATCGGCTTCGACCGGGACGCCCTCGGTCGTCCGATCGTGATCGTCGCGGACGAGAGCGCCCTGCCCGCTGCAGCCGGGATCCTCGAGTCGCTCCCCCGTTCGACCAAGGGCACCGCGATCCTCGAGGTCCCGACGGACGCCGACGTGCGGACCATCGATGCCCCGACCGGCATCGACGTGACGTGGATCACCCGCGAACCCGGTCGACGTCCCGGAGCCGCGGCGCTCGACGCGGTCACCCGATCGTCGGTGAGCCCCGACCACGCTGCCTGGGTCGCCGGCGAGCAGTCCCTCGCCGGCGGAGCGCGACGCCACTGGGTCGGCGCGGGCATCCCGAAGGAGCGGATCGCCTTCACCGGGTACTGGCGCGCGGGCCGGTCCGGCTGACTGCGTTCGGGCACCTCCGGCGACTTCGTGAGCAGGAATGGTCGAGTGCCGATTCCCGACCCGACCATTTCTGCTCACGAAGCACGGCGCGGACGCACGAAGCACGGCGCACGGCCACCAGCGCCGCACGCCTAGGGTGGGCGGGTGATGGGCGACGAGGGGCGAGCACGGGCGGCACTCGCGACCGTCGCAGCGAACGGGTGGGCGGATGCCGGGCCCGTGGCGGGCGAACTCACCGGTTCGGCCAGCCCGCGGCACGCCGCCGTCCTGATGCTCTTCGGCACGCTCGACCGCACCCCCAGCGACCGCCCGGCCGTCGCCGCCGACGTCCCACGCGACCTCGACGTCCTGCTGCTCGCGCGTGCCACGACCCTGCGCGCCCACCCGGGCGAGGTCGCGTTCCCCGGCGGACGGATCGACCCGGGCGATGCCGACGCCGTCGCCGCAGCCCTCCGCGAAGCGCGTGAGGAGACCGGGCTCGACCCGACGGGCGTCGAGGTCCTCGGCACGCTGCCCGCGGTGCCGCTGGCGTTCTCGAACCACCTGGTGCGCCCGGTGCTGGGGTGGTGGCGCGAGCCGTCCCCGATCCGGGTCGTCGACGAGCGCGAGTCGGCCGCGGTGTTCCGGGTCCCCGTGGCGGACCTGCTCGACCCGGCGAACCGCGGGGTCACGGTGATCCGACGCGGTGGTCAGGAGTGGCGCGGGCCGGGCTTCACCGTCGATGCGGAGCACGGCGACCACGACGACGACGGCGACCACCACGACGACCACCTGGTGTGGGGGTTCACCGCGATGCTGCTGGATGCGCTGTTCGACCGGCTCGGGTGGACCGAGGACTGGGATCGGGAGCGGGAACTGCCGCTCGATCGTCGACACTGATCCGGTCGGCACCGCCCAGCGGGAACGACAGCGGGTCGGCACGGACCGCGTCCACCGCGTGGGCGACTGCCCCGATGACGACGACGTCACCGCCGAGCGTCGACGCCACCAGGTCGGGCACGGGGTCGAAGTGCCAGCCGTCGAGCAGGGCACGAGCCCGGTCGATGACGGCGACCGCCGGCTGGGCGATCGCACCGGCGACGACCACGCGGTCGATGTCGAGCAGGCTGGCGAGCAGGACGCAGACGCGGGCCAGTCGGTCGCCGAGGCGGTCGACGATCGCCAGCGCCACGGTGTCGCCGTCCTGCGCCGCGCGGAACACGGCGGAGGCACCGGCGTCCACCGCGAGCGGACTGCCCGGCCGGACCTCGCCCGCGGCGACGGCCTCGGCGACCAGCGTCCGCGCCGTCGCGCCGATGCCGTCCGACGACCCGACCCCCTGGACGATGTCGAGCACGCGCATCTCCCCCGCGCCGCCGTGGGCACCGCGGAGCAGCACACCGTCGACCACGAGGCCGCTGCCGAACCGCTCGCCGGAGAGCAGTGCGGCGAACGAGGCGTCCCCCGAGGACGGCCGCTCGGCGAGCGCGGCGAGGTTCGCGTCGTTCTCGACGACGACGCGGCCGTGCGGGACGGCGCCGGCGAAGCCCGGGTTCATCCGGTCCCAGAAGCCGCCGTCGCCCGGCGATGCCCCGCCGGTGTCGACCGGCGCGGGGATGCCGACGACGGTGACCAGAACGCGGGAGCGGTCGGCTCCGGCGGCGGCGAGCGCGTCGTCCACGGTGTCGGCGAGGACTGCGAGCCGGACGGGAACCTCGAGTCCCGACTCACCGAGTGCCCCTTCGGCGCGACCGAGCACGGTGCCGCGCAGGTCGGCGACGATGGCGGTGACCCGGTGCTGTCCGGCGTCCACCCCGACGACGACCCCGGCGGCGGTGTCGAGTTCGTAGCGCCGGGCGGGCCGACCGATCCGGTACTCCCCGGCGGCACGGGCGTCGTCGAGCTCGTGGAGCCAGCCGAGCCGGACGAGTTCCTCGCACGCGGCCAGCACGGTCGAGCGGGTCAGGCCGGTGGCGTCGATGGCCTCGGTCGCGGTGAAGGCGCCAGCGTCGAAGGCGTGCGCGAGCAGTGTCTCGGCGCTCGTTCGACGGGGTGGCGGCATGCCGTGACCTTATCGCGCAACGAGTTCCTTGCGTAATTAGATTTTGTCGCTAGATTTAGTCTCGCGGTCGGCATCGGAGCCGATCGCAGGACGGAACGGCAGGGCTGCCGGGTCCGGACGGACGGAGACGACGTGCAACCACACGCCACGACCAGGACGGCGGCATCGGTGAGCCGACGCTCGTTCCTGCTCGGAGCCGGCGGCATCGGAGCGGGCCTCGCGCTCGCCGGGTGCGCCCCGATCGGGTCCTCGAGCGCCAAGCCGGAGACCATCACGTTCTACGTCTCGAAGCCCGAGGTCATCGGGTACTTCGACGGCGTCATCGCGCAGTTCCACGACAGCCAGTCGAAGGTGCGGGTCGTCCGTGACTCGACCTCGAGCATGTCCGCGAACTTCGTCCGGAACCGGCCGCCGGACCTCGGCTGCTGGAACTACAACTTCTCGGTCGTGCCGTTCGTCGAGCACGGAGCCCTGACGGACCTCTCCGACCTGTCGCAGGCCGACACGATCAACCCGGACCTGTGGCCGCTCATGCAGCAGACCGCCGACTACCCGGGTCGCAAGAGCGCCCTGCCGTACTCGGTGACCGCCGCCTCGGTGATCTACAACAAGGCACTGTTCGCCGAGCAGGGGCTCGAGGTGCCGACGACGTGGAGCGAGTTCGCCGATCTCTGCAAGCGGCTGCAGCAGGCCGGCATCGCCCCGATCTACGGGACGTTCAAGGACAACTGGACGATCGCGCAGGGCATGTTCGACTACACGGTCGGCGGTGCGATCGACACCCCGAAGACGTTCGACGCACTGCGACGCGAGGGCACGAGCGTCGGCAAGGACTCGTCGGTGTCGTTCGAGAAGGACCTCCGGACGCCGATGGAACGCATGACCCAGCTGCGCGCATGGCACCAGGACGGTGCCGCCAGCCGCGGGTACGGCGACGGCAACCTCGCGTTCGCACAGGGCAAGGCCGCGATGTACCTGCAGGGGCCGTGGGCGCTCGGCGAGATCGCCAAGACGAACAAGGACATGGACCTCGGCACCTTCCCGCTGCCCGTCACCGACGACGCCGCGGACAACAAGGTGCGGGTGAACGTCGACCTGGCGCTCTGGATCCCCGAGGCGTCCCGGAAGCAGGAGGCCGCCCGCGAGTTCCTGACGTTCCTGATGCAGTCGAAGGTCAACGACAAGTACAACGCCGACAACAACGGCTTCGGTGTCCGCAAGGACGCTCCCCCGGCGTCGAACCCGGCGCTGACCGGCATGCAGTCGTACTACGACGACGCCGCCTTCTACCTCGGTGCGTCGCAGCTCATCCCCGCCGAGATCCCGGTCGCGAACTACGCGCAGTCGATCGCCTTCGGCGGCGACCCGCAGCGCCAGCTCCGCACCCTCGACGCCGACTGGGCGCGTCTCGCGCTCCGCACGGCCGCGTAAGGAGACGTCCCATGGCAACCACCACCACCGAAGCCATCACGACGGCGGACCGCCGCCGACGTGGCGGAGCCGCCCCGGGCCTCCAGTCCGTCACCCACAAGCGGAAGCGGATCGAACCGCTCTTCCTCGCCTTCCTGCTCCCCACCCTGCTGCTCTTCACGCTCGCCATCACGCTGCCGGCCGTGATGGGCATCGTGCTCAGCTTCACGAACTCCGTCGGCTTCGGTGAGTTCCGCTTCATCGGGCTCACGAACTACGTCGCGGTGTTCTCCGACCCCGCGATCCTGCAGGCGTACCTGTTCACCCTCGGGTTCTCGCTCGTCACCGTGATCGTCGTCAACGCGGTCGCGTTCCTGCTCGCCATCGCGCTGACGTCGAAGATCCGCGGCAAGATCGCCCTCCGCGCGGTGTTCGTGCTGCCGATGGTGATCTCGGGCATCGTCATCGCGTACGTGTTCTCGTTCCTGTTCGCGAACAGCCTGCCGGCCCTGGCCAGTGCGATCGGCTTCGGTCCGCTCGAGCAGAGCATCCTGGCGAACCCCGACCTGGCGTGGGTCGCCATCGTGATCGTCACCGCGTGGCAGGCGATCCCGTCGACGCTCCTCATCTACATCGCCGGGGTGCTGTCCATCCCCGGCGAGGTCTACGAGGCAGCTGCCCTCGACGGCGCGAGCGCGTGGCGGCAGCTGATCTCGATCACCGCACCGCTGACGGCCGGCTACATCCTGATCAACCTCGTGATCGGGTTCAAGAACTTCCTGAACTCGTACGACATCATCGTCGGCCTGACCGACGGTGGCCCCGGCACCTCGACCACGAGCGTCGCGATGTCGATCTTCAAGGGCTTCAACGGCGGCGACTACGCCTACCAGATGGCCAACGCCACGATCTTCTTCATCATCGCGGTCGTCATCGCCGTGATCCAGCTGCGGGCGACCCGCGGGAAGGCAGCGCTCTGATGACCATCCAGACACCCCTCCGTCCGGGGACGACGAAGACGGGCAGCATCAGATCGGTCGACGCCGACCGGACCGCCGGCCGCCGCGGCGGCAACGCCAACTGGCCCGTCACCGTCGTCCTCGTGCTCTGCGCGCTCTCGATCCTGGTGCCGCTCTACGTCACCCTGACGATGGCGTTCAAGACGACCGGCCAGGCCGTCGACGGCAACGCGTTCTCGCTGCCGGCTCCGTTCAGCGTCGACGGCTTCGTGCAGGCGTGGGAGCTCACCGACTTCCCGCGGGCGTTCGGTGTCTCGGTGCTCGTCGCCGCGATCACCGTCGTCGGCACGATCCTGCTCGCGTCGTTCACCGCGTTCGCGATCGCCCGGAACTGGGACCGTCGGCTGTTCCGCTGGTCGTTCTTCTACCTGCTCGCCGCCATGTTCCTGCCGTTCCCGGTGCTCGCGCTGTCGCAGGTGAAGCTCACCGGCCTCGCGCACCTGGACAACCCGTTCGGCGTCGCGCTGCTGCACGTCATGTTCCAGCTGTCGTTCAGCGTGCTGCTCTTCACCGCGTTCCTGCGGTCGATCCCGGCCGAGCTCGAGGAGAGCGCCCGCATCGACGGCGCGAGCACCGGTCAGGTGTTCTGGCGGCTCGTGTTCCCGCTGCTGGCACCGATGAGCGCCACCGTCGGCATCTTCGCGTTCCTGGCGTCGTGGAACGACTTCGTGATGCCGTCGCTGATCACCTCGGACCCGGCGTTGCAGACCCTGCCGGTGCTGCAGCAGATGTTCCAGACCCAGTTCAGCAACAACTACAACGTGTCGTTCGCCTCGTACCTGATGGCGATGGCCCCGGCGATCATCGTCTACCTCGTCACGCAGCGATGGGTGATGGCCGGTGTGACCCAGGGCGCCATCAAGTGAGCACGACGACCGACCCGGCCGGCACGACCGAACCGACCGACACCACCACGAACCCCACGAACCCCACGAACCACGAAAGGCCCGTCGTGACCGACACCCTCGCCCAGCCCGCCACCACCAGCGCCGACGAGACCTGGTGGCGCCAGGCGAGCGTCTACCAGATCTACCCCCGCTCCTTCGCGGACGCGAACGGCGACGGCATCGGCGACCTGCCCGGCATCACCGAGCGCGTGCCGTACCTGGCGTCGCTCGGTGTCGAGGCCGTCTGGCTCAGCCCGTTCTACCCGTCCGCCCTCGCCGACGGCGGCTACGACGTCGACGACTACCGCGACGTCGACCCGAAGCTCGGCACGCTCGACGACTTCGACCGGATGGTCGAGGCGCTGCACGCCGCCGGCATCCGGGTGATCGTCGACGTGGTGCCGAACCACACGAGCGACCGGCACGAGTGGTTCCGCGAGGCGCTCGCCGCGCCGAAGGGCTCCCCCGCCCGCGACCGGTACGTCTTCCGCGACGGCACCGGGCCGTCCGGCGAACAGGCTCCGGCCGACTGGATCTCGATCTTCGGCGGCCCGGCCTGGACCGCGGTCGGCGACGGCCAGTGGTACCTGCACTCCTTCGCCAAGGAGCAGCCCGACCTGAACTGGGCGAACCGCGAGGTCCGCGACGACTTCCTGCACACCCTGCGCTTCTGGTCGGACCGCGGCGTCGACGGCTTCCGCATCGACGTCGCCCACGGGCTCGCGAAGGACCTGCCCTCCGGCGCCCTGCCGACCTGGGCGGAGCTCGCCGAGATCCCGAAGGACGGCTCGCACCCGCTGTGGGACCGCGACGACGTGCACGAGATCTACGCCGAGTGGCGGACCGTGTTCAACGAGTACACCCCGGCGCGCACTGCGGTCGCCGAGGCCTGGGTCGCCGCCGACCGCCGCGCCCGGTACGCCAGCGCCGACGGTCTGGGGCAGGCGTTCAACTTCGACCTGCTCGAGGCCGACTTCGACGCCGGTTCGTTCAAGGAGATCATCGAGTTCAACCTCGGCCTGGCCGAGCAGTCCGGCTCGTCGACCACGTGGGTGTTCTCGAACCACGACGTCGTCCGGCACGCCACCCGCTACGCGCTGCCTGCGCGGAACGGCTCCCCCGACAAGCAGGGCGGCAAGTGGCTGCTCGCCGGTGGGTCGCAGGACGCGCTGGACCGCTCGCTCGGGCTGCGCCGCGCGCAGGCGGCGACCCTGCTCGAGCTCGCACTGCCCGGCTCCGCCTACCTGTACCAGGGCGAGGAGCTCGGTCTGCACGAGGTCGGCGACATCCCCGACGCCGACCGCCAGGACCCCGCGTTCTTCCGCAACCCGGGCGTCGACGTCGGCCGCGACGGCTGCCGTGTCCCGATCCCGTGGACCCGGTCCGGCCCGTCGTTCGGCTTCGGCTCCGGCTCCGCGCACCTGCCGCAGCCGGCGTGGTTCGCGGACGCCAGCGTCGAGGCCGAGGACACCGACCCCGACTCGACCCTGAGCCTGTACCGGAAGGCCCTCGGGCTGCGCGGCCAGCTGCAGTCCGAGGAGCACCTGGAGTGGCTCGAGACCGGCCGCGACGACGTGCTCGCGTTCCGACGCCCGAACGGCTGGACGAGCGTGACGGTGTTCGGTGACGAGCCCTACGAACTCCCCGCCGGCGAGCTGCTGCTCGCCTCGGCACCGGTGGCAGACGGTGCTCTCACGGGCGTGGGGACGGCCTGGTTGCGTTCCTGACGCAGGGTGCGCGTCGTGGACGCGACCAGGTGACGGACGGGAGGCACGGTGCAGGCAGTGGACTGGTCCCCGGTTCTTGGACTGATTAGTCGGTTCGAGATCCGGGGATGGTTCGTGTGGGTGGTACCGCGTCGTCGTTGACGAGTGCGC
>NZ_SLUR01000007.1:0-224542 GCF_004340725.1 Curtobacterium sp. PhB128
TAAAAAAATACAGACCCAACACCCCAAAGGGCATCAGACCGAGTTGATTCTGACTGTTGACTGTCTACTGACAATCTTCAATCCAAAAGGAATTGCATCATGACCTGAACAACCAAAGCTGCCCAGGCACGAGGTCAATCAATAAATTGGCATTGACAATGTGCACGCTGTTGAGTTCTCAAGGACCAGACGCACTCGCTCTTCGGCTCAGGTTCGAGCTCCAGCCACGAGGCTTGTGTACTTGGCTTGCCACCGGTGTGTCGTCGGACCCGGAGGTCCTGTGGCTCATCCCCGAGGGGAGAGAACCGGTGGGCTTGTCATCCTAGGCGTCGAAGCGATCGAGCACAAGGCCAGATCTGATCTTCAGTGGAGGATGGTCCCGCTTGAGGGCCGACGTGCTCTGGGCTTTCGCTCCAGCCGCTCCGCCGCACCTTTGGGGTGACGAGTAGGAACTTTACGCAGGCCTGGGCGAGTGTGCCAAGCCAGGCCCGATCCCGGGCGTGTCGCGTTGTGCAACACGCGTCGCCCGGGTGCCGGGGCGATCAGGCCAGCGTCACGCCGGCGAGGGTCTTCTTGCCGCGGCGGAGCACGAGGACTCCCCCGGGCAGGGCGAGGTCCGACAGCGGTGCGGTGGCGTCCTCGGCTCGGACGTTGTTCACGTACACGCCGCCCTGGTCGATCGCCCGGCGCGCTTCGCCGAGGGACTTCACGAGCTCGGTCTCGACGAGTGCCCGGGCCACGTCGGCTCCGGCCTCGATGGTGACCGACCCCGGCAGCTCCGCGATCGCCGACCGCAGGGTGTCCGGATCCAGCGCACCGAGGTCCCCGTTGCCGAACAGCGCGGCCGCAGCGTCGATCGCGGCCTGGGTGGCGTCGAACCCGTGCACGAGCGAGGTGACCTCGAACGCGAGGGTCCGCTGCGCTTCGCGCCGGAACGGTTCGTCGGCGACCGCCTGCTCGAGTCGCTCGATCTCGGCACGGGACAGGAACGTGAACTCCCGCAACCGGGCGATCACGTCGGCATCCGCCGTGTTGAGCCAGAACTGGTACAGCGCGTACGGCGACGTCATCTCGGCGTCGAGCCAGATGGCGTTGCCCTCGCTCTTGCCGAACTTCGTGCCGTCCGAGTTCGTGATCAAGGGTGTCCCGAGCGCGTGCACCGTCGCACCCTCGGCACGACGGATGAGCTCCGTCCCCGAGGTCAGGTTGCCCCACTGGTCCGAGCCACCCGTCTGCAGCGTGCAGCCGTACTGCCGGAAGAGCTCGCGGTAGTCGAGGCCCTGCAGGATCTGGTAGCTGAACTCCGTGTAGCTGATGCCCGCGTCGGAGTTCAGCCGCGCGGCGACGGCGTCCTTCTTGAGCATCGAGTTCACCCGGAAGTACTTGCCGACGTCGCGCAGGAAGTCGATGGCGGACATCGGTGACGTCCAGTCGAGGTTGTTCACCAGCCGGACGCCGTTGTCACCGTCCGGACTGAGGAACCGCGACACCTGTCCCTGCAGACGCGCCACCCACTCGGCGACGGTCTCGCGGGTGTTCAGCGTGCGCTCCGCCGTCGGACGCGGGTCGCCGATGAGCCCCGTCGATCCCCCGACGAGCGCCAGCGGCTTGTGCCCGGCGAGCTGCAACCGACGCATGGTCAGGAGCTGCAGCAGGTTGCCGCAGTGCAGCGACGGTGCCGTGGGGTCGAAGCCGCAGTAGTACGTGATCGGATCACCGTCGAGGGCCTCTTGGAGTGCGGTCTCGTCGGTCGAGACCTGCACCAGACCGCGCCAGCGCAGTTCGTCCCACACCGAGGCGAAGGTGGGGTCGTTCTGCTGGCGCGTCAGGACGTCTTGAGCGGTATCACTGGACACCCCGCCATCGTAGCGGCGGCGCACCACCGACAGCGCGCCGTCGACCGGGAGGCCCGTGGTGCGTCTGGGCCCACGCCGCCGGTTCCGGCGCGACGCGCCAGCGGCGGGCCGGCCGTGCCGGTGGGGATCAGTCGAGGGCACCCTTGTGCCGTCGGTACGTCGAGACCGTCGGGTCGCCCGTCAACCAGAAGCGCCAGGGGTACTGCGCACCGCCGGCGATGCCGCCGACGCCGGTGCGCGGTCCGCGCGAGATGCGCGGGACCGGACCCGTCCCGCCGGGGCCGGGTGCGGTCTCGGTCAGGAGTTCCTCGACGACGCGGGCCGGAGAGGCGGAGGCGAGCCGCGCCTCCAGGCCGGGTGCCAACGTGAGCACGAACGGACCGGACCCGTCGAGCAGCGAGGTGCCGTCGTCCTGTCCGAGCACCGCGCCGAGGGCGCCACCGAGGTTGCCGGGGCCACGCGCCAACGCGACGTCGGCGACCGACGGGCCACGTCGTCCGCGTGCGGTGTCGACGCCCTCGATCACCTGCGCACCGCGGAGCAGGGAACCGGAGGAGGTGCCGGCCGGTGCACTCACGACGTTGACGCAGGTGTGGATGCCGTACGAGCGGTACGCGTACAGGGTGCCCGGCGACCCGAACAGGTGGCGGTTGCGCTCGGTCGGACCGCGGTGCCCGTGCGAGCCGGGGTCGGTGGGGCCGAAGTAGGCCTCGACCTCGGTGATGCGCAGGGTCACGCCTCGGCCCGCGATCGTCGCGCCGAGCAGCGCCGGGGCGATGCGCGGCGCCGGCTTAGCGAGCATCGCGAGCAGCCCCTCGGTCATCGCGTGAAGGGTGCGCCCTCGGCCAGGTCGTGGACGCGACGCGTGACGGACGCCAGCTGCTCGGCCACACGGTCCGGAGCGGTTCCGCCGACACCCGAGCGGGACGCGACACTGCCCTCGATCGTGAGCACGGCACGGACCCCGGGGGTCAGGTGCTCGGAGACCGACCGGTACTCGTCGTCGGTCGGGTCGTCGAGCTCGATGCCCCGCTGTTCGCAGTACCGGACCAGCGCACCGGACACCTCGTGCGCATCGCGGAACGGGACGCCCTGACGGACCAGCCACTCGGCCACGTCGGTCGCGAGCGAGAAGCCCTGCGGCGCGAGCTCGGCCATCCGGTCCGTGTCGAACGTGAGCGTCGCGATCATGCCGGTGAAGGCCGGCAGCAGGACCTCGAGCGTGGCGACCGAGTCGAAGACGGGCTCCTTGTCCTCCTGCAGGTCGCGGTTGTAGGCGAGCGGCAGTCCCTTCAAGGTCGCGAGCAGGCCCGTCAGGTTGCCGATCAGACGACCGGACTTGCCGCGCGCGAGCTCGGCGATGTCCGGGTTCTTCTTCTGCGGCATGATGCTCGAGCCGGTCGAGAAGGCGTCGTGGAGCCGGACGAAGCCGAACTCCTTCGTGTTCCAGAGGATGACCTCTTCCGACAGACGCGAGACGTCGATGCCGATCTGCGCGAGGACGAACGCGAACTCGGCGACGACGTCGCGGGCGGCCGTGGCGTCGATCGAGTTGTCGGCCGGGCGGTCGAACCCGAGCTCCGCGGCGATCGCGGCGGGGTCGAGACCGAGCGAACTGCCGGCGAGGGCACCGGCGCCGTACGGGCTCACGCTCGCGCGGCCCGCCCAGTCGCGGAGGCGCTCGAGGTCGCGGACCAACGGCCACGCGTGCGCCAGCAGGTGGTGCGCGAGGAGGACGGGCTGCGCGTGCTGCAGGTGCGTGCGACCCGGCATGATCGCCGACGGGTGCTCGTTGGCCTGCTGGGTGATCGCGTCGACCAGGTCGATCACGAGCCGACCGATCCGGCGCCCGTGGTCGAGCATGTGCATGCGGCCGAGCGTCGCGATCTGGTCGTTGCGGCTGCGGCCGGCGCGGAGCTTGCCGCCGAGCTCCGGACCGAGGTCGGCGATGAGGAGGCGCTCGAGGGCACCGTGGACGTCCTCGTCGGACTCGTCGGGCTGCAGCGTGCCGTCGGCGTGCGCGGCCTCGAGCCGGTCGAGTCCGGCGAGCATGCGCTCGAGCTCGTCCGCCGTCAGGTACCCGGCCGTGTGCAGGGCCCGGGCGTGCGCGCGGGAGCCGGCGATGTCGTACGGGGCGAGCTGCCAGTCGAAGTGCGTCGACTTCGACAGCGCTGCCAGGGCCGCACTCGGGCCGTCGGCGAAGCGGGCGCCCCAGAGGGCTCCGGTGTTGGTGGCGTCGGTCTTCTCGTCGGTCATGTCGTCCTGCGTCGTTGTCGTCGGGCCGGGTGGCGGCGGGTGTCAGTTCGCCGCGTCGCGGCGGGCGGAGATCTTGCTGGGGAGCGACCAGAGTTCGATGAAGCCCTTCGAGAGGGACTGGTCGAACGTGTCGCCGGTGTCGCACGTGGCGAGGTCGAAGTCGTACAGGCTCTGCTCCGAGCGACGGCCGGTCACCGTCGCCCGACCGCCGTGCAGCTGGAGGCGGACGTCGCCGGAGACGTGCTGCTGAGTGTGGTCGACGAAGGCGTCGAGGCTGCGCTTCAGCCCGCCGAACCACAGACCGTCGTAGACCAGGTCGGCCCACTCCGACTCGACACCGCGCTTGTAGCGGTTCACGTCGCGCTCGAGGGTGAGGCGCTCGAGCTCCTCGTGCGCCGTGATGAGCGCGATCGCCGCAGGGGCCTCGTACACCTCGCGCGACTTGATGCCGACGAGGCGGTCCTCGACGACGTCGATCCGACCGACGCCGTGCTTGCCGGCCACGGCGTTCAGCTCCTGCACGATCCGCAGCACGCTGAAGCGCTGCCCGTCGAGCGCCACCGGGACGCCGCGCTCGAACGTGATGGTCACCTCGTCCGGCTCGCGCGGGACGGCGGGGTCCTGCGTGTACGCGTACAGGTCCTCGGTCGGGGCGTTCCACGGGTCTTCGAGGAAGCCGGTCTCGACGGCCCGGCCCCACACGTTCTGGTCGATCGAGTACGGCGACCGCTGCGACTGCTGGATCGGCAGGGCGTGCTGCTCGGCGTACGCGATCGCCTTGTCCCGGGTCAGGGCGAGGTCACGCACCGGTGCCACGCTCCGCAGGTCCGGGGCGATCGCCGCGACGGCGGCTTCGAACCGGACCTGGTCGTTGCCCTTGCCGGTGCAGCCGTGCGCGACGCTGTCGGCACCGAGCTGCTTCGCCGTCAGCGCGAGGTGCTTCGCGATGAGCGGGCGGCTCAGCGCCGACACCAGCGGGTAGCGCTTTTGGTACAGCGCGTTGGCCTTGAGGGCCGGCACGATGTACTCGTCGGCGTACTCGTCCTTGGCGTCGACCACGATCGACTCGACGGCCCCGCAGTCGAGCGCGCGCTGTCGGATCGCGTCGAGGTCCTCGCCGCCCTGGCCGACGTCGACCGCCAGCGCCACCACCTCTTTGCCGGTGGCGTCACGCAGCCAGCCGATCCCGACGGAGGTGTCGAGGCCGCCGGAGTAGGCGAGGACGACGCGGTCAGCCATGGTGCTCAGACGTTCGCGGCGAGGAGCCAGGCCAGCAGCGCCTTCTGGGCGTGCAGACGGTTCTCCGCCTCGTCCCAGATGATGCTGCGCGGCCCGTCGATGACGTCGGCGGTCACCTCGTAGCCACGGTCGGCGGGCAGGCAGTGCATGAACACCGCGTCGTCGGCAGCGTGCGCCATCAGGGCGTCGTCCACGCGGTACCCGGAGAAGGTGTCGAGGCGCGACTGCTTCTCGGACTCCTTGCCCATCGACACCCAGGTGTCGGTGACCACGACGTCGGCACCGGCGACCGCTGCCACCGGGTCGGTGACGACCAGGACGGAACCGCCGGTCTCGGCCGAACGGTGCTCGGCGTCGGTGACGACCTGCGGGGACGGCGAGAACTCGGCGGGAGCCGCGACGCGGACGTGCATGCCCGCGGTCGCGCCGGCGAGCAGGTACGACTGCGCCATGTTGCTCGCGCCGTCGCCGATGAACGCCACGGTCTGGCCCGCCAGCGTGCCGCGGTGCTCGCGGATGGTGAGCAGGTCGGCGAGCAGCTGGCAGGGGTGGAAGTCGTCGGACAGTGCGTTGACGACGGGGACGGTCGTGCCGGCGGCCATCTCCTCGAGACCGGCCTGCCCGTAGGTGCGCCAGACGATCGCCGACACCATGCGCTCGAGCACGCGGGCGGTGTCCGACGGGGTCTCCTTGCCGCCGAGCTGGCTGTTCGCCGTCGAGATGATGAGCGGGCTGCCGCCCAGGTCGGAGATGCCGACGTGGAACGACACCCGGGTGCGGGTCGACGACTTGTCGAAGATGACCGCGACGCTCTGCGGGCCGGCGAGGGGCTTCGCACCCCAACGGTCGGCCTTCATCTGGTCGGCGATGTCGAGGATCGCGGACTGCTCGGCCTGGCTGAGGTCGTCGTCCCGGAGGAAGTGGCGGGTCATGCGGAGGTCTCCTGGGCGGCAGCGACGGCCGCGAGGCTCTGGGCGAGGATCGACACGAACTCGTCGATCTCGGCGTCGGACACGATGAGCGGCGGCGCGAGGCGCAGGCTCGACTCGTTCGGGGCGTTGATGATGAGGCCACGCTCGAGGGCGGCGGCGTTGACCGCGGCCGCGATCGGGCCGGTGAGCCCGACGCCGATGAGCAGACCGGTGCCGCGGACCTCTTCGACGAGCGGTGAGCCGATGCCGGCGATGCCGGTCCGGATCCGCTCGCCCTTGACCACGGCGGCAGCGACGAGGTCCGCGCGTTCGATCTCCTCGAGCACCGCGTTCGCCACGCGGGTGCCGAGCGGGTTGCCGCCGAAGGTCGAACCGTGCTGACCGGCCGAGAACAGGTCGGACGCCCACCCGAAGGTCACGAGCGCACCGATCGGGAAGCCGCCGGCGATGCCCTTGGCCACCGTGACGGCGTCGGGGGTGAAGCCGTGGCCCTGGTAGGTGAACCAGTTGCCCGTCCGGCCGACACCGGTCTGGATCTCGTCGAGGATCAGCAGCGCACCGTGCTCCTCGGTCAGCCGGCGCGCGGCGAGCAGGAAGCCCTCGGGCAGGTCGACGACGCCGGCCTCGCCCTTGATCGGCTCGATGACGATCGCCGCGACCGTGTCGTCGATGGACGCCTCGAGCGCTGCGACGGTGGAGTCGATGTGCTCGACGCCCGGGATCATCGGCAGGAAGTCCTGCTGCAGCGCGGGCTTGCCGGTGAGCGCGAGTGCCCCCATCGTCCGGCCGTGGAACCCCTGCTTCAGCGCGAGGATGCGGGTCTTCTGCCCGTCGGCGCCCTTGTTCAGGCGCGCGAGCTTGAACGCGGCCTCGTTCGCCTCTGCCCCGGAGTTGCCGAAGTACACCCGCCCGGCGTCGCCCGCACCGGTGATGCGCTTGAGGCGCTCCGCCAGCTCGAGCTGGGGCGGCGTCGCGAAGTAGTTCGACACGTGCACGAGCTTCGCGGCCTGGTCGGCGATCGCCTCGACCAGGACGGGGTGCGCGTGGCCGAGCGAGTTGACGGCGATGCCCGCCAGGAAGTCGAGGTACTCGTTGCCCTCGACGTCCCAGACACGGCAGCCCTGTCCGCGCTCGAGCATGATCTTCGGCGGGGTCAGGGATCGCATGAGCGACGCCCCGAACCGGTCGTTCCAGGTCTCGGTCTGCGTCTCGCTGCTCACGGCTGCTGCCCCTTCTCGGTCGTGCTGGCCACGTGTTGGCCGGTGCTGGTGCTCGTCGACGGTGCTGCGACGCGTCGGCCGATCTCGGCGTGGGTCATCTGGTTCTCGGTGCGTCGGCTCGGGTCCGGGATCACCTCGGTGCCCGCACCGCGCAGGGTGAAGACCTCGAGCAGGATCGAGTGCGGGATCCGACCGTCGATGATCGTCGCCCCGCCGACCCCGCCGACCACGGCGTCGAGGCACGCGGTCATCTTCGGGATCATGCCCGACTCGAGGGACGGCAGGAGCGCGCGGAGCTCCTCGACCGCGATGAGGTCGACGAGCGAGTCACGGTCCGGCCAGTTGCGGTAGAGGCCGGGGACGTCGGTGAGCATGATGAGCTTCGACGCACGCAGCGCGATCGCCAGGGCACCCGCGGCTGCGTCGGCGTTCACGTTGAGCGCCTGGTCCGGGTGGGCATCGTCGATCGCGATGCTCGAGACCACCGGGATGCGGCCGGCCTCGATCGCGGCGAGCACCCCTGACGGGTCGACGTGGGTGATGTCACCGACGTGGCCGAGGTCGTACTCCTGCCCGTCGACGACCACGCCCTTCTGCTCGCCGGTGAACAGGGACCCGCCGTCGCCGAACACACCGACGGCCAGGCCCTCGCCGTGCTCGTTCATCAGGTCGACGATCTCGCGGTTGACCTCGCCAGCCAGGACGTCGCGGACGACCGAGATCGCCTCGGTCGTGGTGACGCGGTAGCCGCCACGGAACTCGGACTCGATGCCCTGTTCCTTGAGCGCGGCCGAGATCTGCGGACCCCCGCCGTGCACGACCACGGGGTGCAGTCCCGCGTAGCGGAGGTAGACCATGTCCTCGGCGAACGCACGCTTGAGGTCCTCGTTCACCATCGCGTTGCCGCCGAACTTGACGACGACGACCTTGCCGGAGAACCGCTTGAGCCACGGCAGGGACTCGATCAGGGTCGCGGCCTTGACGGCGGCGAACTCGTGCTCTTCTTCCTTCGTGAGGGGCGTCCCGGCCCCTTCGGTGTCGTTCGCCATCAGCTGGAGTACGCGCTGTTCTCGTGCACGTAGTCGTGCGTGAGGTCGTTGGTCAGGATCGTCGCCGAGTGCGTCCCGACGCCGAGGTCGATGCGCACGTGGGTGTCCCGCGGCGTCAGGTCGACGGTGTCGCTCGGCTGGTCCGGGGCGCCGGCGTGGCAGACCCGGACACCGTTCATGCTGACGTCGACCGCGTACGGGTCGAAGTCGGCGTCCGTGGTGCCGATGGCCGCGAGGACTCGGCCCCAGTTCGGGTCGTTGCCGAAGACGGCCGCCTTGAACAGGTTGTTGCGCGCGACACTCCGGCCGACGGTGACGGCGTCGTCCTCGGTCGCGGCGTGCACGACCTCGATCGCGATGTCGTGGCTGGCGCCCTCGGCGTCCTGCTGCAGCTGGCGGGCCAGATCGGCGCAGACCGCGGTCAGGGCTTCCTGGAAGTCGCCGACCTCGGGCGTCACCCCGCTCGCACCCGACGACAGCAGCACGACGGTGTCGTTCGTCGACATGCAGCCGTCCGAGTCGACGCGGTCGAAGGTGATGCGGGTGGCCGCGCGGAGCGCCTGGTCGAGCTGGTCCGGGGTCTGCACGGCGTCGGTGGTGATCACGACGAGCATCGTCGCGAGTCCGGGTGCGAGCATGCCCGCACCCTTCGCCATGCCACCGACGGTCCAGCCGTCCTCGGTCACCACGGACTGCTTCGCCCTGGTGTCGGTCGTCATGATCGCGGTGGCCGCGTCCGGGCCGCCGTCGGCGCTGAGCGCAGCGCCGGCGAGGTCGACGCCCCGGAGCACGTTGTCGCGGAACGTCTGGTCGCCCACCCCGATGAGGCCGGTGGAGCAGACGACGACGTCGCCCGCTCCGATGCCGAGGGCGTCACCGACGGCTTCGGCGGTCAGGTGCGTGGTCTGGAAGCCGAAGGGGCCCGTGAAGCAGTTGGCGCCGCCGGAGTTCAGGACGACGGCGCGCGCGACGCCGTCACCGACGACCTGGCGGGACCAGATCACCGGGTGCGCCTGCGCGCGGTTGCTGGTGAAGACCGCGGCCACGGCCGCGTCGGGGCCGTCGTTGACGACGAGGGCCACGTCCGGCTTGCCGCTGGTCTTCAGGCCGGCGGTCACGCCGGCAGCGCGGAAACCCGCTGCCGCGGTGACGCCCTGGAGGCCCGGTTCGCCCTGGGTGGGCTTGCTCACGTCGGTGAGGTCGGTCACGGTGCGACTCCGTCCACGCTGAGGCCCAGGGTCTCCGGCAGACCCAGGGCGATGTTGGTCGACTGGACGGCGGCACCCGCCGTGCCCTTCGCGAGGTTGTCGAGAGCCGTCACGGCGACGACGCGGCCTGCGGCCTCGTCCACCGCGATGCCGACGAGTGCGGTGTTCGCACCGATGGTGTCCGCGACCCGGGGGAACTCGCCCTCGGGCAACAGGTGCACGAACGGCTCGTCGGCGTAGGCCTGCTCCCAGGCGAGCCGCACGTCGCGGGCGCTGACACCCGGGGTGAGCTTGGCCGTCGTCGTCGCGAGGATGCCCCGCGACATCGGGACGAGCACGGGCGTGAACGAGATCGTCACGTCGGCAGCGCCCGCCACGACCAGGTTCTGCTGGATCTCCGGGACGTGCCGGTGCGTGCCGCCCACCGCGTAGGCGCTGGCGGAACCCATGATCTCGGACGCCAAGTAGGTGTTGGCGAGCTTCTTGCCGGCACCGCTCGGGCCGACGCTCAGCACGGCGACGATGTCGTCCGACTCGACGAGCCCGGCCTGGATGCCCGGCTGGATGCCGAGCGTCACCGCGGTGACGTTGCACCCGGGGACCGCGATCCGCTTGGTGCCGACCAGGGCCGAACGCTGCTTGCCCTGCGACGCGATGTCCTCGACCTCGCGCCACTCGTCGGCCGAACCCGGGGTCGGGGCGGCGAGCAGGAGCTCCGGCAGGCCGTAGGTCCAGGCGCCGTGGTAGTCGCCGCCGTAGAACTGCTCCCAGGCTGCGGGGTCCGTCAGACGGTGGTCCGCGCCGCAGTCCACCACGAGGGCGTCGTCGCCGAGCTCCTCGGTGATCGCCCCCGACTGACCGTGCGGCAGCGCCAGGAACACGACGTCGTGCCCGCGGAGCGTCTCGGCCGTCGTCTTCTCGAGGGTCAGGTGCGACAGCGACCGGAGGTGCGGCTGCGTCGCGATCAACGGCTGTCCGGCGTTCGAGAACGCCGTCACCGTCCTGACGTCGAACTCGGGATGGGCGGAGAGCACGCGCAGGAGCTCACCACCCGCGTAGCCGGAGGCTCCCGCCACGGCGACGGATACGGACATGGGATTCCACCTTTGGTCGGACTGGTCGTCGAGAGAGTCGGAGGCGGCGACCCCGGGCGGTGCTGATCCCGTCGTGGGTCAGTCGCGCAGGGTCGCCCCGAATCGCTCGCCGGCACGTCGGACTGCGCCGTCACGGGCCTCGGTGGCCTCGGCAGCGGTCAGCGTGCGGTCCGTGGCACGGAAGCGCAGGGCGAACGTCAGGGACTTCTGTCCCTCGTCCACGCCGGAGCCCCGGTAGTCATCCACGAGCCGAGCATACTCCAACAGGTCTCCGGCACCAGAGCGGACCGCATCCAACACGTCACCGGCCGGCACCCCGGCGTCGACGACCAGGGACAGGTCCTGCGTCGCTGCCGGGTACGACACGATCGGCGCGACCGCGACGAGGTCGGGGGCCGCGGCCACCATGGCGTCGAGGTCGAGCTCGACCACGGCCACCACGCGGGGCAGCACCGCAGCGGCGGACAGTTCCGGCAGGAGTTCGCCGGCGACGCCCACGACGGTGTCGCCCACGAGCAGCGACGCCGCGCGACCCGGGTGCAGGGACGGGTGGGTGGTCTGCGCGACGCGCAGTTCCACGCCGACGGCCCACGCGACCTGGCGGGCCGCGTCGATCGCGTCGGCGATGCCGTACGGCTCCGCCGCGACACCCGCCTGCTTGCCGACGCGGTTGCCGGTGAGCAGGGCGGACACGTGGAACGGCTGTGCGGGCAGGGACGCGTCGAGCGCCTCGAGCGTCGCGCGGTCGGGCAGCGCGGCACCGGCCGGGACCTCGTCGGTGCCGAGCGTCACGCCCGTCATCGGCAGGAACACCCGCGAGGTCTCGTAGAGCGCGACGTCGAGCAGGCCGCGCGAGACGTTCCGGCGAGCGGCGTCGACGAGGGCGGGCACACCACTGCGGCGGAGCAGGTTCTGCTCGCTGTCGAGGGCGTTGGCGAGGACGACGCTCGGGCCGCCCTCCGGGTCGATCCCCGGGTAGGCGTCCTGCGTCGCGGCGGAGACGAACGGCGCCGTCACCGCTTCGACCAGACCCGCGGCGGCGAGGGCCGCGGAGACCCGGCGGCGCGCCTGCTGGTGCGGGGTGAGCCCGCGTCCGGGCGGGGCCACGGGCAGCACGCTCGGGATGCGGTCGTACCCGACGATCCGCGCGACCTCTTCGACCAACGTGGTGTCGTCGGTCAGGTCCGGACGCCAGGTCGGCGGGGTGACGGCGAGCTGCGCACCGTCGACCTGCACCGTCGCGCCGATCGCACGGAGGGTGTCCACGACCTCGGCGTCGCTGTAGTCCACGCCGATGAGCTCGGCCGGACGCGAGGTCCGCATGGCGACCGTTGCACGGGGCTCGGTGTCGACGAGCGTGGAACCGAGAGCATCGGCCGTGCCGCCGGCCAGCTCGACGAGGAGGTCGACGGCGCGGTTCGCAGCAGCCTCGGCCACGAGCGGGTCGACGCCGCGCTCGAACCGACGGGAGGCCTCGCTCGGCAGCTTGTGGCGGCGAGCGGTCCGCGCGATCGAGACCTGGTCGAAGCCAGCTGCCTCGATCAGGACGTCGGTCGTGCTCGCCGAGATCTCGGTCCGGGCACCGCCCATCACGCCGGCGAGCCCGACGGGGCCGTCGTGGTCGGTGATGACGAGGTCCTCGGGGTCGAGCTTCCGCACGGCGCCGTCGAGGGTCTCGAGCGTCTCGCCGACAGCCGCACGACGGACACCCAGGCCGCCGCGGACGGTCGACAGGTCGTAGCCGTGCAGCGGCTGGCCGAGCTCGAACATGACGTAGTTCGTGATGTCGACCGGCAGCGAGATCGAACGGACGCCTGCCAGGGCGAGACGCGACACCATCCAGGCCGGTGTCTTCGCGGTGGGGTCGATGCCTCGGACGACGCGGGTGACGAAGGTGCTCGCGCCGACGCGACCGCGGATCGGGGCCTGGTCGTCGATCGTGACCGAGAAGCCCTCGGCCGTGCGGGGTGCGACGCGGTCGACGGGGTCGTGGAAGCTCGCGCCGGTGGCGTGGGCGTACTCACGTGCGACACCGCGCATGCTCAGCACGTACCCGCGGTCCGGCGTGACGTTGATCTCGACCGCCGCGTCGTCGAGGCCGAGGAGCGCGATGGCGTCCTGGCCGACGTCGGGCTCCATGTCGAGGTCTGCGAAGCGGAGGATGCCCTCGTGCTCGTCACCGAGACCGAGCTCGCGTGCTGAGGCGATCATGCCGTCGGAGACGTGGCCGTAGGTCTTGCGGGCCGCGATCGGGAACGGTCCGGGCAGCACGGCGCCGGGCAGCGTCACGACGACGAGGTCGCCCACGTCGAAGTTGTGCGCACCGCAGACGATGCCGCGGGGCTCGGGCTCGCCGACGTCCACCTGGCACCAGTTGATCGTCTTGCCGTTCTTCTGCGGTTCCGGGACGCGCTCGAGCACCCGGCCGACCACGACGGGGCCGGTCAGGTCGAACGTGTGGACGTCCTCTTCCTCGAAGCCGACCGACACGAGCGCCGCGTGGACGTGCTCGAGGGTGACGTCCTCGGGGAGGTCGACGGACTCGCCGAGCCAGCGGAGTGGGACGCGCATCAGACCACCGTTCCGAACTGCTGCGAGAAGCGGATGTCGCCCTCGAGGAAGTCACGCATGTCGTTCAGGCCGTTGCGGAACTGCAGCGTCCGCTCGATGCCCATGCCGAAGGCGAAGCCCTGGTACTCGTCCGGGTCGATGCCGGCGGCACGCAGGACGTTGGGGTTGACCATGCCGCAGCCGCCCCACTCGACCCACCGCGCGCCACCCTTGGCGTTCGGCTGCCAGACGTCCATCTCGGCGCTGGGCTCGGTGAACGGGAAGTAGTTCGGGCGCAGACGGATCTGCGCCTCGGCGCCGAAGACCTGGCGGGCGAAGTGCTCGAGCGTGCCGCGCAGGTGTGCCATCGTCAGGCCCTTGTCGATCGCGATGCCCTCGACCTGGGTGAAGACCGGCAGGTGCGTGGCGTCGAGCTCGTCGGCGCGGTACACGCGGCCCGGAGCGATGACGTAGAGCGGGAGGTCGCGGGACAGCAGGGACCGCACCTGCACGGGCGACGTGTGGGTGCGCATGACCAGGTGCCGGTCGACCGGCTCGACGAAGATCGTGTCCGCCATGGCCCGGGCCGGGTGGTCCTGGTCGAAGTTCAGGGCGTCGAAGTTGAACCACTCGTGCTCGAGCTCGGGGCCCTCTGCCACTTCCCACCCCATGCCGACGAAGATGTCCGCGACGGCTTCGTTGAGCAGCGAGAGCGGGTGGCGCGAGCCGGTCGGGCGGTGGGTCGGCAACGCGGTGACGTCGACGCGCTCGGCTTCGAGCCGCGCGCGCTCTTCGGCCACGGCGAGGACCGACTCCTGCTCCGCGATCGCCGCGTTCAGCCGCCCGCGGGCCTGACCGACGAGCTTGCCGGCCGCGGCCTTCTGCTCCGGCGGGACGCTGCGCATCGACGCGTTCATCCGAGCCAGCGGCGACTGCTCACCGGTGTGCTCGGCCCTGGCCTGCTTCAGTTCGGCGACCGTCGTCGTGGCGCGGACGGCGGCGAGTGCTGCGTCCACGGCGTCGGCGACGGCCGATTCGCTGATCTCGAGAGGTTCTGACACGAGACCCAAGCCTACCGGCCGACGGGATACCACCCGCCTGCACCGGTCGGACTGTGGATGGCCGATGCCGACGACCGAACTGTGGAGGGGGGTCAGCTCCGGAGTGCGAACGCCGACTCGTACAGGCAGACCGAGGCCGCCGTCGCCAAGTTCATCGACTCCGCCTGGCCGTAGATCGGCACCTTCACCGCACGGTCGACGAGCGCGAGGTCCTCGGTCGTGAGCCCACGGGCCTCGTTGCCGAACACCCACGCGGTCGGACCGTCGAGCATGCCCTCGGCCCGGACCACCGGCAGGTCGTCACCCGAGACGTCGGCCGCGAGCACGGTGTACCCGAGTGCCTTCGCCCGCGCGATCGTGTCGGCCAGGGTCACGCCGACCGACACCGGCACGTGGAAGAGCGAGCCCGTGGTCGACCGGACGACCTTCGGGTTGTACGGGTCCACCGACCGCCCGGTGAGGACCACCGCGTCGGCGCCGGCGGAGTCGGCGGCGCGGATGATCGTGCCGGCGTTCCCCGGGTCCCGTACCTCTTCGAGGATGGCGACCAGCCCCGGCAACGCGGCCGGCTCGTCGGCGTCCCCACGGGCCTCCAGGTCGACGGCAGCAGCAGCATCACCGACGCGACGGTCCGGGAAGACGTCCTTGACCGACGTCGGGAACTGCTGGCAGACGGCGACGACGCCCTGCGGCGTCACGGTGTCGGCCATCGCGTCGAGGACCTGCTCCGTCACGAACCAGGTGTCGACCGGCGCGTCGTCGAGGCCGTAGCGGGCTGCGGCCGTCGGCGTCACGTAGAGCTCGCGCAGCAGCTCCGGGGCGTACTCGAGTGCTTCACGCACCGCCTGCGGCCCCTCCAGCAGGAAGAGGCCCGTTTCGGCACGGACGTCCTTCTTCGACAGGGCCGCGACGGCCTTCACGCGTCCGGCACGGGGGTTCTCGAGGAGTTCGCTCACGACCCAAGTCTAGGAACGACGAAACCCCCGCCGTACGGCGGGGGTTTCGCGAGCAGAAGAACTGACTACGCAGCCTTCGGGGCCGAGGTGTCGGCCGGGAGGGCCTTCTTCGCGGTCTCGACGAGCGCGGTGAAGGTCTCGGGGTTGTTCACCGCGAGGTCGGCGAGGATGCGACGGTCGACCTCGACACCGGCGAGACCCAGACCCTGGATCAGACGGTTGTAGGTCAGGCCGTTCGCACGGGACGCAGCGTTGATGCGCTGGATCCACAGGCGACGGAACTCGCCCTTCTTCGCGTGACGGTCGCGGTACGCGTAGACCAGGGAGTGGGTGACCTGCTCCTTGGCCTTGCGGTACAGACGCGAACGCTGGCCGCGGTAACCCTCGGCGCGCTCGAGGATGACGCGGCGCTTCTTGGCGGCGTTGACCGCTCTCTTTACTCGTGCCATTGCACTATTCCTTTACGATCCGGGGGCTCAGTGGCCGAGGAGCTTCTTGACGTTCTTCGCGTCTGCCTTGGAGAGGACCTGGTCCTCGTTCAGGCGGGCCTTGCGCTTGGAGCTCTTGACCTCGAGGTTGTGACGCATACCGGCCTGCTGCTTCATGACCTTGCCGGTACCGGTGATCTTGAAGCGCTTCTTCGACCCGGAGTGGGTCTTCTGCTTGGGCATGGTGGTGCCTTTCCGTGGGATGGATGGGAGCCGCGTCGTTGCGGGGTCGGTCTGGGTGACCTACTCGGCGGGAGCGTCGCTCTTGGCCGGTGCCGTGTCCTGCGCGGGAGCCTCGGCCGGGGCCTCGGTCTCCGTCTCGGCGTCCGAGTGGTCCTTCGCAGCGTGCTCGGTGGCACGACGCTCGGCCTTCTGTGCAGCGCGCTTCGCGTTCTGCTCGCCCTTGACGTCGGACTTGTTCTTCAGGGGGGCGATGATCATCGTCATGTTGCGGCCGTCCTGGGTGGGACGGGACTCGACGACGCCGAACTCGGCGATCTCCTCCGCGAACTTGTGGAGGAGACGGACACCCTGCTCCGGACGCGACTGCTCGCGGCCACGGAAGAGGATCATCGCCTTCACCTTGTCGCCACCGAGGAGGAACCCCTCGGCGCGCTTGCGCTTCGTCTCGTAGTCGTGCACGTCGATCTTCAGGCGGAAACGGACCTCTTTCAGGTCCGTGTTCACCTGGTTGCGACGGGCTTCCTTGGCCTTCTGAGCGGCTTCGTACTTGAACTTGCCGTAGTCCATGATCTTGGCCACGGGCGGCTTCGAGTTCGGCGCGACCTCGACCAGATCCAGTTCGGCTTCCTGCGCGAGGCGCAGTGCCATGGCGATCGGGACAACGCCGACCTGCTCACCCTGCGGGCCGACGAGTCGGACTTCGGGAACGCGGATTCGGTCGTTGGTACGGGGATCGGTGATGCGGAGCTCCTTCAATCAGGTGGTGGTCGTCCGGGACGTTTGCCCTGGACGACAGCACGAGAGAGGAGATCTGACGCACGGATCGGAACCCGTTCGGCAGCCGCCCTGCGTCGGATCCGTGGACCCGACCGACGTGTGCACCCAGTTGCTGTGCACTCGTGGAGCGGTGGTGACCCGGTAGCCTGGTGGAACGCGGCCGCGGGTGGGAGAGACTCCTCTTTCGTGACACCGTCCGAGCGCTTCAGGAGAACCTGATGGCACACGGACAGCATCTGCCGCGAGCGAGTCTAGCAGAGGAGCACCGTGACCGACACCCCGATCGACGACGACGGCAGCGGCATCGACGCCGCCAGGGACATCTCGGAGGTGCCGGCCGTCGAACTCATCAACACCGTGGCCGTGCACCTGCTCAGTGCCGCCGCCGTGAAGGTCGGCCTGGCCGACGACCCCCAGGAGCAGACCGACCTGGACGAAGCGCGCAAGCTCATCACCGCACTGGCCGGACTGGTCACCGCTGCGGCGACCGAGATCGGCGACCACCACGCCCGTCCGCTGCGCGACGGGCTGCGCTCGGTGCAGCTCGCGTTCCGCGAGGCGTCGGCGATCCCGGACGCACCGGGCGCCGGACCGGGCGAGAAGTACACCGGCCCCGTCAACTGACGGCTGGCGGCTGACGCACGACGGGCACTGTCCGTCACGGCGTCCGACGGGAGGCCCGTGGCGGGATCGCCACGGGCCTCCCGTCCGCCTTCGGGTGCGCGGTCAGGACCCGCTGCGGCCGACCAGGCGCGTGACGGCCGCGAGCGGGATGCCGACCCAGTCGGGTCGGTTCCGGGTCTCGTAGACGACCTCGTAGACGGCCTTGTCGAGCTCGAACGCATCCAGGAGCTCGCGGTGCGCGCGGAGGTCGGCGCCGGTCCCCCGCTGGTACCCGTCGAGGAACCGCACGCGTGCCTCGTCCGCCCAGCCCGCTGCGTCGACCGGTTCCGCGTCGTGCGCCAGGGCTCCGGCGACGTAGTCGAACGACCGGAGCATGCCGGCCACGTCACGGAGCGTGACGTCCGGCAACGAGCGTTCGGCCAGCGGGCGGAGCGGCTCCCCCTCGAAGTCGAGGAAGACCCACCCGCGCGGCTCGGGGGCAGCGAGCACCTGCCCGAGGTGCAGGTCGCCGTGGATGCGCTGCAGGTCCGGCCAGGGCGTCGCCGTCGCCGCCGCGTACACCGCTCGGATCGCGTCTGCGTGCTCGGCGACGGCCGGGGCCTCACGCGCGGCGGTGTCGAGCCGCTCGTGCATCGTCGCGACGGCGGTCCGTCGTCGCGCCTCGTCGGCGGGCTCGGACGGCAGCGCCTCGGCGAGGGTGCGGTGGACGTCGGCGAGCGCCGCCCCGAGCTGCTCGGCCCGATCGCCGAAGGGCGTGCCGCCGTGCGCTTCCTCGAGGGCCACGCGCCAGGCGTCCTCGAGGCCCGGCAGGAACTCCTGCGCGAACGCGAGGTGACCGGTCGCCGTGCCGCTGCCCTGCCCGACGTCGGGCCAGCTGCCCCGCAGTGCGCCGTAGACCTGGGGGACGCGAGCACTGCCGGCTGCGGACAACGCGAGCTGCGTCGTGACGTCGGGGTTGTCGCCGTGGTGCAGGACGCGGAACACCTTGATGATGACGCGGGCACCGGACTCGGTGTCGCAGATGACCGAGGTGTTGGACTGCTCGCCGGTCAGGACGCGGGCAGCCGTGACGGTGCCGATGGGGCGGAGGCTCTGCGGGTCCGCGTCGATGCGTGCGGCGAGCGCCGTGATCCACGCGTGGTCGGCGGTGGCGTCGGCGATGGTGCCGTCGGGGCCGCTGGTCACGGGTGACTGGTAGAGGACCGGAGCCGCTGGTGCTGCGGGGGCTTCGTCGAGGACGAGCCGGGTGCCGTCGGCGGTGGAGAGGGTGCGGAGGCGCGGCACGGACCCCTTCGAGGCGTACCACCGGCGGTCGGCGATCCAGGACTCGAGGTCGTGGTCGCTCGGGGCGGTGTCGCTCGGGGGCGCGGTGGCGCTCGGGGGTGCGGTGTCGCTGGGGTGGCGGGCTCCGTCGCTCATGCAGCGGACCGTACGCGCCGAGTGCTGGCGAGGTGCCGAGTCCGTCACTCATCCCTGCACAGGGGGCGGTTCTGGGCCGCCCGTCCACAGAACGCGCCTGCGCTCGGACCGCACGGGCACCGTCGGACGACACTTGCGGACATGCCGAGCCAGCACCCCGCCCCCGACACCGCCCGCACCGATCCCCGCCGGAGCTGGCGGATCCCCGACGACCGCCGGTTGCCGGCACTCGAGCCTCTCGCATCCGCCGTCGAACGGCACGAGCCCGTGTCGCTCCGCGAGACCGTGTGGGACTCCGACGAGCGCGTGCTCGCGGCCGAAGGGGTGACGCTCACCCGCGCCCAGGACGGTTCCTGGAGCCTCGACCACGGCGACGGCCCGGTGCCGGTGGGCGCGGACCTCGATCGACCGAACGGCGAGCAGCCCCCGCGTGACGGGATCGAGGTGTTCCTGCGCGGGCGGGCGATGGCGACGGTCCGCGTCCGGGACACCACGACGACGCTCGTGACCCTGCGCGGCAAGGACGGTCGGGTGCGGGCCGAGATCGCCGACGTCCGCGTGGACGAAGGCGACCCGGACACCTCCGTGCTGCGGTCCGCACGGTGGTGGGCGCTGTCGGACGACGGGCGCGACGGCACCACGGCACGAGCGGCCGAGCGGGCCCTGGACGACGCGGCCACCGAGCCGCCGGCGACCTCGGCGGTCGCGGTCCCGCCAGCACCCGTGCTCGCCCCGGAGCGGCGCGGCAACCGGACGAAGCGACCACGTTCGGGCACCGCTGCGGCGTTCGTGCTGCGGGTCCTCGAGTCACTCCGCGCCGACCTCGTCGCGGTCGACCCCCGAGTCCGCGCCGACGACCACGAGTCGGTGCACGACTTCCGGAAGGTGGTCCGTCGGCTGCGGAGCGTGCTCGCGGCGTACCGCGGAGCCCTCGACCGCGAGGCGACCGAGGCACTGCGGGCCGCCCTCGCCGAAGCCGGACGGGTCGCCGGGGTCGCCCGCGATGCCGAGGTCCTGCACGGCGGGCTGTTCCGGTCGGCGGCTCGGGCCCCCGAGGGCTTCGTCGACGCCCCCACGCTGGACCGGATCGGCGAGCAGGCGGCGGCTCTCCGCAGCGCGGCCGCAGCGGAACTCCGCCAGGCGCTGCGCTCGGACGACTGGTTCCGTACCCTCGACGCGCTCGATCAACTGCTGCTCCGCGCCCCGGCCGGACCGCACGCCGACGACGCCGCCGCCGCCTTCGTCGCGAAGCGCATCGACCGCGAGCGCGCTCGGGTCCGACGACTGGTCGACGGTGGCGCGGCGGGTCTCGACGTCCTGCACGAGATCCGAAAGGCGGCACGGCGCCTGCGGTACGCGCTGGAAGCAGCCGGTGACGTCGCCGACCTCGGGAAGCGGCGGCTCAGCCGGCTGCGGCGGGTGCAGGAGACGCTCGGTGACGCCCTCGACGCGGCACACGCGGCAGATGCCTACCGGCGGCTCTCCGGGCCCGCGGCCCGGGACGGCGCCGACACCTTCGGGTACGGGGCGCTGACGACGGCCGAGCACGCCGTGCTCGAGCGGGGGCTGCGACGTTCGCGGAAGGTGCTCGCCCGACTGTGAGCGCGGCCGGGCGTGAGGCTCGTCGCGCTCCTCTGCGAGAATCGCGGACGTGCCCCACTACCTCGAGGACCTCGCCGCCGGACAGACCTTCACGACCCCGGGTCGCACGATCACCGAGGCGGACGTCGTGTCCTTCGCCTCGTGGACGAACGACAACAACCAGGTGCACACCGACGTCGAGTTCGCCGGCAAGACCCGGTACGGCCAGCGGGTCGTGCACGGGCTGCTCGGCACCTCGCTCTGCCTGGGGCTGATCGCACGGACCGGGGTGTTCGAGGGGTCGGCCGTGGCACTGCTCGGGATCGACCAGTGGCGGTTCACCGCGCCGGTGTTCATCGGGGACACCGTGACCTGCGAGGTCGAGATCCTGTCGACGCGCCTGACGAGCTCCGGCACGACCGGCATCGTCGAGCGGACGGTCTCACTGCGGAACCAGCGCGGCGACGTCGTGCAGCAGGGACGCATGGACGTGATGGTCCTGACGCGCGACGCCGCGATCGCCTGACGTCGCCCCGAGCACCCACCGAGTTCTCCGGATGGCAATCGTTGCGACGCTCTTTACAACGATGTACCGGCGCGGGAGCATGGACCCATGAGCACGCTCGACGGCACCGTGGCCGCACCTGACACCGCATCCGCTCCCGCACTCCCCCTCGCTTCGCGGCAGGACGGCACCTACCCCCGGCCGCAGATGCTCCGCACCGCGTGGGCTGACCTCGACGGCACGTGGTCCTTCCGGAACGACGGCGACGACACCGCCTGGCGCACCGGGTTCCCCGACGCCCGCGACATCGTCGTGCCGTTCCCGCCCGAGTCGGTCGCCTCGGGCATCGACGAGCCCGGCTTCCACCCGGTGGTCTGGTACTCCCGTGCGGTCACCCGCGCCGACCTCGAGGCCGCCGGTCACGGCACCGCCGCACCCCGACTGGTCCTGCACTTCGGCGCCGTCGACTACTGCGCCCGCGTCTGGATCGACGGCCAGTTCATCGGCGAGCACGAGGGCGGCCACACGCCGTTCTCGTTCGACGTGACCGACGCCCTCGCCACCGACCCCGACGCTGTCCACACCCTGGTCGTCCGCGCCGAGGACGACCCGCACGACCTGACCCAGCCCCGCGGCAAGCAGGACTGGCACGAGGACCCGCACGCCATCTGGTACCGCCGCACCACGGGCATCTGGCAGACCGTGTGGCTCGAAGCCGTGCCGACCGCCTCGATCGAGTACCTGCGTTGGACGAACGTCGACCACGCCACCGTCCGCCTGACGGTCCGGATCGCTGGCGGCCGCACCGGCGGCGAGCGCCTGCGCGTCGTCGCCCGGTGGGACGAGCGCGACGAGCACCTCGCCACCGTCGAGGCCACGCTCGGCGACACCTCGGACGAGTTCGACGTGGTCGTGCCGATCGCGCGCCAGACGAACGGGCAGGCCGAGGACGAACTGCACTGGACCCCGGACGCCCCGTGCCTGGTCGATGCCACGGTCTCGCTCCTCCCCCGTGCCGGCACGACGCCGATCGACTCCGTCGCGTCCTACTTCGGGCTCCGCACCGTCGGCGTCGACGGCGGCACCTTCCTGCTGAACGGCCGCAGCTACGACGTCCGCAGTGTCCTGAACCAGGGCTACTGGCCGGACTCGCACATCGCCGCACCGTCGCGCGGAGCACTGCGCCGCGAGGTCGAGCTCATCAAGGAGCTCGGCTTCAACGCGGCCCGCAACCACCAGAAGATCGAGGACCCCCGGTTCCTGTACTGGGCGGACCGACTCGGCATCCTGGTCTGGGGCGAGGCCCCCGGCGCCTACGCCTTCTCGCCGCGAGCCGTCCAACGCCTGATGCGCGAGTGGATGGACGCCGTCGAGCGTGATGCCTCGCACCCGTCGATCGTCACGTGGGTGCCGGCGAACGAGAGCTGGGGCGTGCAGCACATCGCCACCGACCCGGCGCAGCAGGCCTACGCCCGGTCCCTGGCCGACGTCACGCGGGCGATCGACCCGACGCGTCCGGTGATCTCGAACGACGGGTGGGAGCACACCAACTCCGACATCGTCACGATCCACGACTACGAGGGTGCCGGCGACGCCCTCGCCCGCACCTACGCCGACGACGCAGCACGCACGGCGCTGTTCACCCACTTCGGCCCGTCGGACCGCTGGGTGCTCGTGGGTGGCGCGCAGGACCTCGGCCAGCCGGTGATGCTCACCGAGTTCGGTGGCGTGAACTACCAGCCGGGTGCACAGCGCGAGGACGGCTGGGGCTACACCTCGGCCACCGACGGCGACGACTGGGTCACCCGCATCACGGCACTGTACGACGCGATCCGGGCGAGCTCGTTCCTGGCCGGCTCCTGCTACACGCAGCTGACCGACACCATGCAGGAGACGAACGGCCTGCTCAACGCCGACCGCTCCCCGAAGGTCCCGATCGAGCAGATCCGTCGCGCGGTCACCGGTCGCTAGCCGGGAGGCCCGCACTTCGTGTGCAGCAATGGTCGGGTCCGGCAGGTGGACCCGACCATCGCTGCTCACGATGAGGGCAGGTCAGCGCGCAGCCCGACGCACGGCCGCCCGCTGGCGCGGGCCCGAGCCCTGGTCTGCGAGGATCGGGCGGGTGACGAGCGTGGCGGAGACGAGCCGGGCCTCCCGGTCGGGGGTGCGCAGCCTGCTGACCGGACCCCGCAGCGCGTGGACCGCGCCCCTGCTCATCTGGGCCGCCTCGCGCCTGGTGAGCACGCTGCTGCTCGCCACCATGTACGTGCTGGCGACCGCGAACGACTGGACGTTCGCGTCGTACCGGCAGGACCCGTCGTTCTTCACCTTCTCCGGATCGTGGGACGCCTCGTTCTACCGGACCATCGCGGAGCACGGGTACCCGGCCACACTCCCCCTCGACGATGCGGGTCACGTCGCGCCGAACGCCTGGGCGTTCCTGCCGGTGTTCCCAGCCATCGTGCGGGCCGTCATGACGCTGACGGGTGCGTCGTTCTGGGTCGCGGGCGTGCTCGTCGCGACGATCGCGGGTGCCGGCGCCTGCGTCCTGCTGTACCGGCTCGTGCTCGCGGTGGGCTGCTCGCACCGGGCCCGCTGGGCCACCGCACTGTTCGCGTTCGCGCCGACCGGGTTCCTGCTGCAGGTCGCCTACGCCGAGAGCCTGCTGCTCGTGCTGCTGTTCGGAGCGCTGCTGGCGCTGGTCCGACGGCGGTACTGGCTGATCGCGCCGCTCGGGGTGGTCGCGGCGTTCACGAAACCCGGGGTCCTCGCGTTGGCCGTGGCGCTGGCCGTGCACCTGGTCGTCCGGTGGGTCGGGTCCCGCCGGTCTGCTCGACCTGCCGAGCTGTTCCCGTGGCGTGACCGCATCACGATCGTGGCGTCCGGGCTCGTCGTCGCGGCGGCGGGTCTGGCCTGGCCGGTGATCGCCTCGGCGGTGACCGGGCGGCCGAACGCCTACCTGGACACCGAACTGTCGTGGTGGGTGGGGTTCGTCGGGCGACAGCACTTCGCCCCGCTGACGCCGTGGTTCACGATGGCATCGACGTGGCTCGGACCGCTCGGCATCGTGCTCGTCGTCGCGGTGCTCGTCGGCGCGGTGTGGTTGTTCTCGCGCAGGAGCACCAGGGCCCTGGGCACCGACGTGCTCGCGTTCACGGCGTCGTACGGGCTGTACCTGGTCGCGGTGTTCCTGCCGCAGCAGTCGTTGCCGCGGCTGCTCATGCCGATGGCGCCGTTGCTCGGGTCGGACGTGTTCGTGCGGACGCGGCGGCGAGCGGTGACGTGGCTCGTGGTCGGCGTGTGCCTGCAGCCCGTCGCGATCGTGCTGCTCTGGTTCCTCGGGTACCCCTGAGCGGCGGGCCGATGCTGCCGGCCTGTCGGGCTACGCGTCGAAGGTGTGGAACCAGGCGCTTCCGCCCGGGTGCTGCACCGTGATCATCTCGTCGAGGTCGCGGTACGGGCCGTCCTGGTTGTGGCTCGCCGACTTGATGCGGATGGTGCCGTCCGACTCGGTGAAGACCTCGGACACGATGGTGGTGTGGTCCGGCGAACCGTTCGCGTTCCAGTCGTAGAACACGATGTCACCGACCTTGACCTTGTCACGCTCGTCCGAGGAGCGCCGGGTGAGCCCGAACTCCGCAGCGTTCGTCTCGAGCCACGGGTCCATCGTCGGGCAGTACGTCCACGTGGCGCTGTGCTCGGCGCCGGCGGCCCGGTTGTACCAGTCGGAGCGCTGCTCCCAGCCGCGGGCGATGAGCGTCTGGCTGACGTAGTTCGCGCAGTCGCCGCCGATCGGGTTCATGGTGCCGTACTCGGACAGGTTGTAGTCCTTCCAGTGCGCCATCGCGTACTGGAGCTGCCGGTCGACGTCGGTCAACGCGGCGTAGGCCATCGACGACGTCGCCACCGCGGTGGACGCATCGGGCACCGGCGCTGCCGTGGGGGTCGGCGTCGCAGTGGCCGAGTCCTGCGTCGCGCCGGTCTGCCCGTCGTTCGCGGCGCTGCCGTTGCCGTCGGACGACTGGTTGGCGGACGGGGTCGGCTCGATCGACTCGGTGAAGAGCGCGACGGCGGCGTCACCGGCGGTGTACATCGCCTGGTGTGGAGCCGTGAAGGTGACCTTCGACTCGGTGGCCGTGACGTCGCGGGCAGCGACCCCGCCGACGGTGACGCCCTTGACCGCGGCGAGACCGGTGCCCGCGACGGTGACCGTGACGCCGCCGACGAGCGGGACCTGCGCCGGGGTCAGGGACTTCGCGGCGGGCTTCGGGGTGGTCGTGCTCGTGCCGCCCTCGGCGTTGTCGTCCGTGCCGCTGCTGCCACTCTTCTTGCCGGCATCGTCGCTGCCGGACGAGCACGCGGCGACCGCGAGCCCGATCCCGGCGACACCGGCGAGGGACAGGAGTGCGCGGCGGTTCATCGAGGCAGTCATGACACAGTCAGCGTAAGCGACGCACCTGACGTTCCGACACGGCATGATCGTCTCCGGGGGGCGAGCGTCCTCCGTGTCCGCACGGACGCTTTCGAGAGGATCAGCAGACCATGCCCGAGAGCCACGACTTCTTCGTCGCCACCGACCCCGAGACTGCTCGCGGTCAGGTCCGACTCGCCCTCAGCCGCGAGGGCTACACGGTGGACGACGCCGAACAGGGCGCGCTCCGGGCCACCCGCGGCAGCATGGGCCTGACGCTCCTCATCGGCGGTCTCGCGAACGACCGCACCTTCCACACCCGGCTCGACGTGCAGATCATGGTCACCGCGGACGGCCGCACCGTCGCTCGACTGCTGCGCGGCTCCGGCAAGTCCGCGATCAAGGGCGGGGCGATCGGGATCTCGCGTGGCAACCGCGCGTTCGAGCAGGCCGCGAACGCGATCCACACGTCCTTCGCGCGGACGGGTGTCCTGACGGACAGCTTCGCGAGCTGACGCGGTCGCCGCGGGCGCTGGCACGCGTTTTCCGACAGGACACCCGACGAACGACTCGTGGATCGTCGCGAACCGCGTGCGGCCTCGTCAGGAGCAGGACCAGTTGCGGTCGATCTCCGTCGAGCCGAACGGCGTCTTGTACTGCGTCATCGCGATCGGGCCACCGAGCAGCCGTGCGCCGGAGCATGCTGCCTGCGCCTGGTCGAGACGGCCGTCGCCGATCGCGATCCAGCTCGGCAGCGGCCGGAGCGGGCTCGTGGTCGGCACGGTGCCCATGATCGTGCGGAACTGGTACGAGGTCGAGTACACGCCGATCTGCGTGACACCGCTGCTCTTCAGGGCCGCGACCATGCCCTCGAGTGCCACCCGGTTCTGACCGGTGTCGCTCAGGTGGGACAGGCCGGTCTCGACGTCGAGCCACCAGCGGTACTGCCCCGGGTTGGCGACGCCCCGGGTGTTCGCTGCTTCGTAGGCCCTGGCGTAGCCGTACATGTACGAGCACGCCGACGTCGTCTTCCAGGTCGGCTTCGCGCCGGACTGTGCCGTGCACGTGCCGTACGGGTTCGTCACGGACTGCCCGTTCGGCGCGGCGTTGGACGTCGGCCAGACCGATGCTGCCGCTGCCCCGGGGTTGGCGAACAGCGCGTACACCTGCGTCTTCGGCTGCGCGGTGCCACCCGCCGATGCCGCCGCCCAGGACAGCTGCTGCTGCAGGCACGGGTTCGTGGTGTTGCCGAGGCTCGAGTTCACCCCGACGATGCTGAAGGACTGGTCGGTCGGCACGCTCTTGCCGCACTGCGGGTACGAGACGTCCACGCCCGTCCCCGACCCGCTGTTGCCGTTGAGGAAGTACCCCACGACGTCGACGTACACGGTGGCCCTGCCCGCGGACACCTTCGCCTGCACCTGCCCACCGGACGCCAGCGGCGCGATGAGCGCGTTGCCGATCGTCTGCCCCTTGGCGTAGATCTGCGTCGGCACGCTCGAGGCGAGCCCCGCACCGACGACGCGGAGCGATCCCCCGACGCTGCCGCCGCCGACCTTGGCGTTGATGACGGCCGCGGTTGCGTTGCGCGGGACACCCGCGGTCCCGGCGACGGTGACCTTCGTAGCGGTGGTGCCCGCTGCGACGGTCGCGGCGCGAACCGGGTGCGCCGACACGAACACGGATCCGTTGGCGTTCGGTGCGTAGTACCCGACGACGTCGGCGAGCACGCGCGCGGACCCGGAGGAGACCTTGGCCTGGACGGCACCGCCGGACAGCCGGACCGTCGTCGTGTTCGCGACGGTGGTGCCCTTGGAGTACATGAGCGAGACGACGCCCGCGTTGTTGCCGTACGGGGTGAGGCGCAGCCGGCCGCTCGTCGCAGGACGGGACACGTCGGCCTGCAGCACGACGGCGGTGGCGTTCGACGGCACGCCCGCCTTGCCCGCGACGACGATGCGCTTGGCGCCGGTGGTCACGGTGCCGTTCAGCACGTTCGTCGGCGCGAGCGGCGTGTAGGTCGACCCGGTGGCGCTGGTGCCGTACCAACCGGCGACGTCGAGGGCGACGGTCGCCTTGCCGGCCGAGACCTTCACCTGGGCCTTGCCGCTGGTGAGTCCGACCGTGGTGGTGCCGGAGATCGGTTGCGCCCTGGCGAAGTTCTGGATGGCGGGGCTGGCGGTGCTGCCGAACGGGGCGACGCTCACGTACGCCGCCGCGCTCGGGGAGGTCACGGTCGCCGTCAGCACGACCGCGGTCGCGTTCGACGGGATGCCGTTGCGACCGCCGAGCGTGACGGTCGTCAGCTTGCTCGTCGCGGTGCCGGACCAGGCTCGCGCGGGTGCCACCGGCGTGAACCTGCCGGTGGTCGGCGCTGCGGCGGACGCCGGTGCCACCGGGGCGACCACGAGCAGCCCGGCAGTGACGGCGAGCACCGTCCCGATCGATGCGATGGCAGTCCTGAAGCGCAACGTGTTCCCCCGTTCCCCGCGCCCCCTTGGCGCACCGGGAGTCTAGAACGATGCGCTCAGCAACACACCACCCCTGTTCGCGAACTGTGCACGACGACACAGTGGCGCAAGCCTGTGGAACTCAACGAACGCAGAACGGCCCGGAACCTGTCGGTTCCGGGCCGTTCTGCATTGCCTTGGTGGAGCTAAGGGGATTCGAACCCCTGACCTTCTCATTGCGAACGAGACGCGCTACCAACTGCGCCATAGCCCCAAGTGCTCGACCACACTAGCACCACCGTTCGGCCGATCCGAAATCGTGGACAGCCGGTCGGGCGAGCCGCGACTCAGACCGCGCGGCGCCGACGCATGATCGCGTCGAGGTCGGCCTGCTGGTACGCGTCGTCGTCCAGGACACCCATGCCGGCCCACTTGCTCGGCGGACCAGTCGGCGTGGTCGGCTCGTCCGGCGTCTCGGAGACGAGCTCCGGGACGGCGGGAGCACGGAGCCCCAGCCGTTCGGCGAGACGCCCCTGGTCGTGGGCGGACAGCGACGCGGCAGCTTCCTCGAGCTCGGGCCGCATGCGTGACACCCGGGCGAGCGACGGGTCGGCCTCGGCCGCTCGGATGGCAGCGGCTTCGGCATCCGCCTCCGCCTTGGCCTCGGCGACGCGCTCCTTGAGTCGCGCGGCGAGCTCGGCGGACGACTCCGGTGAGGCAGCGGGCGCTGTCGGTCGCTCCACGTACAGCGGCTTCGGCACCCGGTTCGGGGTCCAGCTGCGGTCCTGCGCGGGTTCTGCGGACTGCTCGGTCGTCAGCGGCGGCGCCGGGTCCGTCCACGTGCTCGCAGGCCGGGAGGCACGGGTCGCGCCCGCCTCGGCCGCCGCGACACGGGTCTTCCGTGCCGTCGCCACCTGGTGCAGCTGGGCCAGGACGGCTGCGGACCCACCCGCGGCGAGGAGCCCCGCGACACCGACGAGCCACAGGGCGGGTGCTGCGACGAAGACGACGAGCGCGACGACGACGCCGAGCGTGCCGAACAGGGTGGCTCCGAGCCGGGAGCGTCGCATGCGCATCGCGGTCAGTGCGGGCACCGACGACGCACGCTCGAGGACGGGGGCCTGCTCGGCGAGCCGGCGGGTGATCTCGCGCTGGCGTGCGGCCTCGTGGGCGCGGACGATGGCGGTGCGCTTCGCCTCTTCGGACCGGGCGACGCGCTGCGCCTCGGCCAGGGACTTCGCGTTCATCTCGACACGGACCTCGTCGGGCAGTTCAGCGGTCTGCGCCAGGATCCGCAGGGTCTGCTGCAGTCGGATCGCGTTGCGTTCGGTGGCCAGGTACTGGCGTCGGGCAGCCCACGACGGCATCAGGTAGACGAGCCAGAGGACGGCCGCGACGAGCAGGACGATGCCGCCACCCCACGAGCCGATTCCTGCCATGGGGACACGGTAGGGGCGGGGGTATCCCCGTCGCGTGATTGCGGAACGCGTGTTGCGCGTGTCGCGGCGGAATCCGTGGGACGTGCCACGGGCCTCCCGTCAGAGACGCGGCGTGGTGGTGATCGGCAGCGCCGCTTCGTCACGGGCCGCGAGCGGCACGGCACCGAGGCCGGGCGGCACCTGCCCGCGGACCCAGCGCTCGAGGACGCCCTCACGGACCTCTTCGGCGACGAGCGCGAAGCAGAAGTGGTCGCGCCAATCGCCGTTGATGTGGATGTACCGGCGGCGCAGCCCTTCGTACCGGAAGCCCAGCTTCTCGACGACGCGGAGCGACGGGGCGTTCTCGGGTCGGATGCAGATCTCGATGCGGTGCACGCCGACCGCGCGGAAGCAGTGGTCGACGGCCAGGGCGACCGAGATCGGGGTCACGTTGTGTCCGGCGGCGTCCTCGACGACCCAGTAGCCGATCGAGGCGCTGGCCAGCGACCCGTAGGTGATGCCGGAGACGTTCAGCTGCCCGACGAACCGGCCGTCGAGTTCCATCGCGAACGGCAGTCCGAGTCCCGCGCGGGCGTTGGCCTGGAGCGCGCGGATGCTGCCGCGGACGTCGGTGGAGACGTGTCCTGAGGGGTTCGTGGCCTCCCAGGTGCGGAGCCACGAACGGTTGGACGCCAGCGCGAGGTCGAGGTCGCGCGTGTCACGGAGCCGGAGGGGCCGGATGGTGACCCGCCCGTGGGACAGGGTCGGGATCGTCGTCATCGCTTGGTTCCTCCGGGATCCCGCCGCTGTGCGGGACGGGGTGTCCCGCCCGGGTCCGTGTGCACGGTCCCGGGCGGGATGGCCGACTCATTCGCCCGCGTTGAACTCCTTCAGCCACGACTTGAGGTCGGGGCCGAGGTCTTCGCGGTCCGAGGCGAGCTGCACGATCGCCTTGATGTAGTCGAGTTTGTCACCGGTGTCGTACCGGCGTCCACGGAACACGACGCCGTACACGCCGCCGGTCCACTCCTCGGCGCTCGCCATCTTCATGAGCGCGTCGGTGAGCTGGATCTCGCCGCCCTTGCCGGGCTCCTGCTTCTCGAGGACGTCGAAGACCTCGGGGCGGATGACGTAGCGGCCGATGATGGCCAGGTTCGAGGGCGCCTCGCCCTGCGGGGGCTTCTCGACGAGCCCGGTGATCTTCACGACGTCGTCGGTGTCGGTCGGCTCGACCGTGGCGATGCCGTACAGGTGTGTCTGCGACTCGGGGACCTCGAGCAGCGCCACGATCGTGGCGTTCTTCTCGCCCTGGACCTCGATCATGCGCTTGAGCAGCGGGTCGCGGGCGTCGATGATGTCGTCGCCGAGGAGCACGGCGAACGGTTCGCGGCCGACGTGCATCTTCGCGCGGAGCACCGCGTGGCCGAGGCCGAGCGGGTCACCCTGACGCACGTAGTGCATGTCGGCGAGGTCCGTCGACTGGTTGACCTTCTGCAGCTTCTCGTGGTCACCCTTCTTCTTCAGGGTCTCCTCGAGCTCCGACACGTGGTCGAAGTGGTTCTCGAGTGCGTTCTTGTTGCGGCCCGTGATCATCAGGACGTCGGTGAGTCCTGCGTCGACAGCCTCTTCCACCACGTACTGGATGGCTGGCTTGTCGACGACGGGGAGCATCTCCTTCGGCATCGCCTTGGTCGCGGGGAGGAAGCGAGTGCCCAGCCCTGCCGCTGGGATCACCGCCTTGGAAATCTGGAAGCCCATGCCCCAGACCGTATCCGATCCGGGTTTCCGGGGCATGTCATCGCTACTGGGGACACGGCATCAGCGCGTTTCCCGGCGGGAAGCCGCAACGGATGCGCTCGGTAGACTCCTGCGCATGATCGCTGATCTCGGGAACGAGAAGCGCGCCCTGCGAGCCGAACTCCGGCAGCGGCGGCGCACCCGGACCACGACGGAACGCGACGCGGACACCGCGGCGCTCACCGCGACCCTGCAGCGCTTCGCCGAGGAGCGCCAGGTCACCTCGTTGGCGCTCTACCTGTCGGCGTCGGACGAGCCGAACGTGCGGCCGTTCCTGAACTGGGCGTTCGCGCACGACATCCGCGTGCTCCTGCCGGTCACGCGCGAGGACGGGCTGCTCGACTGGGCGGTCGGCGACGGTGAGAGCGAGACCGAGGGAATCTTCGGCATGCCCGAGGTCGTCGGCGAGGTCCTGTCCCCGATCGCCATCAACGACGTCGACGCGATCCTCGCCCCCGCGGCTGCGGTCGGGCACGACGGCGTCCGGATGGGATGGGGTCGCGGCTACTACGACAAGACCCTCGGCTCCATGGCGAAGCGCCCGCCCGTCTATGCTGTGATCTTCGACGCGGAGTACCTCGACGAGGTCCCGCGCGAACCCCACGACGAACCCGTCGACGGCATCATCACGCCGTCGCGCATCATCACGTTCCGGAGCTGACGTGCCTACTTACTCGTACCGTTGCACCGAGTGCGACAACGCGTTCGACATCAAGCAGTCGTTCTCCGACGCCACCCTGACCGAGTGCCCGGTGTGCGGCGGTGTCCTGCGCAAGGTGTTCTCCCCCGTCGGCGTGACGTTCAACGGGGGCGGCTTCTACCGCACCGACTCCCGCCCGGCGCCGAAGTCCGAGGGCTCGTCGAGCACGCCGGCCAAGTCGGAGACGAAGTCCGCCCCGGCGAAGACCGAGTCGAAGCCGAGCACGCCGAAGCCCAGCGCCTCCTGACCACGAGCACTCCTCGCCGATAGGTTGAGGGGGTCGCCGTCCGGCGACTGTCCTCGACCGGAAGGAGTCCCGTGAAGGGCTTCAAGGAGTTCCTGCTCCGCGGCAACGTCATCGACCTGGCCGTCGCAGTCGTCATCGGTGCTGCGTTCACCGCGATCGTCACCGCGATCGTCACCAGCCTCATCAACCCCCTGATCGGCGCGGTCTTCAACGCGTCGAGCCTCGACAAGGCGCTCGTCTGGTCCATCCCGACGGTGTCCGGCGGAAGCGCGAAGATCCTGTTCGGCACGATCATCGGCGCGGTCATCAACTTCGTGATCGTCGCCGCCGTCGTGTACTTCGCCCTCGTCGTGCCCGTGAACCACCTGAAGAAGGTGGCGTTCGAGCGCGTCAAGAACGACGAGGAGCAGACCCCGCAGGACGTGCCCCCGACCGACGTCGAGGTGCTGCTCGAGATCCGCGACCTGCTCCGCTCCCAGAACGGCGTCTCCACGAGCACGGGGACCGGCGCGCACATCGCCCCGAACACCGCGCCCGAGGGCCCCGGCATCGGCGGCTCGACGAAGCTCTAGCGCGACCCGGAACCAGGTTCCGGACACGACACCACGGAGATCCGCGGTGCTGTGTCCGGAACCTGGGTTCGTTCGGGGGGGGGGGGCGTCAGGCGACGGGCACGCGGCGGCGCTTGGCGAACATCGCCGTCGCGTACTGGATACCCGCCAGGACGTGGCCCACGGTGCCGAGGTAGACGAAGACCAGTGCGACGACCCGCACCCACGGCGCGTTCTCGTCGACGGCGTGCACGGCCGAGAACAGCAGCACCGGCAGGCCCACGAAGAGCAGCGCGGAGCGGATCTTGCCGGTCCACGTGACGTCGAGGTCCGGGTTGCCGTGGAACAGCACGCTCGACAGCACCACGAGCACCAGGTCGACGAGCACGACGACGGCGACGACCCACCACGGCAGCAGGCCGGTCAGCACGAGCGACAGCACGGTCGCGATGATGGCGAGTCGGTCGGCGACGGGGTCGATCGCCTTGCCGAGCTTCGAGCCCTGGTCGAACTTGCGCGCGATGAAGCCGTCCGCCCAGTCGCTCACGCCGATGACGACGAGTGCGACCAACGCCCAGCCCGGGTGTCCGGCGACGACGAGCCACACGAAGACCGGGATCAGCAGCAGCCGGAACAGCGAGATCAGGTTCGGCCAGGTCTGCCAGTCGGGGCGCTCCCGCACGGTGTCAGTCATCGCAGGCCAGGCTACCTGCTACCAGTGGGGCGGGACGTCCGCCCGGAGACGGACATCGTTCTCGCCGGTTCCGTGCCGCGCCGGCTCCGGCGCGGGGGTGGGGTCCGAGCCCGGCACCGGCTGGGTGGTGACGCGTCTGCGGCGCCGCACCGGGCCTCCCGACAGGTCGTCCGTGTCGCGTTCCGGAGACGCTGACCGGACGGGAGGCGCGGCTGACGACGCGTCGTCGGCTCGCGTCCACGTGCCCACCAGCTGGTCCGTCTCCGGCGTCACCGGACCGGCGGGCCGGGAGGCCCGCCGACTCGGCCGGTCGGTCATCGGCGTGCGGGGCCGATGGCGGGCACGCGGGGATCGAGATCTTGCGTGTTCACCGGCGGGCGGGGATCGGGGGGATCGAGATCTCCTGCGTGGCGCCACGGTCGACACCGAGCACGGCGGCGACGGTGTTCGCGACGCGGTCCGGGTCGGAGAACAGCTGGAACGCGTGCACGCGGACGTAGTGCCAGCCGAGTCGGCGCAGGACCTCCGGGCGGAGGCGGAGTGACTCGCGCAGCGACCCCTTGACAAGCGACGCGTCGGTCTCGATCGTGACGCAGACCCCGCCGTGCGCGGCCACCAGGCCGAGCTTGCCGCGGTGCCCGAGTGCGACCGGGATGCCGCGCATCTCGAGTCGGCGGGCCAGGTCGACGAGCAGCGGGTCGGAGTCGTCCGGCACGTACTCGGCGGTGGTGCGCGCACGCACCTCGGCCAGGATCTCGGCGAGGGCGACGGTGCCGTGGCCCATGCGCTCGGCCTCGATGTCGGACGGCTGGAAGCACGTCACGATCACCATCGAGCGGCGCGCACGGGTCATCGCGACCGCGAGCAGCCGCTCGCCGCCGGGCTTGCCGAGCGGACCGAAGTCCCGCAGGACGCGGCCGTGCGGGGTGCGGCCGTAGCCGATGGAGAACACGACGCGGTCGCGGCTCTGCGCGACCGACTGCTCGAGCGTCGCCACGATGAACGGCTCGGCGCGGTCGCCGATGACGAACTCGGTCAGGTCCTTGTGGCCCTGCGCCGCGGTCAGCACGGCCTGCTCGACGCGCACGGCGTGCTTCGCCGAGGCGGTGATGACCATGAGCGACTCGGACGGGCGGGTGCGGGCGTGGTCGATGACGAGGCGGACGACGCGGTCCACCTCGGCGTCGACGCTCTCGACGGCGCCGGACTCGGGGTCCGGCACGGCCTTGCCGTCGCTGACGTAGTCGAGCGCGATCGAGCCGTGCCCGAGGAACGAGCCTGCCCACGGCAGCGACTCGATCTTGCCGCCGTAGAAGCGACGGTTCACGAGCTCGGCCAGGTCCTCGCCGCCGGCGCGGTACGACCGCGAGAGCGACAGGGTCGGCAGCAGCGTGGAGAGCTTCGCCAGGGCGGAGTCGGCGTGGAAGGCGTCGAGGGTGCCCTCGTCGACCTGCAGCGCACGGTGCTCGGGGTCGACCGCGATGCGGAACGGCGACGGCGTCTGCGTGACCGGGTCACCGAAGACGACGGTCTGGCGCGCACGACGGACGGCTCCGACGGTCTCGGCGATGGTCACGGCGCCGGCGTCGACCAGGATCACGGTGTCGAACGGCATCGTGTCGGCGATCTGCGACACCTCGTACGGGCTCGCGAGCCACACGGGTGCGATCGACCGGGACAGGTGCGGTGCGGAGTCCTGGAGCAGCCGCGAGGTGATCGCACCCTCGCGCAGCTGGGTCTTCAGCGCCGTGGCCTCTTCCGGCCAGTCGACGAGTCCGACCTTCCAGTTCTCGGCGAGCTGCCACGCCAGGCCCTGGGAGACCCCGGCCGCGTGGGCGTCGTCGACGAGGCGGAAGTCGGCCTCGACCCGGTCGAGCATGTCGGTGTTCGCGCCGAGCAGCGCCCGGTCGGACTCGAGCATGGTCTCGAGCGCGGACTGCCACCAGGCCAGTTCGAGCTCGGCCGGCACCTGCAGGTCCGGCACGTGCCGGTTCGCCAGGTCGGTGATGAGCGGCTCGAGCTGCAGGTCGCGCAGGGTCTGCATGAGCTCGGTGCGCTCCTGCAGGTTGTGCAGGACGTCGGACTCGGCCGCGAGCTCGGCGATGGTGGGGACGAGCTGGTCGACCGGGGTGTTCGCGAGCTGACGGTCGCGCTCGGTCCGGCCGAGCGGCTCGTCGAGGCGCGCGAGGTCCTCGGCGACGTTCGAGAACAGCACCTGCACGTCCGCGATGCCCGTGGGCACCTCGGGGTTCACGCCGGCGGCGACGTAGCGCTGCCAGAGCACGCGCTGCTGCTGCACCCGGGTCAGGGCCTCGTGCAGGTCGGAGACGTGCACGCCGGGGCGGACGTACTCGCGAGCGAGCTTCTTCAGGCGACGGCGGTTCGTCGACGACATCGGAGCGCCCTCGCCACGAGGGGCGGTGGCGGCGACGAGCTCGGACACCGAACGGTCGAAGACCACCGGCAGGAAGCGGTCGAGGGTGTCACGGATCTCGGTGAGCAGGCGCAGGTAGATGCCGAGCTCGTTGATCGTCGTGAACTGGCGCATGTGCGTCGAGCTCACCAGGTCGTGCGCCCGGCGGAGCAGCGTCGGCAGCCCGTCGGAGTCGAGGTCCTTCGCGATGCGGTGGGCGCGCTGGGCACCGTCGCTGGTGGAGAACTTCGCGCCGTACCAGGGCGAGTCGTCGGGGCCGTAGCGGAACTCACCGAGGTTGGCCGCGCTGACCATCGTCTCGGCGACGCGCGAGCGCCCCTCGACCATGGACGCCACGGACTGCTTCGACAGCCGCGCGGTCGTCGACGGCGGGACCGGCAGGAGCGACAGGCGCGAGAGCTCGACCAGGCAGTCGAGCACCGAGACGCCGAAGTCGGCGTCCTTGCGGGTGAGCGAACCGCGGTAGTCCTTCAGGACCTTGCGGAGCCGGACCAGGGCGTCGTCGACCTCGCGCAGGTTCGGACGGGCCGCCTTCTCGTTCCGGGCGATGGCACGGACGACGTCGCGGCGCAGGGTCGACGGCGTGACCGCGACGCCGGGCAGCTGGACCTCGCCGAAGCGCGCCGCGATGCCCCGCAGGGTCGCACGGCGCGGGCTCACCACGAGGACGCGCTTGTTCGCGGCGACCAGACCGCCCAGCGCGTTCACGATCGTCTGGGTGCCGCCGGTGCCGGGCAGGGTCTTGACGACGATGGAGTTGCCGGCCGCGATCTGCGCGATCACGTTCTCCTGCTCGTCGTCGGCGTCGAGCAGCAGCGTGTCGGTCTCCGGGCTGCGCTCGTCCGACGGGGTCTGCTCGACCGGGTGGTACGACTGCTCGACCTGCCACTTGGCGCTCGGGTTGCCGGCCAGGGCGTCGAGCACGGGGTGGGACAGGTCGCCGGTGTCCTCGACCAGACCGGTCGCGACCTCGGCGAACGTGGAGACCACGAGCCGGGCGTGCACGGAGAAGCCGGGGATGTGCGCGGTGAGGCCACGCAGGCGGTCGATGACGGGGTTCGGGGTGAACGAGCCGTCCTGCTGCGCGAGCGCCACGAAGGACTGCGCGTCGAGGATGACGCCGAACTGCTCGTGCAGGGCGTCGGCGAGACCCGGGTTGAGCACGGGTTCGCCGAGGAGCCGGACCTCGAAGTCACGGCCGTGGCGGCGGATCGCCAGCGGGCGCAGGAGCACCGGGCCGCGGAACTGCTCGTCGCCGTGCTTCCAGTCGGCCATGCCGATGCCGAGCTTCACGGCGTCGATCCCACGCACGGTGGCGAGCTCGGTGCCCTTCGCCTCGACCTGGCCGGCGGCGACGCGGGCGGCACGGAGCGCCACCTCGTCGCGGATCAGGCTGGACAGCAGGGTGGTCTTGCCGGTGATGAACTGGGCGAGGCCGCCCGGGTGCGTCGTCGACAGTTCGATGCGCGCGCGGGGGTGGTCGCTGAAGTGGGTGAGCGGGCTCGTTCCGCCGACGCCGGTGAGCTGGCCGCGCCAGCCGTCCCACGTCGGTTCGGCCGCGTTGCCCGCCTGCAGCCGGGGATCGCCGAGGCTGATCGCCTGCGGGCTGGTCAGCTGCAGTTCCGGGCGGAGCGTGCGGTCCGGTTCGTCGTCGGTCCGGTCCTCGTCCACGTCCTGCTGCTCGTCTCGGTCGTCTCGCTCGTCGCGGTGGTCGCGCTGACCGCGGTCGTCTCGCTCGTCGTCGGGGCGCTCGTGGGCACCCTCGACGGGGACGTCGTCGTTCACGTCGTCCTCACCGTCGGTCACCCTGTCCGCTCGCCACACATCCGACACTGTAGGCGGGAACGAGCGCCCTCTCTGGCAATGAACCGAGGTTTCGGGGTTTCCGGTGCACGGTGAAGCGCTCAGGGTCCGCGCCCGACGCGCCCGATGTGGTACCAACGGGGCATGGCCATCGACGACCGCACCACCCCGTCCGCCCCCACGCCGAACCGGCGTCGATCGGTCCCCGCCGAGATCTCCCGCTCGTGGCTGCTCGTCTCCGGCACCGCGACCGACCGGTTCGAGAAGTCCCAGCGGTCCCGCGCCGACCAGATCATCCTGGACATCGAGGACGCCGTCGACCCCGCCGCCAAGCCCTCGGCACGGCAGGGCGTCGCCGCGTGGCTGGCCGGAGGCGGCGAGGCCTGGGTCCGGATCAACGACGTCACGACCGACTTCTGGGCCGACGACGTCGAAGAACTCCGCGGCCTGCCCGGACTGCAGGGCGTGATGCTCGCGAAGACCGAGTCCCCGGCCCAGGTCACCGACACGTGGCACCGGCTCGGCGGCCAGACCCCGGTGATCGCCCTGGTCGAGTCGGCGCTCGGCATCGAGGAGTCCGTCTCGATCGCGCGGGCCCAGGGCGCGTTCCGGCTGGCGTTCGGCTCCGGCGACTACCGCCGCGACACCGGCACGAGCGCCGACACCCTGGCGATGGCGTACCCGCGGTCGAAGCTCGTCGTCGCCTCGCGCGTCGGCGACCTGCCCGGCCCGATCGACGGCCCGACGGTGGGGTCGTCGCACCCGATCCTGCGCGAGCAGTCCCAGGTCGCGGTGTCACTCGGCCTGACCGGCAAGCTCTGCCTGGACACCGAGCAGCTGCCCGTCATCAACGAGGTCATCTCCCCCACCCCGACCGACGTCGCCTGGGCGCAGGACTTCCTCGACGACTTCGAGGCCCGCGGCAAGGTCATCCGCGACGGTTCCGACCTGCCCCGCCTGGGTCGGGCGCAGAAGATCCAGCGGCTCGCACAGGCGTTCGGCGTGGAAGCGCGGTAGGACTGCTCCCATGACCTGGTCCAACGTCCCCGGCGGTCCGCCGCAGTCCTCGCCCGGCCCCCAGGACCCGCAGCGCGCGGCCTGGGAGCACAGCGGCACCACGTTGTTCCCGCCGGCGAGGCTCGCCGACCGGATCTCGACCGTGCTGCTGCTGGCCTTCGGCGCCGTGATGACGATCGTCACCGCCGTCGTCGGCATCATCGCGGTCATCTCGGCGACCGCGACCTGCGATGCCTCGGCCGGGTGCTCGCCCGGCGGGTACATCGGCGGCACGGCCATCGCGGTCGGCGGCGCGTTCGTGATCGGCGTCGCCACGATCGTGCTGGCGATCGGCGCGTGGATCCGTCGGAAGTCGTCGTGGTGGATCGCCGCGGTCGGCTTCGTGCTCGCGATCGCCGTCATCACGTGGGGTGGGGTCGTCTTCGCGAACGCCGCCGACGACGAGACCGCGTCGTCCTCGGTGTCCGCGAGCGCCTAGCCCCGTCGCGCACCACTTCTCCGACAGGACACGAGGTGATCACCTCGTGTCCTGTCGCGTTGTGCGTGCGCACAGTGCGCGGGTCCGACAGGGCGTAGCGTCCACGGCATGGTGACGGTGTCGCGGACGACGGTCGCGGTGGTCGGTGGTGGCCCCGCCGGTGTCGTCCTCGGCCTGCTGCTCGCCCGGGCCGGCATCGCGGTGCGCGTCATCGAGCAGCACGACGACTTCAACCGGGACTTCCGGGGCGACACCGTGCACGCCTCGACGATCCGGCTGCTCGACGAGCTCGGCCTCGGCGACCGCTTCCGGGCCCTGCCGCAGTCACGGCTCGACGACTTCTCCCTGCCCATGCCCGACGGGTCACGGCTGCTGCTCGGCGACTTCTCACGGCTCGACCCCCCGTACGACCACGTGGCGATGGTGCCGCAGTGGGACCTGCTCGACCTGCTCGTGACCGCTGCCCGGCAGGAACCGTCGTTCGACATCGCGATGGGCCGCGCGGCGACCGGGCTGATCGAGGAGAACGGTGTGGTCACCGGGGTCCACCTCCGCCCATGCGACGGCAGCGGCGAACCCGAGGAGCTCCGCGCCGACGTCGTGATCGCGTGCGACGGACGGAACTCGGTCCTGCGCCGGGCAGCGGGGCTCGTGCCACGGGCGTTCCCGGTGCCGTTCGACACCTGGTGGTTCCGGCTCCCCCGTCGGTCGGGCGACGCGGCGAGCGCCCTGACCCCCGCGTTCTCGGGCAACGACGTGCTGCTGAGCTTCCCGCGGCCCGACTACCACCAGGTCGCGTACTTCGCTCCGAAGGGCTCGGACGCGGCGCTGCGGGCTGAGGGGATCGACGCCTTCCGGGAGCGGGTGGCGCGGCTCCGTCCGGACTTCGCCGACCGGGTCGACGCGATCGGGTCGATGGACGACGTGCACGTGCTCGACGTCCGGATGGACCGGTTGCGGCGGTGGTGGCGGCCGGGGCTGCTGTGCATCGGCGACGCGGCGCACGCGATGTCGCCCGCGGGCGGGGTGGGGATCAACCTGGCGGTGCAGGACGCCGTGGCGACCGCGGGGATCCTGGTCCCGTCGTTGCGGCACGAGCTCCGAGGTGCAGGGCTGGACGGTGCGTTGGCCGCGGTGCAACGCCGCCGGAGGCCGCCGGCAGTGATCGTCCAGTCGGCGCAGGCCGTGCTGCACCGCGTCGTGTTCGAGCGGGCCTTCGCCGGACGACTGCAGGACGGGCCTCCCCTGCTGCCCGTGCTGCTCGCCCGGTACGTGCCGCCGTCGCGGGGTCTCTACGCCCGGGGCATCGCGTTCGGGCCGCTTCCGGAGCACGCGCCGAGCTGGGCGCGGCGCTGAACGGAGCGGGCGCGGTGGACGGGACCGGACGGCGGACGGGAGGCGCGGGGCGGGGCCGCCACGGGCCTCCCGGTCGGCGGGTGGTCACCACCACTGCGCGACGCACCCTGTGCGCGACCGCGCACCCCCGGCGCATGCTGGGGCCATGAAGCAACGAGTCATCGGAGACGTGTCGGTCAGCGCCATCGGTCTGGGCGGGATGCCCATGTCGATCGAGGGGCGCCCCGACGAACGACAGTCCATCGCGACCATCCACGCCGCGCTCGAGAACGGTGTCACGCTCATCGACACCGCGGACGCGTACCACCTGGCCGCCCACGACGAGGTGGGGCACAACGAGGAGCTCATCGCCCGGGCGGTCCGCGAGTTCCACGGCGACACCGAGTCGATCCTCATCGCCACGAAGGGCGGACACCTGCGACCGGAAGCTGGCGCCTGGGCGCAGGACGGCCACCCGGAGTACCTGAAGCAGGCGGCGAAGGCGTCGGCGAAGCGCCTCGGCGTCGAGGCGATCGGCCTGTACCAGTTCCACCGTCCGGACCCCGCGGTGCCCTACGCCGAATCCGTCGGCGCGCTCGGCGAGCTGCTCGACGAGGGCGTCATCCGGATGGCCGGCATCTCGAACGCAGACCCCGACCAGATCCGGACGGCGAACGAGGTCCTCGACGGACGACTCGCCTCGGTGCAGAACCAGTTCTCGCCGAAGTTCCGGTCGAGCGAGCCGGAACTCGAGCTCTGCGACGAGCTCGGGATCGCGTTCCTGCCGTGGAGCCCGCTCGGTGGCATCGCGAACGCCGCCGACCTCGGCACCGCCTACGAGGACTTCGCGTACATCGCACGCGACCGTGGCGTGACCCCGCAGGTCATCGCGCTCGCGTGGGAGCTGCAGAAGAGCGACGTGGTCGTCCCGATCCCCGGGGCGTCGCGGCCGCAGTCGATCCTCAACTCGCTGACCGCACCGACCGTGAAGCTGCGGCCGGAGGACGTCGCCCGTCTGGACGCGTCGCAGCCGGCGGCCGTCTGAGGCGGCGTCGTCCTGCCGCTCCACGGCGCGTGGCGACGCCCCGCAGTTCCGGTCGGAGCTGCGGGGCGTCGTGGTGTCGGGGCCGGGTGTGGCGACTAGTTGCTCGGGCAGACCGCCGAGACCTCGTTGAGCGAGGACTGCACGTCGGTCTGGGCGTCCTTCGCCTCGGCGGAGTCGCTCGAGCCGCTGGAGGTGAGCGCCGAGGCGTACGCCTTCGCGTCCTCGGTGAAGTCCTCGAAGGCGTCGTGGACGTCGTCGTTGGTGACCTTCGGCAGTGCCGCGTCGAGACGGTCGGTGAACTCGCCGACGAGCTTCGCCCGCGCAGCGGGGTCCGCCGGTGCCGAGGAAGACGTCTGCTCGGCGATGAACGACTTGAGCTCGTTCTCGACCAGGGTGCACGCCTCGGCCTTCGTCTGCGCGGGAGCGGCGGCCGAGGTCTTCGACGGGGCGGACGTCTTCGACGTCTCCGTCGAGGCGCCGTCGTCGGACGAGCCGCCGTCGCTGGACGAGCCGCCGGAGCAGCCCGCCAGCAGCGCCACGGCGACGAGCGCCGTGGTCACCGCGGTGAGGGTGCGGCGCATCAGGAGTTGCACTCCTTCTGGAAGGCATTGCCGGCGTCCTGCACCTTGGTGCTGGACTTCGTGAGCGCCGAGACGTCCGCCGACTGCGGGTCCTTCGCGATGTCCTCGATCTGGTCGACGAGGTCGCCGTAGGCGTCCTCGAACGCCTCGCCCTTGTCCTGCAGGGCGTCGTCGGACAGGTCGTCGACGCCGTCGGAGATCTTCTCGTCGAGCTCCTTGAGCTTCGTGACGGCGGCGTCCGGGTCGGACTGCAGGTTCGCGGCTTCGGACTGCACGCCCTCGGCGGCGGACTTGACCGTCTTCTCGAACTGGGTGCACTGGTCGGCCTTCGACGGCCCGGTCGAGCAACCGGCGAGCAGGGTGAGCGCGAGGCCAGCGGTGGCGAGCGCGATGAACTTGTTCTTCGGCATGGTGGAGAGTCCCCCTCGATCGGTCCGCACTCCCCCGGATGAGGTGCAGATCCGTCATCGAGCGTACATGCGGCACTCACAGGATGACCGGCCGCCCGGCGTACCGTCGAGGGCATGCGCGCCATCACGTTCGACGACACCACCATGTCCGTGACCGACCTGCCCGACCCGGTGCCCGCCGCGGGCGAGGTGCTCATCGAGGTCGCCGCCGCCGGGGTGAACAACGCCGACCTGCAGCAGCGCGCGGGGAACTACCCGCCGCCGCCCGGAGCCTCGGAGATCCTCGGGCTCGAGGTCTCCGGCACCGTCCGGGCACTCGGCGACGGCGTGACCTCGGTGGCCGTCGGCGACCGCGTGTGCGCCCTGCTGTCCGGCGGCGGCTACGCCTCGCTCGTCGTGGCTCCCGCGACGCAGGTGCTGCCGGTCCCCGACGCGGTCGACCTGGTCGAGGCTGCCGGCCTGCCCGAAGCCGCCTGCACCGTGTACTCGAACATCGGCACGCTCGCCGGACTCCGCCCCGGGCAGACCCTGCTCGTGCACGGTGGCACCGGCGGCATGGGCTCGCACGCCGTCCTGTGGGCGAAGGCCCTCGGTGCCACGGTGATCGCGACGAGCGGCGGTGACCGCAAGGTCCAGGCGTCGCGTGACCTGGGTGCCGATCTGGTGGTCGACCACCGCACCGAGGACTTCGTCGAGCGCGTCCTCGCGTTCACGGACGGCGTCGGGGTCGACGTGGTGCTCGACGTCGTCGGACCGTCGTACCTGGCGCGGAACCTGCAGGCCCTCGCACCCAACGGGCACATCGCCGTCATCGCCTCGGGCAGCGGCAGCACCGCCGAGCTCGACCTCGGTGCGCTGATGCGGAAGCGGGCGTCGATCAGCGGGACGACCCTGCGCGCCCGGCCGCTCGCCGAGAAGGCCGCGATCGTCGCCGCCGTCCGTGAGCACGTCTGGCCCTTCGTCGCCGACGGCAGCGTCCGCCCGGTCATCGACACTGTCCTTCCGCTCGCCGAGGTCGAAGAGGCGCACCGGAAGGTCCGCGACGGCGAGGTCGTCGGGAAGGTGCTGCTGACGCTCTAGGCGCGTGGGCGGGCTGCGCCCGGGTGCCCTGCGCCCGGGTGCGCTGCGCCCGGGTCTGCCGCGCTCGGCCGCACCAGGTCGAGTACCTGCCCGCACTTCGCGCCGAACGTCGCACGGAGCAGGTCCGCCGCGTCGCGGTCCTCGTCGAACCGTGCGGGCATGTCGATCGCGAGCATGATCGCGAAGATCATCCCGCTGCCGAGGAAGCCCTGCACCTGGTCGTCCGGGATCCCCGCCTCGTCCCGCAGGAACCGGTAGATCTCGAGGAAGCCGTCGCGTGCGGCCGCACCGATCGCGGGCTCGGCACCGGAGACGAACCCCTGCAGCAGCACGGTGTGCAGGCCCTGCTCGGCAGCGAGGTCGACGAACTGCTCACCGATGACGTGCGCCGGCACGTCGTCCGGGCCGAGGGTCGTCAGGGTCTCGCGCCAGGCGTCGAGCAGGATGCCGAGGGTGTCGCGGAAGACCTCGAGGAACAGCGCTTCCTTCGACCCGAACATCCGGACGACGTACGGCTGGCTGATGCCCGCCGCCGAGGCGATCTGGTCGGTGGTGGTGCCGTGGTACCCCTGGCGGCCGAACACCCCGCGTGCGGCTTCGAGGATCATCGCGCGACGCTGCGCTGCCGGCATCCGGACGGCTGTCTCCGTGCTCATGGTTGACATGTTATCAGTCGATTACTACAGTCCGTCGAGACAAGTAATCATCGGATTACCAACGACTGGAGACACCATGTCCCGACGCATCCCCGTGTGGCTCGCGATCGCCGCCGCATCCCTCCCGATGTTCATGGCGACGCTCGACAACCTCGTCGTCACCAGCGCACTCCCCGCCGTGCACGCCGACCTCGGCGCCTCGGTCGAGGAGCTGCAGTGGATCACCAACGCCTACACGCTCGCCTTCGCCGCCCTGATGCTGCTGGCCGTCGGCCTCGGCGACCGCATCGGCCGCCGCCACCTGTTCATCGCCGGCATCGGCGTCTTCACCGTCTCGTCGGCCTTCGCGGCGATGAGCACCGACCCGACCGCCCTCATCGTCTGGCGCGCGGTCGAGGGGGCCGGCGCCGCGGCGATCATGCCCCTGTCGCTGACCCTGCTCGTCGGCAGCGTCCCGGACCGCCTGCGGACCGTGGGCATCGGCGTCTGGGGCGGCATCTCCGGCCTCGGCGTCGCGCTCGGCCCGCTCATCGGCGGAGCCGTCGTCGAGAGCTGGAGCTGGGAGGCGATCTTCTGGCTCAACGTCCCCGTCGGCGTGATCGCGATCCCGCTCGCCCTGTTCGCCCTGCCGAACACCCGTGGCGCCCGGGTCCGGACCGACGTCCTCGGCGTCGTGTTCGCGGGTCTCGGGGTGCTCGGCGTCGTGTTCGGCATCGTCCGCGGCAACGACGCGGGCTGGACGAGCACCGAGGTGCTGGTCGGCCTCATCGGTGGCGGCGCACTGCTCGTCGCGTTCGTCGTCCGCCAGGCCACGACGGCCGCACCGCTCCTGCCGCTCCGGTTCTTCCGCGACCGCAGCTTCACCCTCGCCAACCTCGTCGCCATGACGTTCTCGTTCGGCGCGTTCGGGTCGGTCTTCATCCTGATCCAGTTCCTGCAGGTGGTGCAGGGCCGGTCACCGCTCGAGGCCGGCGTCTGGACGATGCCGTGGACGCTCGCACCGATGATCGTCGCGCCGCTCGCCGGGATCATCGCACCACGGGTCGGCACCCGGGTGCTCATCGCCGGCGGCATGGCGTTCCTGTCCGCCGGACTGTTCTGGATCGCCGCCACGATGTCCGCCGACGTCACCTTCACCGGCCTCCTGCCCGGCTTCCTGCTCGCCGGCATCGGCATGGGCGCCGTGTTCGGGCCGATCTCGACCGCCGTGCTCGCGCGGATGCCGCAGGACGACCACGCGAAGGCCTCCGGCGCGAACTCCACCCTGCGCGAGATCGGCGTCGCACTCGGCATCGCGGTGCTCACCGCCGTGTTCACCGGTGCCGGCGGCCAGCTCACGCCCACCGGCTACGTCGACGCGGCACAGCCCGCCGTGCTGGTCGGAGCGGCCGTCGTCGCAGCCTCGGCGCTCGTCGCCGTGTTCCTGCCGGCGGGTCGCGGATCCCACGTCCCCGACGTGGTCGCCGATGATGCTCGGGAGGCGCGCCCCACGCCCGCCGTCCCGGCTCCCGTCGCGTAAGCGCCCGGTCTGGTCCTAGGCGTGGACGCGGGAGAGGAACTCGACCAGCGCCGGGTGCTGCGGGGCGTCGAGGACCTCGGCGGGGACGCCCTGCTCGACGACCTCGCCCCGGTGCAGGAACACGATCCGGTCGGCCACGTTCCGCGCGAAGTGCATCTCGTGCGTGGTCATCAGGATCGTCGACCCCTGCCGCTTCAGCTCGGTGACCAGGTCGAGCACCTCGCCGACGAGCTGGGGGTCGAGGGCGCTCGTGACCTCGTCGAGCAGCAGGAGCTCGGGGTCGGACGCGATCGCCCGGACGATGGCCACACGCTGCTGCTGGCCGCCGGAGAGCCGGTCCGGGTAGGCGTCGGCGAACTCCGCGAGCCCGATCCGTTCGAGCAGCCGACGCGCGGTCGCCTCCGCCTCGGCCCGGCCGACGCCGTGCACCTGCCGTGAGGCGAGTGTCACGTTGTCGAGCACGCGCATGTGCGGGAACAGGTTGAACTGCTGGAAGACCACGCCGATCCGCGCACGGACACCGTCGACCGCGACGCGGGGATCGGCGATGTCGGTGCCCTGCAGCAGGATCTCGCCGTCGTCGATGCCCTCGAGCAGGTTCACCGTCTTGAGCAGGGTCGACTTGCCCGAGCCGGACGCCCCGATGACGCAGATGACCTCGTGGCGGTGCAGCGTCAGGTCGATGCCGCGCAGGACCTCGTGCTCGCCGAAGGCCTTGCGCAACCCGCGCAGCTCGAGGACCGCAGCGTCCGCACCCGACGCACCACGGGCCTCCTGGCCGACCTCGCTCATACGGTTCCTCCGATCTGCTCGCGCCGCTGCTGGCGGCGCGCGATCGCGTCCGTGACGCGGATCAGCGGCAGGCTGATCACCACGAACAGCAGCCCCGCGACGAAGTACGGCGTGAAGTTGTAGGTCTCCGCCTGCGCGATCTGCGCCGAACGGACCGCATCGACCGCGCCGAGGATCGACACCAGGCCGACGTCCTTCTGCATCGAGACGAAGTCGTTCATCAGTGCCGGCGTGACCTTGCGGATCGCCTGCGGCAGCACCACGAGCCGCAGGGTCTTGGCGTGCGAGAGCCCGAGCGACCGGGCGGCCAGACGTTGCGAGGGGTGCACGGCCTCCATGCCGGCGCGCAGGACCTCGGCGATGTACGACGAGTACGTCAGGACGATCGCGATGGTGCCCCAGACCTCGGCGGGCAGCCGCGGGAACACCCCGAGGCCGGGGATCCCGTAGCCGACCAGGTACAGCACGATGATGAGCGGCAGGCCGCGGAACAGGTCCGTGTAGCCGGTCGCGAGCATCCGCAGCGGGAAGAAGACCGGGTTCCGCAGGCCCCGCACCACTGCGAGCAGGGTGCCGAACACGGCGACGCCGATGGCGCTGAAGAACAGGATCCGGACGTTCAGCCAGAGGCCCAGCAGGATGTCCGGGAACGTGTCGATCGCGGTCTGCGGGTCGAAGAACGACTGCTGGACCGCTGCCCAGCCGGGGGTGTTCACGACACCGAAGTAGGCGATCGCGATCACCACGAGCGTCGACACCACCGACACCACGATCGACCGGCGTCCGCGCTGGCGGCGGTAGAGCCGACGTTCGAGCTCGACCTGGCTCGGCGCGGCTGCGGCGACCGGGGTCCCGGCGCCTGCTGGCACGGTCATGCGGTTACTTCAGGACCGGGGTGTTGGTCTCCGAGGAGAGCCACTTGGTCTGCAGGTCCTCGAGCGTGCCGTCGTCCGTCAGCGACTTGAGCGCCTTGTCGACCTTGCTCGTGAGCTCCGAGCCCTTCGGCAGGACGAAACCGAACTGGTCGCCCGTGCCGTCGGACGGGAACTGCGCCGACACCGTGCCGTCGTCGAGCTGCGCTGCGGCCATGTAGAACGCCGTCGGCAGGTCGGTGACGATCGCGTCGATCTGGCCCGACTTCAGTGCGAGGACGGCGTCGTCGTTCGAGTTGAAGACCTGCGGGGTGATCCCGAGCACGCTCTTCACGCTCGCGATCGACGTGGACCCGGTGGCGACGCCGATGGCGTCCTTCTTGAGCGCGGCGATGCTCGTGTCGTCGACGGCCTTCGAGGTGCTGGTCGTCACCACGGCCTGCGTGGTCGTGTAGTACGCGCTCGACATGTCGACGGCCTTCTTGCGCTTCGCGTCGATCGAGAACTGCTGGACGTTGAGGTCCCAGTCCTTCGGGCCCGGTGCGATCGCACTGTCGAAGGTGCTGCGCTTCCACACGACGTCGGACTTGCTGTAGCCCATCTCCTTCGCGACCGCGTAGGCGACGGCGGACTCGAAGCCCTTGCCGGACTCCGGCTTGTTGTCCTCGATCCACGGCGAGTACGCCGGCTCACCGGTGGCGACCGTCAGCTTGCCGTCGGTGACGGTGCCGTCTTCGTTGCTGCCGCTGCCGGCGGCGCACGACGTCAGGGCGAGGGCGGCGACCGCGGCTGTTGCGACGGCGAGGGTGAGGCGGAGGGATCGGGTCACGGTCGGGCCTTCGTGCGAGGGGGTGGGGGCAGGTCGAAGTGTACTTCGCGGTGGGATACCAACGCGACTCCGGGCGCTCCTCGTGACCCGGTCTCGTGTCACACACCAGTCGACGGGTCGACGTCTGGCTGGTAATCTGGCGACGCGGGCTGAACCGAGCGCATGCTCGGCTGAGGTCTGAGATCAAGGGGCGTCCCAGCACGGGGCGCCCCCTTTCTGTTCTCGGAACGCTCCCGAACGCGATCACGGCCAGACGACGATGGCGTCGCGCCGAGCGTTCGTCACCTCGGTGCGCCAGACGGGCCGCAGCTCGTCCCACATCGTCTCGTCGCAGACGCTGCCGCTCTTCGCGCCGGGTGCCTGGAACCGCCGGAACCCCGCGTACGCGACCAGGTCGGCCGCCTGGACGAAGTAGGACGACGCCGAGTCACGAGGGACCGGATCCTCGACGAGCAGCGGCGCGCTGACGCGAGAACCCCCTGGTGCGAAGCTGTGCCGCCGGAAGCGCCGGTGGATCGCGCGGACCGTCGCGTCGTCGCCCGCGTCGTGCACGAGGATGATCGGCTTGCCGGATTGCTCGGACCGGATCCGGAGACGCTGGAGCAGGTAGGTCCAAGCCCGGTCCTCGGGCCGGTAGTCCATCGGCCGGGCTTCCTTGTCGATGACGATGGCGAAGACCCCGGAGGCCACGACGCTCAGCGCACCGAGCGATCTGCGGAACACGTCGCGACGCTGGCCGCCACCGAGCCCGAGGTGGCGGAGGTCCCCTCGCCCGCGCAGGAGCACGTTCGCCTTGAGCTCATGGCGGAGGAGGATGCCGTACGTGTCCCGGATCTCGCGACGGACCCCCGTCAGCCAGTCGAGACGATCGGTCCAGTCACCGCCAGGGACGAGCACGCATCCCAGCGTGCAGGTGCGCGTCGCGCCCGGGGACACAGCCGGATCCCCCTTGTCACCGGTCTCGTCCACGTACGCGAACTCGAACTCGAACGGAGCGTCGAGCGCCGCACGGGCGAGGGCGGGAACGCGACCGGATTCCATCCGACCAACATACCAATGTGGTACGTCAGTCGGCCATCGTGAAGTCCTCGAACGAGAAGCCCGGCGACACCAGGCAGCTCAGCAGCACCTCGCCGTCGTTCGGGATCGTCCGCTGCCACACGCCGCCGCGCACGAACGCCTGTGCGTCGTTCACCCGGTCACGTCCGGCGTCGGGCCCGAGGGTGATCCGCGCACCGGGCTCGGGAGCATCGCCGGAGCCGCCGAGTTCGAGCTCGACGGTGTCCGGACCGTGCCACATCCAGATCTCGTCGCTCGTCACCCGGTGCCAGGCCGAGGCCTCGCCCGGGGGCAGCAGGAAGTGGATCAGGGTCGCGGCGGGGCGGTCCCCCGCGGGCGTCGTCACCGTGGCCGGCGAGGTCCAGGTGCGGACGTACCAACCACCTTCGGGGTGCGGCTCCATGCCGAGGGCGATGGCGCGCTTCGGCACGTCGAGCCACTCGATCAGTTCGCCGTCGACGGTGCGACGGGCGGCCATGCCGGGGCGGGGTGCGGTCTCGGTCATGATTCCTCCACAGGGATGACAGGGCGGGCAGGGCGGTCGGGCGACGACGTGGGCACGCCGGTCAGTGCCCCGTCGACGGCGCGGACGACCCCGCGGATGACGGTCGCGGACGCACGCCCGGCTCCGTCCTCGACGAGTTCGGCGAGTGCGTCGGGCACGGTCCGGGCGTCGACGTCGAAGACGGCCAGGTCGGCGCGGGCCCCCACTGCGAGGTGGCCGATGCGGTCCGGGCCGACGGCGAGTCCCATGGCGTGCGCACCGCCGAGGGTCGCCGCCGCCAGGAGCCGCTCGTGCAGGTCGCGGTGGCCGTACCCCTGAGCACGGGCGATCCGGTGCAACGCCGTGACGTCGGCCATCAGGTCGAGGGACGGTGACGACGACAGCGAGTCGGTGCCGATGGCGATCGGGCTGCCCTCGCGCAGGTAGTCGGCGACCGGTGGCGGATCGAGGCCGATGACGGCGTTCGAGCGCGGGCACAGTGCGACTGCGGTGCCGCGAGCGCGCAGGAGCGCCCGGTCGGCAGCGGTCATGTAGACGCCGTGCGCGATGTGGCAGTCCGGGCCGAGCACCCCGAGCCGGTCGACGAACGCGGTGGCGCTCGCCCCGAACCCGAGTGCCCGGAGCGCCCGGAACGAGGGCACGTTCGCCAGGTGCCAGTCGTTGCCGTGGCCGACGCCGTCGACGCCGTCGAGTCCGGGGACCGGTCCGAGGGCGATGCGCTCACCTTCGAAGGCGGCCTCGCCGAGGTGCAGGTGCAGGCGGAGCCCACGCTGCCGGACGATGTCGGGGAGTTCGAGGAGGGGCGCGACCTCGAGCGAGTACGGCGCATGCGGCGACAGACCGGCGCCGGGGTTCGTCGGGATCCGGGCGAGTTCGTCGAGCACCTGGTCGCGGCCGTGCGACTGCCAGGCGTCGTTCTCCCAGTCCATCACCTCCCAGTAGGCGATGCCGCCGAGCCCGGCATCCTCGAGCGCGGTGGAGGCCTCGATGTCGGTGACGATGTCCGCGATGCTCGTCACGCCCGCGCGGATCGAGGCGGCGGCGCCAGCGGCTGCTTCGGCCCGCCAGTCGTGCGGTTCGGCGTAGTCCCGGTTGAACGCGGACGCCCAGTCCTCGAAACCGTCGTACTGACCTCGGCCAACACTGGCCATGCCGGTGTACTGCAGGTGCGAGTGCGCGTTGACGAGACCCGGCAGGAGGGCTCCGCGCCACTGCCGTTCGGTGAACGTCGCACCCGAGCCGGCGAGCTGGTCGACGACCCAGGAACGGTCGCCGACGTGCAGGATGCGGCCGTCCTGCACCGCGACCGCGCCGTCGGCGATCGGCGGCGCGGTCATCGGCACGACGACGCGCGCCGAGTGCACGACGACGGAGTGGTCGGCACGCGGGTGCGCGGCGATCGGGTGCACGTCGCTCGGGTGCACGGCGCTCATGCGGGGTCTCCGAAACGACGCGTCCGGACGTCCGGCTCGCGGTCCGCAGGGTGTTCGGCGGGAAGGCCGGGAGGAACGGGGCGCGCTCCGAACGCGGCGAGCGCCACGCGGGCGGTCGCGTCGTCGACCGCGGGATCGATGGGCACGACGGCTCGCTCCAGTTCGTCGCCGCGCTCCAGCAGCATGCGGACGGCCCCGAGCTGCGCGGCGAAGGACAGGTCCATGATCTCGATCGGGTTGCCCTCGGCCGCGGTGATGTTGATGCAGCCGCCGCGGTCGAGCACGATCGGTCCGCCCTCGGCGTCGGGGAACACTAGGCGCTCGGCCTTCGGACCCACTGGCCGCAGTCCGGCTCCGGCGGCGCGGGCGTCGTCGAGCGCGACCTCGTGGTCGACCCCACCCGCGACGGCGACGACGGCCCCGTCCGCGCACGAGCGCAGCACGCGCAGGTCGATGGTGTCGGCGACCCCGGTGGCGCTCACCACGAGGTCGGCGTCCTGCACGGCCTCGGCGAGCGGCGCGACGGCGTGGCCGGCGAACAGCGCCTGCAGGGCGCGCACCGGGTCGGTCTCGGCGACCGTGACCCGGAAACCGAGGGCGGTGAGCACCAACGCGACCCCCTCGCCGACGTGCCCGAACCCGGCGACGACCGCCGCGCCTCCCGAGATCGCTCGGTGCGTACCGGACGGGAGCCCGTCGACCAGGTCGAGCATCGCGAACACCGTCGACTGCCCGGTGCCGTACCGGTTGTCGAAGAACGTCTTGGTGCGGGCGTCGTTGACGGCGACCACGGGGATGCCGAGCTCGCCCCGCGACGCCATCACGCGCAGGGGTCGGAGGCCGCTCGTGGTCTCCTCGGCCGCGCCGAGCATCGTCGGCAGCAGGTCCGGACGCTCCTGGTGGGCGAGCCGGATGACGTGGGAACCGTCGTCGAGCAGGATGTGCGGGCGGGTGTCGAGCATCGCGAGGGCGAGCGACTTCTGCTCCGGCAGCGAGGCCGCGCTGCTCGCGTGCACCGTGAGACCAGCTGCCCGGAGCGACGCGGCCACGGCGTCGTCGGTCTCGTCGGCGTGCGCGTAGACGACGACCTCCGCACCGGCGTCGCGGAGGAGCAGGCTCAGCACCGCCGTCTTCGGCTCGAGGAACATCGCGACGCCGATGCGGGTGCCGCGGAGCAGTCCACCGTCGCGGAGTTCGGCGGCGACCGCGCGCGAGACGGGCATCGAGCGTCGCGCCCAGCGCAGCCGGGCGTCGGCGGCCGGGTCGTCCTCGGGGTCGCGGCCGGTGGAGACCAGGAAGACGTCGTCGGAGAGCATTGGGACGCCGAGCACGCCCGGGCGGGCGGTGACGACGGGGCCGAAGGCGTCCTCGTCGACCGCGGGCAGGTGCCGGCCGGCGTCGATCACGATGAGCGTGGCGCCGCGGGGGCGGTCGGCCTCGCGCTCGATGACGGGGGTGGAGTCCTCGGGGGAACCGAGGCACCAGAGCTGGTCGATCGGTTCGTGCTCCGCGGCCGGGCGCGCACCGAGGCCGGTCAGCAGGCCGTGCAGCGCCGACGCGTCGCGGAGGTCGCCACCGACGATGCGGAACCGACGGGCCGCGACGAGCAGGTTCGTGACCGCGGCGAAGCGCCGGACGGCCGCCGACGCCCAGGATCGCGTCTCGGGGTCGGGTCCTGGCGGCATGCCCCAATCGTAGGGAATGCGCGGGGGTCCGCCGACGTACTCTCTGGGCATGAGCGATGCATCCACGACCGAAGTGTTCGACAAGGTGACGATGTTCGGTGCGGACTGGTGCCGCGACTGCCGCCGGTCCAAGGCGCTGCTCGACACCCTCGGCGTCGACTACGAGTACGTCGACGTCGAGCAGGACCTGTCGGCGGCCGACCGTGCCGAGGCGATCAGCGGGCGGAAGAACATCCCCGTCGTGGTGCTGCCGAACGGCAAGCACTTCGTCGAGCCGTCGGACGCCGAGCTGCGCGCCGAGCTCGAGGCCTCCGGCGCCGTCTGAGCTGCGGGCGGCTCGGCCGGCCGGCCGCTTCCGCGAAAGCGACAGTCTGTCGCCGAACATCGGCGGCAGTCTGTCGCGCTGGCGGCACCGACCGTGCGACGGGACGAGATCTGTCGCCTTCGCAGGATGCTCTGGGATCAACCCGGCCAGGAGGCGCGGTGCGCGCCCGACCCGCACCGTGCCTCCCGGCCGTGGTCGTGTCCAGGGCCCACCTGCGTGGTCGAGCGAGGGTGACGCTTTGCGCTTCCGCGAAAGCGACAGTGTGCCGCCGAACATCGGCGGCACACTGTCGCTCTGGCGGACCGACCGGCAGATGACGGCGACTTCTGTCGCTTTCGCACCAAGCACACCGAGCAACCGGGCGGACATCGGATGAATCGGGCATCATGAGGGCGTGATCATCGACGCTCACCACCACCTCTGGGACCCCGCCGACCGGCCGTACCCCTGGATGGACGACTCCGTCGCCCCGATCCGCCGCCGGTTCGACGTGGAGGACCTCCGCGCAGCGACGCAGGACACCGGCGTGACGCGGACCATCGTCGTGCAGGCCGTGCACGATCCCGACGAGACGGCCTGGCTCCTCGAGCAGCCCCGACCGGTCGCGGGCGTCGTCGGCTGGGTGGACCTGACCGCACCGGACGTGGCGGACCGGATCGCCGCCGTCCGTGCGCTCCCCGGCGGTGATCGCCTCGTCGGCATCCGGCACCTGGCACAGGACGAACCGGACCCCGGCTGGCTCGGCCGCCCCGACGTCGCCCGCGGGGTGCGAGTCCTCGCCGGTTCAGGCCTGGTGTTCGACTTGCTCGTCCGCGCCCGAGAGCACTCGGCCGCGCTGGCCCTGGTCGACGCCGTCCCCGACGCATCGTTCGTGCTGGACCACGCCGGCAAACCATCGATCGACACGGGTGACCCGGCCTGGCGCGGACGGATGGCCGACTTCGCTGCACGCCCGAACGTCACGTGCAAGGTCTCCGGCTTGCTCACCGAGGCCGGACCGGACTGGCGCGACCGCCCGGTCGACCGGTACGTCCGCGCGGTCGTGGAGCAGTTCGGCCCCGAGCGGTCGCTGTTCGGCTCGGACTGGCCGGTGTCGACCCTGGCGACCGGGTACGCCGAGGTCGTGCAGCGGACGACGGACGCACTCGCCGACCTGTCGACGACCGAGCACGACGCCGTCTTCGGCGGAACCGCGGAGCGCATCTACCTTGTCCCGATGACCACGCAGACATAGGATGTTTCTGGCTGCACTGGCGCAGCCGGAGAGCGAGGAACGATGCAGTTCGCACGACTCGGCCCGGCGGGGAGCGAGATCCCCGTGGCCATCGACACCGACGGCGAGGTCTTCGACCTCCGCTCGATCACCAGTGACATCAGCGGGGCCTTCCTGGCCTCGGACCCGGTCGGCCGCGTCGACCACGCCCGCAGCGCCGGCGACCTGACGATCATCGGGCGAGACCGGGCCGACGGCATGCGGCGCGGGGCACCGATCGCCCGCCCCGGCAAGGTCGTCTGCATCGGCCTGAACTACCGCGACCACGCCGCCGAGACCGGCGCCGACATCCCCACCGAACCGATCGTGTTCATGAAGGACCCGATGACGGTGATCGGCCCCGACGACGAGGTCCTGATCCCCCGGAACAGCACGAAGACCGACTGGGAGATCGAGCTCGCGATCGTCATCGGCCGCACGGCCCGGTACTGCGAGACCGATGCGGACGCCGAGGCCTCCATCGCCGGCTACGCCATCGCGAACGACGTGTCCGAGCGGGAGTTCCAGCTCGAACGCGGCGGGCAGTGGGACAAGGGGAAGTCCTGCGAGACCTTCAACCCGCTCGGACCGTGGCTGGTGACGCCCGGGTCGCTCACCGCCGCCGGCCTCGACCCCGCGGCACTCACGCTCCGGCTGACCGTCAACGGCGAGGTCCGGCAGGACGGCACCACCGCCGACATGATCTTCCGTCCTGTGGAGATCGTCCGGTACCTGTCGCAGTTCATGGTGCTGTACCCCGGCGACGTCATCAGCACGGGGACCCCGGCGGGCGTCGCGCTGGCCGGACACGCGCCCTACCTGCAGCCCGGCGACGTCGTCGAGCTCACCGCCGACGGGCTCGGCTCGCAGCGCCAGACGGTCGGAGCAGCCTGATGGCGGACGCAACCGGCAGCGCCGGCACCGGCGGCGGCGCCGGCCGCACTAGCAGCGCCGGCGGAACCGGCTCCGGCAGCGCCGGCAGCCACGACGGCGTCCGGGCCATCGTCACCGGGGGCGCGTCCGGCATCGGCGCGGCGATCGCCGCCGCCCTGCGGGACCGCGGTGCGACGGTCGCCGTGCTCGACCTACAGCCGTCGACCGCCGAGGGGTTCCTCTCGGTCACGTGCGACGTCAGCGACGACGCCTCGGTCCGCACCGCCGTCGCAACCGCCGTCGAGCAACTCGGCGGCCTCGACGTCCTGGTCAACAACGCCGGCATCGGCGCCCAGGGCACGGTCGAGGACAACGACGACGACGAGTGGCGCCGCGTGTACGAGGTCAACGTCCTCGGGGCCGTGCGACTGTCGCGCGCTGCGCTCCCCCACCTGCGGGCATCGGGCAACGCGAGCATCGTGAACACCTGCTCGATCGCCGCCACCGCAGGGCTGCCCCAGCGGGCGCTGTACTCGGCGACCAAGGGTGCGATCGCCGCCCTGACCCGCGCGATGGCCGCCGACCACATCCGCGAGGGCATCCGGGTCAACGCCGTCAACCCCGGCACGGCCGACACCCCGTGGGTCGCGCGGTTGCTGTCCACGGCGGGCGACCCGGCCGCCGAGCGCGCTGCCCTCGAGGCCCGGCAGCCGCACGGTCGGCTCGTCCAGGCGGAGGAGGTCGCCGAGGCGGTCGCCTACCTGACGAGCCCGCTCGCCCGGTCCACGACGGGCGTCGACCTGGCCGTCGACGGCGGGATGCAGGCCCTCCGGCTGCGGCCCGCCTGATGGTCCGGCCGTGACGACCGGGAGGCCCGGCTATCGTCGACCTGTCGGCTCGCGTCCGCGAGCGGGCCGGGATCAGGAGGTGGTGACGTGGCGTCGCTGACCGACGATGCGATCGCACGCATCCAGCAGATGATCGTGAGCGGTGAGCTCCAACCCGGGCAGCGCCTCCCGCCCGAGAAGGAACTGAGCGAGTCGCTCGGCCTGTCGCGGAACAGCCTGCGCGAGGCGGTGAAGGCCCTCGAACTCATCCGCGTGCTCGACGTCCGCCGCGGCGACGGAACCTACGTGACGTCGCTCGAACCCGGTGTCCTGCTCGAGGCCGTGTCGTTCGTCGTCGACATGCACCACGACCGGTCCCTCGTCGACCTGCTCGAGGTCCGCCGCATCCTCGAGCCCGCGTCCGCCGTCCTGGCGACCGCGCGGGCCTCGGAGCAGCAGATCGACGAGCTCGCCACGCTGATGCAGTCCGTCGGTGAGGACACCGGCGTCGAGGACCTCGTCGCGCACGACCTGCTGTTCCACTCGACCATCGCGGGCATCGGCGGCAACCAGTACCTGTCCGGGCTGCTCGACGCGCTGTCGAGCAAGACCGTGCGGGTGCGGGTCTGGCGCGGGCTGACGCAGAACGGCTCTGTGCAACGCACCCTCGACGAGCACGCCGCCATCGTGGACGCCATCCGACGCCGGGATCCGCAGCTCGTGCAGGCACTCGTGGTGTCGCACGTCGAGGGCGTCGAGCGCTGGTTGCGGCGCTCCCTCGACTGAAACCGAGAACGGGTGCAGGTGGGTGGGTGTTGTGTCGGTCGTCGGCCCTGACTCCGGCAACCATGCCGCGGCAACCGCACCCACGAGGAGGAAACCGTGCTCGGTCTCATCATCAGCTTGATCATCGTCGGACTCATCGCCGGCGCCATCGCCCGGCTCGTCGTCCCCGGCAAGCAGAACATCTCGATCCCCATGACCATCCTGCTGGGCATCATCGGCTCGTTCGTGGGCGGGTTCCTCGGGTTCCTGATCTTCCGCCACGACCCGATGGACGGCTTCTTCCAGCCGGCCGGCATCATCGGTTCGATCATCGGCGCCATCATCGTGCTGATCGTCTACATCCGCTTCTCGGGTCGCAGCGCCAAGACCCGCTAGGCAGGTCTCGGCGGGCACGACTCGCTGCACAACCAAAGTCACCCCGAACCGCGCATCCGTGCGGTTCGGGGTGACTTTGGTTGTGCGGGGCTCAGGCGGTGAGCAGGCCGGCCGCGCGGAGGTCGTCCCACAGGGTCTCCGGAACGACGGCCGCAGCCCGCTCGACGTTCGAGCGCACCTGCGCGGCGGACTGCACGCCGAGGGCGATCGCGGCCACCGCAGTCGCACGCCGCGGGAACGCCAGCGCCGCCTCGGGCAGCGTGACCCCGTGCCGCTCGCAGACGTCGGCGATCGCGTTCGCCCGCGCGACGAGTGCCGCCGGTGCCGTGGCGTAGTCGTACGTCGCGGTGGCGTCCGGCCGGTCCTGCCCGAGCAGTCCCGAGTTGTAGACCCCGACCGCGACGACCGCGACACCGAGCGAGGCGCACCGTGCGACGAGCTCCGCCGCGGGCTGCTCCAGGAGCGTGTACCGGCCCGCGAGCATGACCACGTCGCACAGCCCGGTGGACACCGCGGCGTCGAGGGCCTCGACCGAGTTCGACCCGACGCCGACGGCCCGGACCACGCCTTCGTCCCGCAGCTCGGCGAGCGTCGGCAGCGCCTGCGTCAGGCCGTCCTCGAGCGAGTAGACATCGGGGTCGTGCAGGTACGCGACGTCGACGTGGTCGAGTCCGAGCCGCCCGAGCGACTCATCCAACGACCGCCGGACGCCCGTCGGTGAGGGGTCCCACTGCCGCACGGTGTCGTTCGGCACCGCGAACCCGCCGGAGGCCAGGTCGTCCCCGTCGCCACGCCCGGGGACGAGCAGCCGCCCGACCTTCGTCGACACCAGGAACGAATCGCGCGGACGGTCGGCGAGCGCCGCCCCGAGCCGCCGCTCCGACAGCCCGAGGCCGTAGTGCGGCGCGGTGTCGAACCCGCGCACGCCGGCGTCCCACGCCGCGTCGACCGTGGCACGGGCGTCGTCGTCGGACACCGGGCGCAGCAGGTTCCCGATGCCGGCGCCGCCGAACCAGAACGGACCGCGGTCGAGGTCGGTCATCCCTGTCCTTCCAGCGTCCAGACGAGCGGGATCCCGTCGTCGTTCCCCGAGTAGTCGTCGTCGGCTTCGAGCAGCGGGTTGATGGTCTCCTGCCACTCGGCGTTGACCGGGTCGTCCGCCAGTGAGCGTCGCATCGCCCGGTAGTCGGACACCTCGATGAGGTGGACAAGGTCCTGGCCGTCGCGCCAGATGCTCCAGTTCGACACCCCGGCCGCCCGGAGTCGGTCGACGAGCGCGGGCGGGACGGCGGCGTGCGCGCGCTCGTACTCCGCCTCCGTCCCGCTGCGCAGCCGGGTCCTCGAAAGGATGCGCTGCATCAGTCGCGCAGGAACAGTTCGACCACCGGCACGGCGACGTCGGGTCGCACGATCGGCAGCGTGAGCGTCAGCGTCCCCGCGGGCTGCCCGCCGAGCCCGGTGTTCTGCGCGCGGGTCCCCGGCGGGATCTCGCGGAAGTGCAGCTCCGACGCGTCGTTGAGCAGCTGGGCGTAGGCGACGCGTCCGGCCAGGTCGGGCAGGTGCACGTGCTCGAACGGCCACGCGAACAGGTGCAGGTACAGGCGGTTGCCGTTCTGCGTGTACACGCTGTTGCGCGGTGCGACGAACGACGACGGTCCGGCGCCGTAGACGGAACGGGCGTGCTGGTGCATCCACGTCCCGATGCCGTCGAGGGTCTGGCGCGAGACCCCGTCGAACTCGCCACGGCCGGTGGGGCCGATGTTGAGCAGCATGTTCCCGTTGTTCGAGACGCCGTCGACGAGCATGCGGACGAGCAGGTCGACGGGCTTGAGGTTCACGTTGTCGCGGTCGTAGCCCCACGATCCGTTGAGCGTCTGGCAGGCCTCCCACGGCACCTGGGCGCCGTCGACCTCCATCGGCTTGTCCGGCTGGTACTGCTCCGGGGTGACGATGTCGCCCGGCAGGTCGAGCCGGTCGTTGACGATGATGCCGGGCTGGAGCCGTCTGGTCAGTTCGAGCAGCTCCGAGGATCCCCAGTCGTCGCGACCCTTGCCGCCCCAGATGTCCTCGTGGTCGTTGTCCCGGTACGAGAAGTCGTAGAACAGGTAGTCGACCTACCCGTAGTCGGTGAGCAGCTCCTCGACCTGCCCGTGCAGGTACTCCCGGTAGCGCGACATGTCGCGGCCCTGGTTGAACGCCTCGATCTCCTCGGGCGAGTCGTCGCGCCTCGGGTGCACGCCGTCGACGGTGAAGTCCGGGTGGTGCCAGTCGATGAGCGAGTGGTAGAAGCCGACCCGCAGTCCCTCGGCCCGGACGGCGTCGACGAACTCGCGCACGATGTCACGGCCGAACGGGGTGTTCGTGGACTTGTAGTCGGTGAGCTTGCTGTCCCAGAGGCAGAAGCCCTCGTGGTGCTTCGTGGTGAGCACGACGTACTTCATGCCGGCTTCGCGAGCACGGCGGGCCCAGTCGGCGGCGTCGAACAGGTCGGGGTCGAAGTGGTCGAAGTACTTCTGGTAGTCGGCGTCGGTGATCCGTTCGCGGTTCTTCACCCACTCGTGCCGTGCCGGCAGGGCGTACAGCCCCCAGTGGATGAACATGCCGAACCGGTCGTGGGTGAACCAGGCGGGCAGGCCGCTCGCGTCGGTCGCGGTCTGCGGCTCTGCAGGTGCGGTGATGGTCATGAGGCCAGTGTTCCTTTCAGAGGGGGGAGGGGCGTCACCGGCCGCCGAGGCCGCTGGTGACGATGCCCTTGACGAGGTGCTTCTGCAGCAGGACGAGCAAGATCACGGTGGGCAGCATCGAGATCACCGACGCCGCCATCACGAGGTTCCACTCGGAGCCCTGCTGGCCGAAGAACTGCTGCAGGCCGAGTGGGATGGTGCCCCGGGCCTCGACGTCGTTGACGATGACGAGGGGCCAGAGGAACGAGTTCCAGTACGAGATGAACGAGAACACCGCGAGGACGGCCATGGTCGGTCGGGCGAGCGGCATCATCACCGAGAAGAAGGTCCGGATCGCGCCGGCCCCGTCGACCCGGGCGGCGTCGTCGAGTTCCTGCGGCACGGTCAGGAAGAACTGCCGGACCAGGAACGCGCCGAGGGCCGTGAACGCCCACGGGATGATGAGCGCCTGGAACGTGTCGACCCAGCCGAAGCCCTGCATCATCACGTACATCGGGATGACGAGGACGTCCTGCGGGATCATCAGCGTGACGAGGAACAGCAGGAACACCGTGTTCCGGCCGCGCCAGCGCAACCGTGAGAACGCGTACCCGGAGAGCACGGCCACGGCGACGTTGATCGCCGTCCCGACCGCCGCGACGAAGACGCCGTTGAGGATGAAGCGGGCGAACGGCAGGTAGGTGAACGCCTGCATGTAGTTGTCCCACGCGAGCGAGCGACCCCAGAGCGTCGGCGGGGTGGTGAACACCTGGTCGGCGGGCTTGAGGCTCGTCGCGACCATGTAGATGAGCGGCGAGACGAACAGGAGCGTGACGAGGCAGAGCAGGGCGTACCCGATCGCGTGCCGGACCCGCCCCGGTCGTGGCGCGGACTTCGTCCTGGCGACGGCACGGGGGTTGACCGTCCGGTTCGACGTGGTGGCACCGACGTGCCCGCGGACCGCTTCACTCATAGTGCACCCACCGCTTCTGCCCGAGGAACTGGACGGCCGTGATCCCGAGGATGATGACGAACAGCACCCAGGCGCCGGCCGAGGCCAGACCGAGCTGCTGGTTCTGGAAACCGGTGTTGTAGATGTACTGCACGAGGGTCTCCGTCGCGGTGCCCGGCCCGCCCTTGGTGAGGACGAACGGCTGCACGAACACCTGGAACGAGGTGATCAGCGTCATCATCGTCGCGAAGAACACCGACGGCGAGATGAGCGGGAACTTGATGGCCCAGAAGGTCTGCCAGGCGTTCGCGCCGTCGAGCTGCGAGGCCTCGATCTGGTTCTCCGGCACGGCGTCGAGCGCCGCCGAGAAGATCAGCATGTTGTAGCCGAAGCCCTGCCAGACGCTCATCGCGACGATGGCGAGCATCGCCCAGTGCTCGTCGGCGAGGAAGTTCGGCGCGTGCACGCCCACGGTGGACTGCAGTGACGCGTCGATCGCTCCCCCGGGCTGGTACAGCATCCGCCACACCACGACGTTCGCGACGATCGGCGTGATGGTCGGGATGAAGAACAGGACGCGGAAGACGTGCCGGCCGGCGATCCGCGGCGTCAGCCATGCGGCGAGCCCGAGCGACACGACGAGGTTGAGCGGCACGTAGAGCACCACGAACAGCGCCGTGTTGAGGGCGACGGTGCGGAAGACCGGGTCGGCGAAGAGCCGGGCGTAGTTCTCGATGCCGGCCCAGCTGCGCTCGCCGAGCATGGGCCAGTTCATGAAGCTGACGACGAGTGAGGCGACGATCGGGAACGCCGTGAAGACGACGAGTCCGATCGAGTGCGGTGCCGCGAACGCGGCGCCCCACCAGGAGCGGCGCCCGAGTGCGCTCGTGTCCTCGCCGTCCTTCCGCCGCGGGGTGGCGGCTCCGACCGCGATCGCGGTCGCGACCGCGGGGACGGCCGCTTCGGCCGGTGGGTCCTGGATGGTGGTCATGCGACGACCTCCTCGTCGTTCGCGCGGTCCTGAACAGGGGATGGATCGGACGGGAGGCCCGTGGCGGGGCCGCAACGGGCCTCCCGTCCGATCACTGGTTCAGCTGGTCACTGCGTGCCGAGCTGGCCGGCGATGGAGGACATCGTCTCCTTGCCGGAGGTCTGCCCGTTCACCGCCTGCAGCGCGTACTGCGTGAACAGCTGGGAGAGCTGGTCGCTCTGCTTGTTCCCGAGGAGCGGCGAGGACTTCGCGAGCCCTGCCTTGAGCGCGGCCTCGGCGCCGTCGATGCCGGCGCTCGAGTACCACGCCGACTGGGCAGCGGTACGGCCGGGGAAGGCTCGTCCCGCTTCGGCGAGCGAGGTCAGGACCTTCTCGCTGGTCATCGTCTGGACGGCCTTGAACGCCTGCTCCGGGTACTTGCACTGCTTCGAGACACCGAAGCCGGAGCCGGCGGCGAAGGTCGACGGACCGGACGTCCCCGCGGGGAGCGTCGTGACCCCGAGGTCGAACTTCACCTTGGCCTTCTGGCTGATGAGCGACCACGGACCGTCGGTGTACATCGCGACCTTGCCGGCGGCGAAGTCGTTGCCCGGCGTCGACGCGTCCGACGACGCCTGCGTCGCGTAGCCCTTCTCCACCAGTGTCGAGAGCCAGTCGAGGCCGTCCGCGAACTTCGCGTTCGACGCGTCGAGCTCGCCGTCGGACGTGATCACCCGGCCACCGTTGTAGCCGTAGACCATCGACTCGAGGTTGAGGTCGCCCACCGTCGAACCGAACATGGTGACGCCCTTCGCCTTGAGCGCGGCGCCCGCCGCCTCGAAGTCGTCGACGGTCCATCCCGGCTTCGGCTCGGCCACGCCGGCCTTCGTGAAGACGTCCTTGTTGTAGAACATCATGATGGGCCCGGTGTCGTAGGGCAGGCCGTAGAGCTTCCCGTCGACCTTCATGCCGTCGAGGGCGGTGCTGTCGAACGCGGACAGGTCGGTGCCGTCCTGCTTCGCGAGGTCGTCGAGCGGCAGCAGCGACGACGTGTAGTTCGCGGTGCGGAGCGACTGCATGCTCACGACGCACTGGGCGCCGCCTGCACTCAACTGCGTGCTGAGCTTCGTGAAGTAGTTCTCGAACGGCGCGCCCTGGATCGTCAGGGTGATGTCGTCCTCGCTCTTCACGGTGTCGGCGACCTTCTGCCAGGCGGCCTTGTCCTCCTTCCCGGCGATCCACATGGACCAGGTCAGGGCGTCCTTCGACTGGCTTCCACCGGCACTGCTGCCGGAGGAACAGCCGGTGAGCACGAGGGCCGCGGCAGCTGCTGCCGCGAGCCCGGTGATGATGCGTCGTCGTTGCATCGGAGTCTCCACTTCGTCGTGGTGATGGGGTGTGTGGGGTGGTGGGATCAGGCGACGCGGACCGCGTCGGGGACCGTCTCGGTGTCGACGACGGCCCAGGCCGGGCCGTCCGGGAACGCGTAGGCGTCGAGGGAGTCGGCGAGCATCTCGGTGCCGGCTCCCGGAGCGGTCGGCGGCCAGTAGCGGCCGTCGTGGACGTCCACCGGGGTCACGAAGTGCTCGTGCAGGTGGTCGACGAACTCGATGCAGCGGGTGTCGAGGTCGCCGGTCAGCGCGACGGCGTCGAACATCGACAGGTGCTGCACCGCCTCGCACAGGCCGACCCCGCCGGCGTGCGGGCACACCCGGACGCCGTGCTTCGCGGCGAGCAGCAGGATCGCGAGGTTCTCGTTGACCCCCGCGACCCGGGTGGCGTCGATCTGCAGCACCGACATCGACCCGGCCTGGATGAGCTGCTTCGCGATCACCCGGTTGGCCATGTGCTCGCCGGTCGCGACCGGGATCGGGGCGATGCGTCGGGCGATCTCGGCGTGCCCGAGGACGTCGTCGGGGCTCGTGGGTTCCTCGACCCAGGCGAGGCCGAACGGGCTCAGCCGTTCGATCCAGGTGACGGCCTCGTCGACGTCCCACCGCTGGTTGGCGTCGACCGCGATCCGGATGTCGGGGCCGACCGTGGCGCGGGCGATGCCCATCCGGCGGACGTCCTCGTCGAGGTCGCCGCCGACCTTGAGCTTGATCTGCTCGAAGCCCTCGTCGACGGCCTCGCGGCAGAGCCGGGCGAGCTTCTCGTCGTCGTAGCCGAGCCAGCCCGGGGTCGTCGTGTACGCCTGGTAGCCCTGCGCTTCGAGCCGAGCCCGACGGGTCGCACGGTGCGGTTCGGCGGCCCGGAACAGCTCGAGCGCCTCGTCCGGGGTGATCGCGTCGGTGAGGTACCGGAAGTCCACCAGGTCGACGAGTTCCTCGGGGCTCAGGTCCGCCAGCAGCGCCCACAGCGGCTGTCCCGCGCGCTTCGCCCGGAGGTCCCAGAGCGCGTTCACCACGGCGCCGATCGCCATGTGCATGACGCCCTTCTCCGGGCCGAGCCAGCGCAGCTGCGAGTCGTGGACCATGGCGCGCCAGGTGCCGCCCATGTCGGCGAGGACCGCTTCGGCGTCGGCGCCGACGACGTGCCCGCGCAGGGCGGCGATCGCGGCTTCCTGCACCTCGTTGCCGCGGCCGATCGTGAAGACGAAGCCGGTGCCGACGTGTCCGTCCAGGGCGTCGGTCGTGATCTCGACGTACGCGGCGGAGTAGTCGGGCGCGGGGTTCATGGCGTCGGATCCGTCGTGCTCCCGAGAGGTCGGGAAGCGGATGTCGCGCACGTGCAGACCGGTGATGCGGCTCATTCGTGTCTCCTGCCGTCCGGTCTCCGTCGACCGAACGAGGCAATCAAAACATCGGATGTCTCGCGCGTCAAGAGAACTCTTCGTCACGTTCTGGTCTCGAACGGGGCCGAGTCGTCGGATGGCTGCGCGTCGCGTCGGCGTGGATTGCGGCGGCGTGGCCGATCCGCGAAAGCGACAGATCCCCGCCAACTGTTCGCGGATATCTGTCGCTCTCGCGGCACTGTCGACAGTGGAGCGCGCGCATCTGTCGCTTCTGCGGGGCTTGCGACCGGACCACGGACGGGAGGCGCGGTGCGGGTCGGACCCGCGCCGCGCCTCCCGTCCGTGGTCGCGTCTCAGGCGGAGGCGAGCCGGCCCATCTCGGCCACCACGCCGCGGAGGCGGTCCGCCAGCTCGTCGCGCGAGCCGTCGGCGAAGCGGTGTGCCGACTCGATGAGCGCCGCCATGACGAGCGTCACCGCGGTCCGTGCGGAGTCCACGTCGGTGCGCTCGGCGGCGACCGTGAACACGGCGAGCCGGGCACGTGCCATCCACTGCAGCATCGCGGGCACCATCTCGGGTCGCGCCTGCACGAGGTCCTTCATGCGACGGCGGTCCGCCGGCAGTGTCACCGTCCGGGCGACGAGGTCGCAGAGGTCCGACACGAGCGGGCCCTCCGCGGTCAGGAACGCCTGTCGTGCCAGTTCGGGCACCGAGCTCTCGGGGAGCCCGAGTGCCGCGTCGCCCTTCGACGGGAAGTAGTTGAAGAAGGTACGGGGCGAGACGCCGGCGTCGGCGCAGATCTCCTCGACCGTCACGCCGGCCAGGCCCCGGTCGGAGACCAACGCCATCGCGGCCTGGTGGATCGCGTGCCGGGTCTGCTGCTTCTTGCGTTCCCGCAGGCCACTGTCGCCTGCCGGGTGCGATTCGATCGTGCTCACTGCTGCTCCTGGTGCGGGTCGGGGCCTCCCGTCTGGTGACGAGAGGCCCCGGTGGCCGGTCCTACGCGCGGTCCCGCTGCACGGGGATCGATCCGGTGACGGGCGCCGTGGGCGACCCCATCGTGTCGGCCGCCTTGACGGCCTGCACCTCGAGGTCGTCGGCGGTGCCGGCCTGGTCGGCCTGCTCCTGCAGGGCCGAGCTCTTGCGGAGCGGCGGCGCTTTGAAGAACCAGCTGAGGATGAACGCCAGCAGGATCACGGCGAAGCCGACCCAGTAGACGGTCACGGCCGACGCGTTGAAGCCGGTCATGAACGGCTTGGTCAGCGCCGGGGTCGCACCGTTGAGGTAGGACGTGTCGCTCGTCTCGCTGCTCGAGCTGCTGCCGTCGCCGGCTCCCTTGTCGATCTGCTTCGACAGTTCGGGGGCGAGCTCACCGACCCAGTACGAGCGCTGCGAGGCGTCGGACCAGTCGACCACGAGCTTGCCGTCCTGCACGCTGGCGTGCGCCTTGTCGGCTGCGGCGGTGAGGGCCTGCTGCTGCACGGCCTCCGGAGCGCCGGTCGTCGCAGCGGTGACCTGCGCGGTGGCCTGGTCGAGGCCGGACTGCACCTGCGACTTCACCGGGCTGACGATCGGGTTCCAGATCTGCTCCATGACGCCCGCGTTCGCCTTCGCCGTGGCGACGGTCGGGTTCAGAGCGGCGTCGAGCGCACCGGACAGGTTCTTCTGGTCCGCGGTGGCGTGCAGGATGTTCGCCGGCATGATCGAGAACAGGATGCTGAGCAGCACCGCCGTACCGAGCGTTCCACCGATCTGGCGGAAGAACGTGGCGGACGACGTCGCCACACCCATGTCCCGCGGCTGCACGGAGTTCTGCGAGGCGAGGGTGATGCTCTGCATGAGCTGCCCGAGGCCGAGGCCGATCAGGAACATGCCGATCATCAGGAACCAGAGCGGCTTGTCGATCGTCATGAACGTCAGGACGACGTAGCCGACCGAGACCAGGGCCGTGCCGATCACCGGGAAGATCCGGTAGCGACCGGTGCGGGCGACGATCTGCCCCGAGGCGATCGAGGCGATCATCAGACCACCGATCATCGGCAGGGTCGCGAAGCCGGACTCCGTCGGGGTGAGCCCCGTGACGATCTGCAGGTACAGCGGGATGGTCAGCATGGCGCCGAACATCGCGAAGCCGACCAGGAACCCGAGGATCGTGGCCATCGAGAAGGTGCCCGAGCGGAAGAGCTTGAGCGGGATGATCGCGTCGTCCTTCATCAGGGTCTCGATCACCAGGAAGGCGACGAGCCCGAGCGCACCGATCACGTAGCAGGCGATGGCGCCGGCCGAACCCCAACCCCAGGTGCGGCCCTGTTCGGCCACGAGCAGGAGCGGGACGAGCGTCGCGATGACCGAGGTGGCACCCCACCAGTCGATGCGCGGCTTCGCCTTGGCGTCACCGAACTTCGGCAGGTGCAGGAAGGCGATGACCATCAGGAGCGCCGCGACGCCGATCGGCACGTTGATCAGGAAGACCCAGCGCCAGCCGGTGACACCGAGGATCGTGCTCGCGCCGGCGAACAGGCCACCGATGAGCGGCCCGATGACGGACGAGATGCCGAAGACCGCGAGGAAGTAGCCCTGGTACTTGGCACGCTCACGCGGGGCGAGGATGTCACCCATGATCGCGAGCGGCAGCGACATCAGCGCACCGGCACCGATGCCCTGGAAGGCACGGAACGCGGCGAGCATGATCATCGAGGTCGACATCGTCGAGAGCAGCGAGCCGAGGATGAAGACCGCGATGCCGAAGATGTAGAGCGGGCGGCGCCCGAAGACGTCGGAGAGCTTGCCGTAGATCGGCGTCGTGATGGTCGACGCGATCAGGTACGCGGTCGTGACCCACGCCTGCTGGTCGAGGCCGTGCAGGTCGTCGCCGATGGTGCGGATCGCGGTGCCGACGATCGTCTGGTCGAGCGACGACAGGAACATGCCGGCCATGAGGCCGTAGATGACGAGCAGGATCTGACGGTGCGACATGATCGGCTTGCCCGGCGTGCTGGCCGGGGAGTCGTGTCGTCCGCGCGACACCTCGACGGGTGCGGTGGCAGTAGACATGGGGGTCCTTCAGGGGTGCGTGGTGGTCGTCGTGCGGGCAAGGGACGCCGGAGCGTGTGTGGCGGGCCGTCGAACGGCGGGTCAACCTTGCAGACGCTGCAACTTTACATCATCGGCACGTTTGCCGCCAACGCAAATTTGCCGTCCGTGCACGTTCGTGAACGGCTTCTCAGGTAGCGTCGTCGGCCATGGGGCGAACTGCGTGGACGGACGTGCCGGCGATCCTGCGCGACCGGGTGGAACAGATCCTCGGCGGAGCGGTGACGTCCACTGAGTCCCAGACGGCCGGGTGGTCGCCGGGGAGTGCCGACCGCGTGGTCACGGCGACGGGGCGACGGGCGTTCGTCAAGACGGTCTCGCGATCGCGGAACGCCGATGCCTTCGCCCTGCACCGCCGGGAAGCCCGCGTGGTGGCGCAGCTGCCGTCGACGGTGCGGGCACCACCCCTGCTGGACGCCTTCGACGCCACCGTGGACGGCGACGAGTGGGTCGTCCTGGTCCTCGACGACATCGAGGGCAAGCACCCCGGGGCAGCACTCGACGGCAGCGACACCGCGGCGGTGCTCGATGCGCTGGACACCCTGCCCTCGGCGACCGGCGACCTCGGCACGCTCCCCCGGATCACCGACGACCTGCGCCACGAGTTCGGCGCCTGGGACCGGATGCTCGGCGACCCCACCCTTGCCGACCGGGTCGCCGAGGTCGTGCCGGCGCACGTGCTCGCCGCCGGCCCCGCGTTCGCCAGCACCGCCGCCCGGGCAGCGACCCTCGTCGACGGCGAGCACCTCGTGCACGCCGACTGCCGTGCCGACAACCTGCTCGTCGACGGCTCCGGGGTCGTCTGGGTCGTGGACTGGCCGTGGGCGAGCATCGGCGCGCACTGGCTCGACCCGCTGACCTACCTGATCGACACACTCGTCCGCGGCGAGGACAGCGACGTCGAGCACCACCTCGCCACCCACCCGGTGTTCGCCGCCGTGCCTACCGCCACGGTCGACGCCGTGCTCGCCGGTCTCGCCGGTCTGTTCTTCGAGCACGCGCTGCCGCCGGCACCGCCGAACATGCCCACCATCCGTGACTTCCAACGGCGCGAGGGCCTGACCGCTGCGGAGTGGTTGCTCCGCCGGTGGGACACCACACCGCACTGACGACGGACGACAGGCGTCGGGTACCCCGTCTGTCCAGCAAGCGCGGCGCCACGGAGCGTACGGTCCCCCGCATGACTGATGAGCACCGCACTCCGCGTCCCGAAGACGACGCCGCGCGCCTCGGTCTCGTCGTCGTCGGAGAGGCAGCAGCGCTGCACTCCGGTGACGAGGCGGCACTGGACGCGAGCGAGCAGAACATCCGCGACACCATCGACGAGATGATCGACGAGCCCCTGACCCCACGCCAGGAGCAGGTGATCGAACGTCTGGCATCCGCCGGCGGGACCCTCACCGCCGGACTCAGCGGTGCGCTCGCGGCGCAGACCGGACGGAGCGTCGACGACATCCTCGAGGGCGCGGCCCGCAGCGTCGTGTGGCAGCAGCGGCTCGCCGACCAGCGCGAGGACGCCGGCGGCCAGCAGCGCGAGCGCCGCGACGAGAACGGGCGCGACGAGGACTGATCCTCGCCACGCCCGCCCCGGGGACCGCTGAGGACTACTCGGTCGGCTCCACGACACCGGTGGACTGCTCGCGAACGACGGCCCGTGCGGCGGCCTGCCCCGTCGTCGAGCTCTTGACGATGTCGCTCAGGGTGAACCCGGCGGTCGTCCCGAGCAGGGCGTCGACCTCGCTGAACTGGCTCACGATGCTCTTCGACAGGGTGCCGGCACCGTCGGAGGACACCACGGTCAGCTTGTCGATGTTGCCCATCGGCGCCGCGAGCTCGCGGGCGATGCTCGGCAGGGTCTCGATGGCCTTGACGCGCAGGACGGCCTCGGAGTGCTGTGCGAGTGCGTCGGCCTGGGCCTTCGTGGCGTCCGCCTCGGCCTGACCCTTGGCGCGGATCGCGTCGGCCGCTGCCTCACCTTCGGCACGGGAGGCGTCGGCGGCGAGCTTGCGCGCCTCGGACTCGGCCTTCGCCTCGGCGGCGATCGCTTCGGCGGAGATCCGACGGGCCTCGGCCTGGGCGCGGGCCGTCTCGACCTGGGCACCGGCGGCCGCTTCGGCGTCGACGCGGGTCTTGCGCGCCTGCGCCTCGGCGACGGCGGAGACCTCGGACTCGAGCTCGGCACGGCGCAGCTCGGCACGCTTCTGCGCGGTGATCTGCTCCTGCTCGACGACGCCCTGCGCCGCACGGGCCTGGGCGAGCGGACCGGCGGCTGCGGCCTCGGCCGATGCCCGGTCGGCGTCGAGCTGCAGTGCGGCACGTCGGATCGCCAGGGTGTTCTCGGCTTCGGCGATGGCCTGGTCGGCGGTGGCACGGGCTTCTCGCGCTTCGCGGTCGGCCTGCGCCTCGGCGTTCTCCGCCTCGAGCCGGACGCGGGCGCGCTCGGCACGACCGAGGTCGCTGATGTACTCGTTGCGGTCCGAGATGCCCTTGATCTCGAAGGAGTCGACGTCGAGCCCCTGGCTGTGCAGGGCCTCCTTCGCCACGTCGAGCACCGCGACGGTGAGCTGGTCGCGGTTGCGGATGATCGTGGACACGTCGGTCGCACCGATCGACGCACGGAGCGATCCCGACAGGACCTCGCGCGCGAAGTCGTCGATCTTCTTCTCCTGCCCGAGGAACCGCTGCGCGGCCGCCCGGATCGACGCGTCGGTCTCGCCGACCTTGACCAGCGCGACCGCTTCGACGTCGATCGTCACGCCGCGGGAGTCCTGCGCGTTGACGTTGATGTCGATCGCCCGGGAGCTGAGCGAGAGCTTCGCGACCTTCTCGAAGAACGGTCGGACGAGGACGCCGGCGCCGAGCACGACCTTGATGCCGGACTCGACGGTCTCGGTGCCGTCGTCGTTCTTGACCTTGCGCGAGCGCTTGCCGGTGATGATGAGCGCTTCGTCGGCGCCGGCGTTGCGGTACACGACCTTCGCGTAGATCAGTGCGATCACGGCGAGGACGATGATCCCCACGATGATCAGCGGGATGGCTCCGAGCGCGAACAGGACTTCCATGACTCCCCCTCCGGACCAGGCGCCAGCCTGGATTCCGCATCTGTTGTTCCGTCGGCTCCCATCCTAGGAGACCGCGCGGACGGACAGGAGGCGCGGTGCAGGATCACCTGCACCTCGCCTCCTGTCTGTGGTCGCGTCAGCGCCTACGCGCCCGCACGCCACCAGTCGTCGAACGGCGTCGCCGGCACCTGGCGCTTGTGCTCGGTCGCGCGGTACCGCGACTCGATCGCTTCGGCGACCTCGAGCGGCACGTCGTGCCCCTGCAGGTAGGCGTCGATCTCGGCGTAGGACAGCCCGAGGTTCGCTTCGTCGGTCTGGCCGGGCGTCTCGTCGAGCAGGTCCGCGGTGGGGGCCTTCTCGTACAGGCGGGCGGGCGCTCCGAGGTGCTCGAGCAGCTGCCGCCCCTGGCTCTTCGACAGGCCGGTGAGCGGCGTCAGGTCGACGCCGCCGTCGCCGTACTTCGTGAAGAAGCCGGTGACCGCCTCGGCCGCGTGGTCGGTCCCGACGACGAGCAGCCCGCGCTGGCCAGCGACGGCGTACTGGGCGACCATGCGCATCCGGGCCTTGACGTTGCCCTTCACGAAGTCGCTCAGCTCGACGCCCGAGGCAGCGGTGTCGATCATGACGCCGTCGACGCCGTGCTCGATGTTGACGGTGATGCCCGGGTCGGCTGCGATGAACTGCAGGGCGAGCTGGGCGTCGTCCTCGTCGGCCTGCACGCGGTACGGCATGCGGACGGTCGTGAACTCGGCGGGGTGGCCCTCGGCACGGAGGGACTCGACCGCGAGCTGGGTCAGGCGCCCGGCGAGCGTGGAGTCCTGGCCGCCGCTGATCGCGAGCAGGAACCCCTTCGCGCCGGTCGTGAGCAGGTAGTCACGGAGGAACCCGACACGGCGGGCGATCTCCTGCTCCGGCTCGATGGTCGGCTGGACGTTGAGGTCCGCGGCGATGGCGGCTTGGAGTTCACGCACCACCCCAGTATCCCGCTGCACCCGCCGGAGTGCACAGCGTTCAGCGGACGGGTTCTGCGTGCACCGGCCGGATCGTGTTGTCGTGGTCGACGCCGATCGCGCAGGTGCAGACGACGCCGAGCGTCTCGGCGCTCTGCGTCAGTCGGAACCGCTCGACGTGCGGCGGGCCGACTCGACGGTCGAGCGGGTGGGTGTCGTGATCGTGCACGGTGGTCCTCACTGACTCGTGGTGGTGCGGATGTCCGGTGCGGTGGCGGTCCGAACCGCCACCGCACCGGAGGGCCCGAGGCGACCCGAACGCCGCGGCCCCGTGGAGACGCACGCCGGTACCCGCCGGCGCGCGTCGGAGTTCATGGACGCCGGCGGCGTCGCGCTCGGAGCGCAGTGCGAGTCATGGGTCCCTTTCCCGGGCGGAGGTCCGCCACTGCTGATCCGTCCCCCGGCGGTTCGACGGGAGACCCGAACGGTCCGGCACCGGACCGAGGACGACGGCTGGTGAGGCCGTCTTCCTGTGCAAGCTACCAGCGCCACACCCCGAGGCCATACCCCCGTTCCGGGGCCGGACCACGGGTCGGACCCTCGTTGACAGTTAGAGATCAAACAGTTAGAGTTCTGATCATGCAGGCACCGGATCTCACCACCCCGCTCGAACTCATGCGGTGGATCGGATGGGCACAGCGCAAGGCGGCTGACGAGTGGGTTCGTGATCGGGACCTCACCCGCGAGCAGAGCTTCGTGCTCGGGTACCTGCAGCAGAACCCCGGGGCGATCCAACGCGACATCGCCGAGATCACCCGGACCAGCGCGGCCAGCGTCTCGAGCCTCCTGCAGGGCCTCGAGCGGCGCGGCCTCGTCGAACGGCGACCCGATGCCACGAACGGTCGGACGAAGACGGTGCACGCCACCCCGGCGGGCATCGACCTCATCGCCGGCTTCACCGACGCGATGATCGCCCTCGACGACACCCTGCTCGCACCACTCGACACGGACGAACGCGCCACCCTGCGGCACCTGCTGCAGAAGGTGACCGCGGAACTCGCACCGCCGACGCGGTAGCACCGCGGACCCGGTAGCACCGCCGACGCGGTAGCACCGCCGACGCGGTAGCGCCGCCCCGGCACCGACGTCACCGGCGCGCTCGACGCGCCCCGGGCCTCCCGGCCCCACCCCCGCACGCGACGGCATCCCGTCGCGCCCTCAGCCCTGCCCACGAGGAGGCAGTCATGACCACCACCACCCCCGAGAACACCGCCGCGGCCACCAACCGCTGGTACCTCTCCGCCGCCCCGATCGCCCGGGCCCTCGTGCACCTGTGTGTGCCGATGGCCGCTGCGATGGTCGTCAGCGCCCTGTACAACGTCATCAACGCCGGCTTCATCGGCTCGCAGCACGACACGTCACTGCTCGCCGCGATCACCTTCGGCACCCCGCTGCTCGGCATCGTGATGGCCGTCGGCGGCGTGTTCGGCGTCGGCGGCAGCGCCCTGATGTCCCGCCTGCTCGGCGCCTCGGAGCACGACCCCGCCAAGGCGCAGGACATCAAGCACGTCGCCTCGTTCGCGCTGTGGGGAGCCGTCGTCACCGGCGCCGTCCTCGCCGTCGTCGGGCTCGTCTTCCTGCGCCCCCTGGTCGCCGTGCTCGGCGCCGACGCAGCAGCCGTCCCCGCCACGAGCGAGTACGTCGCCGTGATGCTCGCGTTCGTCCCGGTGCTCGCCTCGTCGTTCGCCCTCGAGCAGATCGTCCGCTCCGAGGGTGCCGCACGCCAGGCGATGATCGGCCTGGTCCTGTCGACCATCGGGAACCTGGTGTTCGACGTGCTCTTCATCCTCGTGCTGCACTGGGGGGTCGGCGGCGCAGCGCTGGCCGTCGGACTCGCGAACGTCGTGTCGATCGCCTACTGGGTGACCTGGCTGCAGCGGAACAGCGAGAACGTCAGCTTCGCGCCGAAGTGGTTCACGCTCCGTGCCGACATCCTGAAGCCCGTCTTCGGCATCGGCGTCGGCGAACTGCTGCAGTCCGCCTTCCTGATCGTCACGACGCTCGTGCTCAACAACCTCGCCGCCGCCTACGGCGACGACCCGCTCGCCGCCATGGGCGTCGCGGTCCGCATCGCGCAGGTGCCGGAGTTCCTGGTGATGGGCGTCACGATCGGCGTGCTGCCGCTGCTCGCCTACGCGTTCGGCAAGGGCGACGCCGCACGCCTCCGGGCCGCCCTGCGCGGAGCCGCCTTCACGGTCGGCGCGATCGTCCTCGTGTTCTCCGGCGCGGTCTTCACCTTCCGCGAGCAGGTGTTCACGATCTTCTCCGGCGACCACTCGGTCCTCGCGATCGGCCTGACGATCCTGACGGCGCAGCTCGTCGCCGCCATCGTGAACGGGTTCACGGGGTTGCTCACCTCGCTGTTCCAGGCGACCGGCATGGTGCTGCCCGCGATGGTGCTGTCGCTCGCGCAGGGCGTGCTGTTCATCCCGATCGTCATCGCCGGCAACCTGTGGTTCGGCCTCGCCGGGATCATCTGGGCGCTGACCGTCACCGAGGTCATCGTGTTCGCCGCCGCGGTGGTGCTGTGGCTGGCGTCGCGCGGGAAGATCGCGCGCGGCCTGGCCGCCGGCAGCGAGGAGCGGGCGGATGCCGCGCTCGAGGAGGCGCCCGCCGCCGCGTAGCGCGGTGCGCGGCGCGCGGCGCGCTCGCATGGTGAGCAGAAGAGGTCGGGTCCCGTTCCAGGACCCGACCTCTTCTGCTCACGAAGCGGGGGTGAACGTGGCCAGCGTCGGACGGGAGGCCCGTGGCGGCCGGATGGCGGGCCTCCCGTCCGGCGCGTGGCCGGGTTGCAGGCGCGGCGCATGGTGAGCAGGAATGGTCGCGTGTCGCTCGGTCACCCGACCATTCCTGCTCACGAAGTGCGTCGGGTGCGGCGCAGGAGGAGCACGACGACGGCACCGGCAGCGAGCAACGTGCCGGCGCCGAGCGCGACCCAGACTCCCGGGGCGATGCCCGGCGCCGAGTCGGGCGCACCGTCGGATGCCCCGGTGGCCGTCGCGGTCGACGTCGGAGTGGGGGTGGCGGCATCCGACGTCGGCGATGTCGTCGTGGACGGTGTCGCGACCGCGGCCCGGTACTCGAACCCGTACGAGCCGTCGATCGGGTGGCCGTCCGGCGACACGTACCGCCAGAGCACCGTGTACGCGCCGTTCTCGAGGTCGACGGCCTTGCCCATCGTCATCCCGGAGACGGTCACCTCGCCCGTCGACACGTCGGTGCCGTCGGCGTCGGTGACCTGGATCCGCAGTCCGGCGTCGAGACCGGCGAGCGGTGCCTCGCTGAACGTCAGGTCGACCCGGTCGAGCGGTTCGGTGACGACCGCGCCGTCAGCGGGCGTGCTGCCGGTGAGCGCCGAGTGCGCCGAGGCCGGCTGGACCCCGACGAGCGCCAGGAGCCCTCCGACGACGATCGCGAGGGAAGCTGCCGTCGTTCGTCCTGTCCGCATGCACAGACTCTACAAGCCGTAGAGCAGCGGACCGGGACGGATCAGATCTGCTCGCCGAGGAAGTCGGCGTAGGACGGCTCGCGCCGTGCGTCACCCGTGCTGGTGGAAGCGTGACCGGTTCCTTCGAGGCGCTCGGCCACGAGGGCTTCGAGGTCCTCCGGCGACCGGAGGCCGTGGCGGTGCCAATCGTGCTGCATCCTGGCGGTCATGACGACCAGCCCTTCGTCGAGATGATGCGCATCTCGGATTCGTCCGGATCGACCCGCTGTGCCAGACCCCACATCTGTGAGGAGCATCGTGACGACGGGTCCCTGATGACCGATCCAGTTCCTCCACGGTAGGGGTTGCGTCCGACGCCGTCGAGCGCGGTGCGCTTCTCGGCCGATCGCACGCCGCCGCCCGGATCGCCGTAGCGTCGGGGCATGGAGATCCTGTTCGTCCACGGCGCCCTGGTCCGCGACGGTGCCTGGTGGTGGCAGCCCACCGCTGACCTGCTGCACAGTCGCACCGGAACCCGCAGCCGAGCGGTCTCGTTGCCGTCCTGCGGCGAGGGCCCGGCGGGTCACCCCGACGGTGGGCTCGCCGAGGACGCAGCCGCCCTGCGCGCCGCCCTCGACGACAGCGACGGGGCGATCGTCGTCGGGCACTCCTACGGCGGCACCGTCATCGCCGAGGCCGGACGGCACGACGCCGTCGCTCACCTGCTGTACGTGTCCTCGTACCTGCCCGACATCGGCTCCGCGCAAGCCGGCATCATGGCCGACGAGCCCGATCCCGTGTCGATCGGCCCGGCCGGTGACGGTGTCCTCGCCGTCGCCGGGTACGACGCTGGGTCATTCGGTAGCCGCTTCCTGCAGGACGCCGACACGAGCACCCAGCAGGCCGCCTGGGACCGGGTGACCGCCCAGTCGGCGGGGGCGTTTGTGACACCGACGACGACAGCAGGGTGGCAGGACGTCGACTCGACATACCTCGTCTGCACCGAGGACCGCAGCACCACCGTGGGGCTGCAGCGCGCGCACGCGGCGCGGGCGACGCGGAGCGTCGACGTGCCGACCGGGCACCACCCGTTCATCACGCGGCCCGACCTGGTCGTCGAGCAGCTGGAGCTGCTGCTCGGAGGTGCCACGGCCTGAGACGGCGGCAGGACGACGCACGGGAGGCGCGATGCCAGCTGGCACCGCGCCTCCCGTCATGCTCTTTGCGCGTCCACGGCGCGTGACCGGCCGCGTGGTACCGGTCCCGTGGCGCTGCGCTCGTCAGTCAGTGCCGGAGTCGAAGGCTGCGCCCTCGGAAGCGAGGTCCGTCCGGCGTCCGAGCGCATCCTCGGCGTCCGAGGCGATGACGGCGCCACCGAGGATCTCCTCGGACTCGCCCGCCTCGAGCTCGCCGACGAGCTCGGCCGTCGCACCGCCGATGAGACCGGCGGCCGCGTACTGCTCGAGCCGTGAGCGGGAGTCCGCGATGTCGAGGTTGCGCATCGTCAGCTGACCGATGCGGTCGTCCGGACCGAAGGCGGCGTCGCCGACCCGCTCCATCGAGAGCTTGTCAGGGTGGTACGACAGCGCCGGACCCGTGGTGTCGAGGATCGTGTAGTCGTCGCCGCGGCGCAGGCGCAGCGTGACCTCGCCGGTGACGGCCGACGCGACCCAGCGCTGCAGGGACTCGCGGAGCATGAGCGACTGCGGGTCGAGCCAGCGGCCCTCGTACATCAGGCGCCCGAGTCGGCGGCCCTCGTTGTGGTACGACGCGACCGTGTCCTCGTTGTGGATCGCGTTGAGCAGCCGCTCGTAGGCGATGTGCAGCAGGGCCATGCCCGGTGCCTCGTAGATGCCGCGGCTCTTCGCCTCGATGATGCGGTTCTCGATCTGGTCGGACGCGCCGAGGCCGTGGCGGCCGCCGATCGCGTTCGCCTCGTAGACCAGGGCGACGGCGTCCGTGTACTCCTCGCCGTTGATCGCGACGGGGCGACCGGCCTCGAAGCGGATGCTGACGATCTCGGTGGCGACCTCGACGTCGTCACGCCAGGCGGCGACGCCCATGATCGGCTCGACGATGTCCAGGCCGCTCGAGAGCTCTTCGAGGCTCTTCGCCTCGTGCGTTGCACCCCAGATGTTGGCGTCGGTCGAGTACGCCTTCTCGGTGGAGTCGCGGTACGGGAAGCCGCGGGCGACGAGCCACTCGCTCATCTCCTTGCGACCGCCGAGCTCCTCGACGAACTCGGAGTCCAGCCACGGCTTGTAGACGCGCAGACGCGGGTTGGCCATCAGGCCGTAGCGGTAGAACCGCTCGATGTCGTTGCCCTTGTAGGTGGAGCCGTCGCCCCAGATGTCGACGCCGTCTTCCTTCATCGCGCGGACGAGCATCGTGCCCGTGACCGCACGACCGAGGGGCGTCGTGTTGAAGTACGTCTTGCCGCCGGAACGGATGTGGAAGGCGCCGGTCTGCAGGGCGACGAGGCCCTCTTCCACCAGGGCGCTCTTCGCGTCGACCAGGCGGGCGATCTCGGCACCGTACTCGTGGGCGCGGCTCGGGACGGCGTCGATGTCCGGCTCGTCGTACTGACCGATGTCGGCCGTGTACGTGCAGGGGATCGCCCCCTTCTCGCGCATCCAGGCAACGGCGCAGGAGGTGTCGAGACCCCCTGAGAACGCGATGCCGACTCGTTCGCCGACGGGGAGACTGCTCAGGACCTTGGACACGGGGTCAATCGTACGGGGAGACCGGGGCACGCTACCGTCCAGCGCGACGGTTGTGGAGAACTCGTCCCGCGAACCGGGAACCGATCCGCTGCGCCCGGACAATACAGGGCATGAACCAGATCACGGGGGACCGAGCGGACTGGGCGCTGGGCGTCGCCGGAGACGGCCGAGCGGTCGGACGCGTCTTCGACCGACACGCCCCACGCCTGCGACGGCACGCCGTCGGCCTCGTCCCCACGCCGGCCGACGCCGACGACGTCGTGGCCATCGCGTTCCTCGAGGCCTGGCGGAAGCGCGAACGCGTCCGCTTCGTCGACGACTCCTTGCTGCCCTGGCTGCTCGTCACGGCGACGAACACCGCGCACAACCTGACCCGCGCCACGCGCCGTCACCGGCTCTTCCTCGGGAGGTTCCCGGTCGACGACCCCGCTCCCGACCCCGCAGAGTCGTTCACCGACGCCGAAGCGGTCGCAGCATTGCGCGGGCTCCCGATCGCAGACCAGCGGGTCCTCACGCTCTGCGTGCTCGAAGGCCTCGGCGAACGCGAAGCGGCCGCAGCCCTCGGGGTCGCACCGGGCACCGTGAAGTCCCGGCTCCACCGGGCGAAGGCACGACTCCAGCAGCAGTACTCGACGTCAGCGGAACCCCTCGGAGGCACACTGTGAACGACCACATCTCCCCTCGTCTCGCCGCGATGCGCGACGCCCTCGTCGCCGACGTCGACGCGACGGCCACGGCCAGCCCACCGGCCCGTCGACGCCGCCGACCGACGCGGGGCACGGTGATCACGGTCGCGGCGGCCTTCCTCGCCGGTTCGGCCGTGACCGGTGGGATCACCGCGGCGGCCCTGCCCGCGACCGACCAGGACGCCGTGCTCGAGACCGCCCTCGCCACGTCGACGCGCTACCAGGTGGAGGAGGGGAACCACGCGACACTGCTCGGCACGCCAGCGTTCGCCGTCACCCGCGGCGACGGCTCGTTCCCCCTCGGCACCCGTCCCGACGGCGCGGATCGCGTGACGCTCACGTGGGAGTGCCTCGAGCCGGGGACGTTCACGATCCGGGTCGACGGGACGACCGTAGACTCCGCCGCCTGCACCCCCACGAGCACGAAGGACCAGGTGACCGTGCTCGGCTCCCGCTGGGGCATGTACCCGGCGCCGGGATCGGGAGGAGCCACCGTGTCCGTGTCCGGCGAGGGTTCGGCGCGGTACGCGGTGTGGGCCTCGTGGGCGAAGTCGGCCTCGATCGCACGGCCGTCCGCCCAGCAGCGGGCGGAGACCGCCGACGGGAAGGTCACGCTCGACGAGTACACCGCGGCGTTCAACCGGCTCCAGGCCTGCCTGGCGCAGGCCGGTCAGTCGATGGGCACCGTCCCGCTGTCGTGGTACGCCGACGGCGCATGGACGAGCCGACCGACGGGAACCGGACCGTGGTACCTCTACTCGACACCCTCGGAGGGTTCGGAGACCTTCGACACCCAGTGCTACCCGCGCGAGTTCGGAGACGTCGACGCCGTCTGGCAGGACGAGCACCCCATGCCGGAGGACCCGCCGGTCCAGCCGGCCGCGGGGTGATCGTCGGTGCCCCTGGAAAGCGCTGCAGGGACGAGAACCCCTTCGACCTGCTGGTGCCCCTGGAGGGACTCGAACCCCCAACCGTTTCCTTAGGACGGAACTGCTCTTCCATTGAGCTACAGAGGCTGGCCCGTCCACTCTAGCGGCGGAACGGCTCCAGGAAGGTCGTGAGCTCGTCGACGTACAGCGCCGGTTGCTCGAACGGCGCGAAGTGCCCGCCGCGCGGCATCATCCGGTAGGACACCAGGTTCGTCGTCCGCTCGAGCCATGCGCGCGGCGGCTCCACGAGGTCGCCGGGGAACAGCGAGAACCCGGAAGGTACCTCGACCCGGCGGGCGAGCTGGTCGGCCGGGATCGCGGCGTTTGCGTGGTACATCCGCATCGCCGAGCCGATCGTGCCGGTGGCCCAGTACTCGGTCAGGAGCGCGAGCACCTCGTCCGGCGTGTAGACGGACCACAGGTCACCGTCGCAGTCGCTCCACGACCGCAGCTTCTCGACGATCCACGCTGCGAGCCCGGCGGGTGAGTCGTTCAGGCCGACCGCGACGGTCTGCGGCTTGGTGCGGTGCATCATCGCGTAGGCACCCTCGGCGTCGCGCCACCGGGCGGTCGCCGCGACGAACCCGCGTTCCTCCGGCGACAACGTGTCGAGGTCGATGCCGGGCCAGGCCAGCCCGCCGTCGATGCGGTGCACGGCGACCACCCGGTCGGCGTGGTCGAGCGCGAGGTAGCGGGCGACGTGGGTGCCGATGTCCCCGCCGGCGACGGCGAACCGCTCGTATCCCAGCTCCGTCATCAGCTCGGCCCACATGCCGGCGACTGCGCGGGCGTCGATGGGCTGCGGCGGGGCGTCGGAGAACCCGTAGCCGGGCATGTCCGGCACGATCACGTCGAAGCCGGCCTCGACGAGCATCGGCAGGACCTTGCGGTACCGCCACCCGGAGTCCGGCCAGCCGTGCGCGAGCAGGAGCGGCAACCCGTCGGGCGTGCCCGCTCGGGCGTGCAGCACGTGGATCCCGGTGCCGTCGATCGTCAGCCGTCGGCTGGGCAGTGCGGCGAGCGCCGCCCGGTGCGCGTCGAAGTCGAAGCCGTCGGCCCAGTACTCGATGAGCGACCGGAGCTCGTCGACGTCCGCCCCGAGCGACCATCCGGCGCCGGCGGGTGCGTCCGGCCAGCGCGTGGCCCGCAGTCGCGCGCGGAGGTCCTCGATGGTCGCGTCGTCGATCTGCGGTGTCTCGCCCATGCCCGCGACGCTACTCAGCGGGACCGACACCCGGGCGGCGGTCACCGCACCCGAGCCCGCGTCAGCAGCAGTCGCAGGCGTCGGCCGCGCGCTCGCCGGTCAGGGCGGCGACTGGCTGCTTGCACGCGTCGCCGCGCCAGGCCTCGAGCCCCTCGCAGACCGCGAACACGACGACCACCAGGCCAGCCACCGGATCAGCCCACGACCACCCGAACAGTGTGTTCAGGAGCAGCCCGACCAGCACCGCGGCGGACAGGTAGCTGCACACCAGGGTCTGCTTGGAGTCCGCGATCGCCGACGCCGAACCGAGTTCCTTGCCGGTCCGCCGTTCGAGCAGGCTGAGGAACGGCATCACGGCCAGGCTGACCGCCGCCAGCACGATCCCGACGGTGCTGTGCTCAGGCTCGCGCACCCCGGTCAGGGTCAACACCGCGTCGACACTGACGTACAGCGCCAGGGCGAAGAACGACACCGCGATGACCTTGAGCGCGACGCGCTCCCGCGCCTCGGGGTCCGGCCCGGCGAACTGCCACGCGACGGCAGCAGCGGACAGGACCTCGACGACGGAGTCGAGTCCGAAGCCGATCAGGGCGGTCGAGGACGCCACCGAACCGGCTGCGATCGCGATGACCGCCTCGATGACGTTGTACGTGATCGTCGCGGCGACGATCCACCGGATCCGTCGCTGCAGCACCCGTCGGCGATCAGGAACCGCCCGGACGGTCGCGTCGGTCATGCGCCGGGTCCGCAGCAGAGCGGGACGTCGCAGTCCTCGTCGGTGCACGCTTCGCCGTCGTCGACGGCGAGCACGACCTCGAGGAGCGAGCGGATCGCGGCCCCGAGGTGCGGGTCGGCGATCTCGTACCGGGTGGAGCGCCCCTCGGGCACCGCGACGACGATGCCGCATCCGCGCAGGCAGGCGAGGTGGTTCGAGACGTTCGACCGGGTCAGCCCGAGCTCGGCCGCGAGCCGGCCCGGGTAGACCGGCGCTTCGAGCATCTCGAGCAGGATCCGGGAGCGCGTCCTGTCCGCCATCGCCCGGCCGAGCCGGTGCATGACGTCGAGCCGCGGGGCTATGGTCAGCATTCACTGACCATACAGCACACGCTGACGCATCGAGTGCCCTACCCCGGCAGGCGGACCCGGGATACGGCAGGCTGGGACCGTCTGCCACCTGCCAGGCGCCACACACCACCACAGGGGAACCACATGACGGATCAGACGACCGCGAACGCGTGGCAACGCTTCTGGGCACGCGGCGGGTGGTGGCGATCGATCCTGCTCGCCGCCGTCTACCTGCTCGTGTACCTCGGCATCAGTCAGCTCATCGGCCTGTTCGTGCGGCCGTTCATCGACCTTGACGACCTGTACGGCGACCCCGCGAGCGTGCTCTTGGCCTCGATCCTGCCGATCGGCCTGATGGGCCTGCTCCTGCTGCTGTTCGCGCGCTCACTCGGTTGGTTGCCGCACCTGTTCCGCCGGCGCACTGCACGCGCCCCGCGGTGGATGTGGATCGCGGTCGTCATCACCGTCGTCCCGCCGGTGATGAAGCTCGCCGGCACCGACTGGTCCCGCTTCACCCCCGCACTCGTCCTCGCGATCCTGTTCTTCGGCCTCTGCGTCGGGTTCGCCGAGGAACTCCTCACCCGCGGTCTCACGGTCGAGCTGCTCGAACACCACGGGTACAGCGAGCGTGCGGTCTACGTGCTGTCGTCGGTCGTCTTCGGGTTGATCCACTTGCAGAACCTGCTCGGCGGGGGCAACCCACTGCTCGTGTTCGCGACGGTCGGCTACGCGATGGGCTTCGGCGCGATGATGTTCCTCGCGCTCCGGGTGAGCCGGTGGCTGATCGTCCCGATGCTCCTGCACGCCCTCACCGACCCCACCACCCTGATGGCGGCGGGCGGCATCAACGATGCGCACGCCGTCGTGACCGGCGGATCGCCCGCGCTGGTCACCTTCGCGTCGCTGTTCAACTTCGTCTACATCGCCTTCGGGATCGTTGCGGTCTTCCTCCTGCCGGGCCGCCGGGCGCGCGCTCTGAACGCACCCACCTGACGGCCTGGAGGCCCGTGGCGGCCCCGCCACGTGCCTCCAGGCCGTCATCGAGTGAGCACAAGACGACGGGTCGCCACCCTCCACCCGTCGCCTTCTGCTCGCTCAGCGCCGCGCACGACCCGCGCGGGGCGCGCACACTTCTCGTCGGCGCGAGCTTCGCGTCAGCGCGGTTCCCTCGTGTCGGCGGTCGCGCGGCGTTCGCGGCGATCCCGGAGCGTCTCGCGGAGGACACTGATCGCGATCGCGACGGACAACGCGATCAGCACGATCTCGATGACCCCGGTCGTGGCCGGGGGTTCGGCACCCTCGTGGTTCCGCCCGGCGGTCTGCAGGAACAGCGCAGCGTCGTTGAGCCCGTGCAGGAGCATCGGCACCCACAGCCGCCCGGTTGCGCGGCGCGCGGCGTAGTACAGGGCGCCGTCCATGCTGATGAACGCCACCTGGAACAGGATCAAGCCGAGCGGCAGGCCCCCGATCAGGTACCCCACGACGTGCGCGAGGCCGAACATGACCGAGGAGACGATGAGGACGACGAACTCGGAGTGGTGCGCGCGGAGCGCGGTGACGAGGATCCCGCGGAAGTACAGTTCCTCGCCGACGCCGACACCGAGGGCCCCGATCAGGACGACGACGATGATCCCGGCAGAGGCCTCGGACCACGGCACGAGGCTGAACAGGATCACTGTGGAGACGAGAGACAGCAACGGTGCGGCGAGCCACCACCAGCGCCGAGGACGCCCGACCGCAACGGGATGCTCGTGCCAGATGTCCTTCCACCAGCCGGAGCGACGGGCGAAGTACAGCCCGACGATGATCATGATGCCGACCGGGATCCAGGTACCGGCGAGCCAGTCGGCGATCGGGTGGTTCTCCCCGTCAACCGCGGCGCTGAGCAGGTTCCCCAACCCCGCGGCCATCACCACGTAGACCGCGCAGGCGACGAGCGCGATCCAGAACAGCCGCGGGACCTCGCGGCGTCGACCGATGTCGGTGGTCACGCCGCTGCCCCGGCTGACTGCGCCTCGGGGGCTCGACCGCTGACACGACCCTTGATGAAGAAGAGCACCAAGAGCGCGAGCACGGGGTAGACGAAGTTGAAGATCCCGGCGAAGCCGATCAGGCCAGCATCGCCAGCGGTCGCCGCGGTGGTGTCGATGCCGCCCGTGGCGAGGATCGTGGTGGGGTCGGTCGCGGCGTGCAGGAGCATCGCGGGGACGATGCTGCCGGTGACCCGCATCGACAGGAAGAACATCATGCCGATGCCGAAGGTGTATACGACGGTCACAGCGACCGTCGGCAACGCCGCCCCGCCGATCGCGTTCGACGCGTGCATCAGCCCGAACAGCAGCGACGACAACAGCGCGACCGTCCGCTCGGTGTGGTGCCCACGTCGGAGGAGGTTCACGGCGACGCCACGGGCGATGAGCTCCTCGGCGAACCCGATGCACAGGCCGAGGAACAGCACCGCGAAGACCACGGAGACCGAGTACGACGACCAGTTCGTCGCGATGAGCCGGATCACGATCGGCACGAGCAGCAGGACCACGGCGATCCACATCCACCCGCGCCCCGGCAGCGGCTGCCGCCCGAAGACCTCGCGCCCCCACCCGAGGGTACGGACGAAGACCACGGTCAACAGCCCCATCACGATGATCGGCAAGGCGACGCCCACGATGGCGCCACGGGGTGTGGCGAACAGCTCGTCAGCGGTGATGCCACGGGCGAGCGTGTGGGCGTTCAGCCAGCCGAGCCCCTCGTAGACGGCGAGGTAGAGGACGACGGCCAGCACGGCGCGCCACCAGCCGCCGCGGTTCCAGAACCGCTGCCATCCGTTGGTCTCGATCGCACTGTGGTGGGCAGGGGCAGTGTCCATGACGGGGTCCGTTCGTCCTGAGTGAGCGGGCGGAGCGCTACGACTGAGCTGCCCTCACCTGAGCGTAGCGTCAGGGGGGACGACGGACGAGGGCACACGGCTCGCTACGCGGCCACGAGGTACTCGTCCCACTCGGCCTGCGGACGCTCGATGCCGCGCACGACCCACGACGAACCGTGCGGGATCTTCGGGCGGAAGCGCAGCCGCCACCCCATCTCCTGCGGGGTGCGGTCACCCTTCTCGTTGTTGCACGCCAGGCAGCAGGCCACGAGGTTCTCCCACGAGTCCTGCCCACCGCGCGACTTCGGCTGCACGTGGTCGATCGTCGTCGCGTGCCGGTCGCAGTACGCGCACCGGTTGGCGTCACGGCGCAGGACTCCGCGGCGCGACACCGGCACGAGTCTCGAGTGCGGGATGCGCACGTACCGGGTGAGGATGATGACGGACGGCCGATCGAAGCTCGAGGTCGATCCGGTGACCGGGTGTTCGAGGTCGGCTGCGACGACGGAGGCCTTCTGGTTCATGACCAGCACGAGGGCTCGTCGGAACGAGATCACCGCGAGGGGCTCGTAACCGGCGTTGAGGACGAGAGTGCGCATTGGTTCCCTTCCGACGTGCCTGGACGGCTTCCAGGCGCTGCGGGTGCGTCGGACCGGGGTCCTTCGCAGGTGACCGTCGCTCGCGCACACGTCCCCTGAACCACGAAGAGCACCACCCGGATGGGCAGTGCTCTGGTCATGCAGGGGCGTGCTCGTGCACGCAGGCGGTGGTCGACCGTATGTCGATGCGCGCGCGCCGACCCATGGTGCGGGTCGTGCGGAACAACGACATGGGGTCTCCCTGCTCGGGGCCTTGCGGACCGGTGCAGCGCCAGGCTACGTCAGAAACCGGCCCGGCACGAGGGTGCGCGGGCCGGTTTCGGCGATGTTCACGGGTTCGATGCCCCGCGGTCGGGTCTGATGCCTCAGATGCCGAAGCGGACGATGTGGTAGTCGCTGGTCCAGATCGGACGGATCGACACGGAGCCACCGGGCTTCGGGGCGTCCATGATCATGCCGTTGCCCATGTAGAAGCCGTCGTGCGCCTCGTTGTTGAAGATGACGACGTCGCCGGGCTGCGCCTCGGACTCGGGGATCGTGGTGCCGGCCTGGTCCTGCAGCGGCACGGAGTGCGCGAGGTTGATGCCGTACTGGGCGTAGACGAACATGACGTAGCCCGAGCAGTCGAAGCCGGACGGGTCGGCGCCGCCGAAGACGTACGGGGTGCCGATGTACTGCTTGGCGGTGGCGACCACGGCCGGCAGCGAGAACGGGGTGTCCGCGGCGCTGGAGCTCGCCACGTAGTCGGCGGCGGACGGGCCGGTGTACGAGGCGTACTGCTCGGCGGTCTGGGCACGCGCCGCCTGCGTGGCCGATGCTGCCTGCTCGGCCTGCTCAGCGGCTGCCTCGGTCGCTTCGGCCTGGTCGGCTGCAGCCTGCTTGGCCGCTGCGCGTGCGTCGAGCGTCGCGGTCGACGTGGCGCCGTAGCCGTCGCGGCTCGTGCCGGCCAGTGCGACGGCGTCGGACACCGAGAACTCCTGGCTCTCCGTCGCACGGACCTGGCGCTGCGCGTTCGCCGCCTCGGTGCCGGTGGAGGTCTGCGCGGCGAAGGCCGGCGCGACCGCCACGGTGCCGAACATGCCGGCGGCGACCGTCAGGACGATGGGGGCGAGGAACTTGCGCTTGCGCGACGACGAGCTCGCCTTGGCTGCGGTCGCGGTGGCTGCGGCCTGTGCGGCACGACGACCACCGGGGAGCGGGGCGGAGCGGACCGGGACGACCTTGCGGGTCGGGCGCGTGTCCGCCTGGCGGACGGACCGCCGGGTGAGCGGTGCGTCGGTGGCGTTCTCGGTGTTCGTCGGGTTGGCGGGCGTCTGGTCGTCCGCGGCGGAACCGGTCTGCGTCAAGGGTGTGGTCTCCGGCGTCTCGTCATCACGCTGCCGTGGGTGTCCGGCGACGTGCAACCCCATCCGTTCGTCATCGTTTCCGATCGAGGCAGGAGACGGGTTCGAGACGTCCTGCCACGGGTCTCCGGCTCAGGCGCAGCGCGGGGACTCGACGAGTGTACGGGGCCGTCGTTACCTTGTCGAGATGAAACGGGCCGTTTGTAACGAAACGGTAAAGAAGCCCTGTTCAGGGGCGTGAAATCATTCCCGCTCGATGTACACGTGCTGCGCGACCTCGACGGGGAGCTCGATGCCCGAGTCCTCACCCTCGACGCGGACGGCGACGTAGGCCCCGGCGCGCTGCACGCTCGCCAGACGACCGGGCATGACGCCGGCCGTGCGGAGCTGGTGCAGGAGCTCGGGCTCGAACTGCACGGGCTCGCCCAGACGACGGATCACACCGGTCGCGACGGCGTCGGTGCCCTCGGTCGCGGCGACGATGTTCTGCACGCCGTCGAGGAACCCGGCGGCTGCGGGGCCGCCGATCTCGGCCAGGCCGGGGATCGGGTTGCCGTAGGGCGACTCGGTCGGGTTGCCGAGCATCTCGAGCAGGCGGACCTCGACCTGCTCGCTCATGACGTGTTCCCACCGGCAGGCCTCGTCGTGGACGAACGCCCAGTCGAGTCCGATGACGTCGGCCAGCAGGCGCTCCGCCAGACGGTGCTTGCGCATGACGTGGGTGGCCCGGGAGCGCCCTTCGTCGGTGAGCTCGAGGTGGCGGTCGCCGGAGACGACGACCAGGCCGTCGCGCTCCATGCGGGCGATGGTCTGCGAGACCGTCGGGCCCGAGTGGCCGAGGCGCTCCGAGATGCGAGCGCGCAGCGGAACGATCGCCTCCTCCTCCAAGTCGAGGATGGTGCGAAGGTACATCTCCGTGGTGTCGACGAGATCGGTCACGGTCCGCCTCTCATGTCTGGGCCCAGCGGCCACCACCCTACTTGTTCGGACCGACGAACTCCGACCGACACTTGCACGGGGCAAGAAGAGGGCCGTGGCCACAGCACTCCAGGCCTCCCCGTCCGGCCGGTACAGGCGCACCAGCACTGGGATCGCGCTCGGTAGGATCGGTGCATGGCAGACATCGTCATCCCCGCCGAACTCCTCCCCACCGACGGCCGCTTCGGCTGCGGACCGTCCAAGATCCGCGGCGCGCAGCTCGAGTCCCTCGTGACGCGCGGGGCCACGATCCTCGGCACGTCCCACCGCCAGAAGCCCGTGAAGGACCTGGTCGGCAGCGTCCGCTCCGGGCTCGCCGACCTGTTCCAGGTCCCCGAGGGCTACGAGGTCGTCCTCGGCAACGGCGGCTCGACCGCGTTCTGGGACGCCGCCGCGTTCGGCCTCATCGAGCGTCGCGCAGAGAACCTGTCCTTCGGCGAGTTCGGGTCGAAGTTCGCCAAGGCCGCCGGCGCCCCGTGGCTCGAGGCACCGCACGTCGTCGAGGCCCCCGGCGGATCGCTCGCCGCGCTCGAGCCCGTCGACGGCGTCGACGTCTACGCCTACCCGCACAACGAGACCTCGACCGGCGTCATGGCCCCGGTCGTCCGCGCCGCCGGTGACGCCGGAGCACTGACGGTCGTCGACGCCACGAGCGCCGCCGGTGGTGCCGCGTTCGACGTGGACGCCGCCGACGTCTACTACTTCGCCCCGCAGAAGAACTTCGCCTCCGACGGCGGCCTGTGGCTCGCGCTGTTCTCCCCCACCGCGATCGAGCGCGTCGAGCGCATCGCAGCGAGCGGTCGGTACATCCCCGAGTTCCTGTCGCTCAAGAACGCCGTCGACAACTCGCGCCTGAACCAGACGCTGAACACCCCGGCGATCTCGACGCTGCTGCTGCTCGACGACCAGGTCCGGTGGATCAACGAGTCGGGCGGCCTGGCCTGGGCGGACACCCGCACCAAGACCTCGTCGTCGACGCTGTACGACTGGGCCGAGTCGGTCGACTACGCGACGCCGTTCGTGACCGACCCCGCAGCCCGCTCGCAGGTCGTCGCCACGATCGACCTCGACGACTCGATCGACGCCAAGGCCGTCGCCGCGACCCTGCGCGCGAACGGCATCGTCGACACCGAGCCGTACCGGAAGCTCGGGCGCAACCAGCTGCGCGTCGCGACGTTCACCGCGATCGACCCGGACGACGTCGCGAAGCTCGTGCAGGCGATCGACTTCACGGTCGACGCCCTGCGCTGACCCGTCCGTCGCGCGGGCCAGCGCCGGCGACGAACACCACGGAAACGACGAAGCACCACGGGATCCCGTGGTGCTTCGTCGTTGTTCGGGTGCGTGTCAGGAGCGGTGGAAGTCCGGGTCGACCTCACCGGCATCGAGCTGGGCGCCGTCGAGGTCGGCGTCCGGGTCGACGGGCTGCACGCGCTGCGCGCGACGACGGCGAGGGGGCTGCGGGGCGTCGTCGACGTCCTCGTCGTCCGCATCAGCGGTGTCGGCGAGCGCGTCGACGTCCACACCATCGATGTCGTCGTCGTCCGGTTCGTCGAGGTCGTCCTCGTCCGCTTCGAACTCGGAGTCCTCGTCGTCCTCGTCGTCATCCGACTCGTCGTCGGCTTCGTCGTCGTCCGAGTCGTCGTAGTCGGCGTCCTCGTCGTCGTCCGAGTCGTCATCCGACTCGTCATCGAAGTCGTCGTCGTCGTCCGACTCGTCGTCGTCGCCCTCGTCGTCGGATTCCTCGTCCGAATCGTGGTCCTGCGCCGCCCGGTACTCGGCCAGTCGCTCGGACCACGGCACCCACTCCGGTGCCACGAGCGAGCCGTCGCCGGGCATCAGCTCGACCTCGAGCACGGTGGGGTCCTCGTCGCCGACCTTCGCGACGCTGACGGTCCAGCGCCAGCCGGGGTAGCCCGGCATGCGGTTCGCGAACAGGACGGAGACGACGCCGTCGCCCTCGTCCACGGTGCCGACGGGCGCGCCGATGCTCGACTCGGGGGTCACCTCGAGCAGCGCGGTCCGCGCCAGGTCAGTGAAGTCAACGGGTGCTGCGTCAACAGGTACTGCGTCGCTGTCTGTCATGGCGTCACGCCTCCAACTGGTCTGCGACGTGCCGCAGGATGGCGGCGAGTCGATCGCCGTTCTTCGGGTAGCGGCCGTGGCGGAGGTCTCCGCTGATCCGGTCGAGTTCCTTCACCAGGTCCTCGACGATCACGGCCATGTCGTCTGCGGAGCGACGGGTCATCCGGGACAACGACGGCTGCGGGTCGAGGAGCCGCACGGACAGTGCCTGCGACCCCTTCTTCCCCTGCACGACGCCGTACTCGAGCCGGGATCCCGCCTTCACGGTCACGACGCCCTCGGGCAGCGAGGACGCGTGCAGGAACACCTGGTCGCCGTCGTCTCCGGTGATGAAGCCGAAGCCCTTGTCGTCGTCGTAGAACTTGACCTTGCCGGTGGGCATGCGTGGACTCCTCGAGGTCGTGGTACGGCCGTGGTGCGTCGGATATCCTGGGTCGATGGCCAATCCGACCCGATCAACCGGGAACCCGCAGGATTCCGCAGAACCCCCGGTGACGTTCAATCGTACCGAACGCGCTCTGGCGTTCATGATCGGTGGGATCATCATCCTCGGCCTGCTCTGCTTCGTCGCGATGATCATCATGTGGCTCACCGCTCCGGCCGCCCGGGGCACGATGCCGTGGCCGGTGGTCATGGCCATACCGCTCTACGGCTTCCCGATCGCCATGGTCCTGGTCTTCGCCCTCCTCGGCATCACCTGGACGCGCCGCGCACGAGCGAACCGGACGGCTCGCTGACGTCCGCCCCGGACGCTGGCACCGGACGATGACGACCACCGCCGACCTGGCCGCCCGACTCCGGGCGTTGCCGGACGACTCCCTCGAACGACTCGTCGCTGCGCGGAGCCTGCCCCCGGCCGCCCTCGGCGAGACCGGTCCGCAACGGATCACCGACTTCTTCGACCTGGCCGAGGCGCTCCGCACCGACGACGCCGTCGACGCCGCCGTCGAGCACCTGCCCCGCGCCACGATCCTGGCGCTCCGCGACGGCGGGGACGCCGACCGCCTCGGTCCGGCGATCACGCTCGGCCTGGCCGACGAGGACGGCGCCGTCGACGACGCGGTCGCCGCACGCGTGGCCGCCCACCCCGACCTCGTGGCACTGCGATCGACGGGAGGCCCGGATCGCCCCGACCGCGCCGCCCACGCCGACGACGTGGCCGGCCAAGACCGCGCGCGCACCACCGGCGCGGAGCAGGCGTTCTCGAGCATGACCGTGCTCGCCGAGCTGCTGCGTGCGGTGGACGCCGGCACCGTCCGCGAACTCGTCAAGGGCGGCATCGGCACGCCGCTCGCGAAGACCCTGGCCGAGCGCATCGGCACCGATGCCGACGTCGTGCCCGGCCGCCTCGCACTGCTCGACCGGGTCGGGTTCGCCGACCCGGGCTCCGGCCGGTGGACGGTCACCGACGCCGGACAGGACTGGCTCGTCGCCGACTGGCCGGACCGCTGGGCGACCCTCGTGTCGACCTGGGCGGACACCCTCGGCCCCGCGGTGCACGAGGTCCTCGCACTCGCCGACGACGACCTGCGCGACCTCGTGGCACTCGGCCGCTGGGCGTACCCGGCGGGCTCCCGCTGGCTCGACGCCGTGCTGCTCGACGCGGCCGGCACCGCCGCGTCGCTCGGACTCGCGGTCGACGGCATCGTCACGAGCACCGGCCGCGCGCTGCTGGACGGTGACGCCAGGCCTGCAGCGGACGACCTGCCCGGCACCGTCGGCCAGGTGTACCTGCAGCACGACCTGACGGTGATCGCCCCCGGGCCCCTCGCCCCGGTCGACGACGCCGCCCTGCGCACGGTCGCCGTGCTCGAGGCACCCGGTCTGGCCGCCCGCTACCGCATCTCCGAGGACACCCTGCGCACGGCGTTCCGTGCCGGGCACTCCCGTGACGACGTCCTGGCGCTGCTCACCCGGCTGTCGTCAACCGGCGTCCCGCAGCCCCTCGCCTACCTGGTCGACCAGGTCGCCGGACGCGACGGCAGCATCGTCGTCGACCGCGGCGAGGGCGGGGTCGGCACCGTGGTGCGCGGCACCGCGGACCAGCTCGACCTGATCGGTGTCGACGCCGAACTCCGGCAGATGGCGTGGGAGCGCAGCGACCTGACGACGCTCACCACCCGCTACCCAGCGCACGTCGTGCACACCGCGCTCGAGGACCAGCGCTACCCGGCCGTGCTCGCGACCGGCGCCCGCCCCGAGACGCACCACGGGCCTCCCGGTCGGCGCAGCCCCACCGGACGCTCGCCGGAGCAGGCGGCGCACGCACTCGTGGAACGGCTCCGCCTGACCACCCAGCGCGGCGATGCGGAACCCGAGCAGGAGTGGCTCGGGCGGCAGATCGACCTGGCCGTGCGCGGACGCACGCCGATCCGGCTGACGGTGCGGATGCCGGACGGCTCCGAACGGCCGTTCTCGATCATCCCGACCTCGGTCGCCGCCGGACGCGTCCGAGGGCGCGACACCAGCGTCGACGTCGAGCGCACGTTGCCGCTGTCGCTCGTCGTGGCGGTCGAGAGCGACGCCTGAGGTGCACGGTCACCCGAACGCAGGTGACGACGGCTAGGCTGGCAGGTCATGAACGGACCGCTGATCGTGCAGAGCGACCGCACCGTGCTCCTCGAGGTCGCACACCCCGACGCCGAGGACGCACGCCACGAGCTCGCGGCCTTCGCCGAACTCGAACGCGCCCCCGAGCACGTGCACACCTACCGCATCACCCGCCTCGGCCTGTGGAACGCACGGGCCGCCGGACACGACGCCGAGGCGATGATCGCCACCCTCGAGCGCTTCGCGAAGTTCCCGGTGCCGCAGAGCGTGACCGTGGACATCCGCGACACGGTGTCCCGCTACGGCCGACTCGTCATCCGGCGTGAGGAACGCGACGACGCCCCGGTCATCGCGAACTCCCCCGCCGAGGAACTCGAGCGCCTGCCCGTCCTGCTCCTGACCGCCGAGGACCCGTCCGTGCTGGCCGAGGTCATCCGGTCGAAGCGGATCAAGCCACTGCTCGGCAACATGCGGACCCCTTCCGAGGTCGAGCTGCAGCCGTGGGCACGCGGGCAGATCAAGCAGGAACTCGTGAAGCTCGGCTGGCCGGCCGAGGACCTGGCGGGCTACACCCCGGGGCAGCCGCACCCGATCGACCTCGACACGGCCGAGTGGCACATGCGCCCGTACCAGGAGCAGGCCGTCGACACGTTCTTCGCGCAGGGCTCCGGTGTCGTCGTGTTGCCCTGTGGCGCCGGCAAGACCCTGGTCGGTGCCGGGGCGATGGCGACCGTCAAGGCGACCACGCTCATCCTCGTGACGAACACCGTGTCCGCACGGCAGTGGCGCAGCGAGCTCCTCAAGCGCACGACCCTGCAGGCCGAGGACATCGGCGAGTACTCGGGCAGCGTCAAGGAGATCCGGCCGGTCACGATCGCGACCTACCAGATCCTGACCGCCCGTCGGAAGGGCGAGTACACGCACCTGTCCCTGCTCGACGCCCTCGACTGGGGCCTCATCGTCTACGACGAGGTCCACCTGCTGCCGGCCCCGGTGTTCAAGCTGACCGCCGACCTGCAGGCCCGCCGACGCCTGGGCCTGACCGCGACGCTCGTGCGCGAGGACGGCCGCGAGGGCGACGTGTTCTCGCTCATCGGTCCGAAGCGCTACGACGCTCCGTGGAAGGAGATCGAGGCCCAGGGCTACATCTCCCCGGCCGAGTGCTACGAGGTGCGCATCGACCTGCCGCACCAGGAACGCCTGGAGTACGCGGCCTCCAGCGACGACGAACGCTACCGGCTCGCCGCCACCTCACCCGCGAAGACCCCGGTCGTCCGCGAACTCATCGAGAAGCACCGGGGCGAGCAGATCCTGGTGATCGGGCAGTACATCGACCAGCTCGACGCACTGGCCTCGTCCCTCGACGCCGCCGAGATCACGGGTGCGACGCCCGTCGACGAGCGCGAGCGGCTGTACGACGCGTTCCGTGCCGGCGCGGTGGACGTGCTGGTCGTGTCGAAGGTCGCGAACTTCTCGATCGACCTGCCCGACGCCACCGTCGCGATCCAGGTCTCCGGGTCGTTCGGGTCACGGCAAGAAGAAGCGCAGCGCCTCGGTCGACTGCTCCGCCCGAACAAGGACGGCCTGCCCGCGTCGTTCTACACGCTCGTCGCACGGGACACCGTCGACCAGGACTTCGCGCAGAACCGGCAGCGCTTCCTCGCGGAGCAGGGGTACTCCTACACGATCCTGGATGCCGATCAGGTCCAGGCGCCCGTGGGCTGACGTACGCACCGCTCTCAGGAAACCATTAGGGAACGGTCAGAAGATAGGACCATGAGCGATGGCCCCAAGATCCTGATCGTCGACGACGAGCCGAACATCCGCGACCTCCTGACGACCTCGTTGCGCTTCGCCGGGTTCGCCGTCCGTGCCGTCGGCAACGGCGCACAGGCGATCTCGGCCGTGCTCGAGGAAGAACCCGACCTGATCATCCTCGACGTGATGCTCCCCGACATGAACGGCTTCGGCGTCACCAAGCGCCTGCGGTCGTCGGGCTACACCTCGCCGATCCTGTTCCTCACCGCGAAGGACGACACCGAGGACAAGATCACCGGCCTCACCGTCGGCGGCGACGACTACGTCACCAAGCCGTTCTCGCTCGACGAGATCGTCGCCCGCATCAAGGCCATCCTCCGTCGCACCATGAACGACGAGGAAGACGCGATCATCCGCGCTGGCGAGCTCACCATGGACCAGGACACGCACGAGGTCACGATCGGCGACGCGCAGATCGAGCTCTCCCCCACCGAGTTCAAGCTGCTCCGCTACCTGATGCTCAACCCGAACCGCGTGCTGTCGAAGGCGCAGATCCTCGACCACGTCTGGGAGTACGACTTCAACGGCGACGCCGGCATCGTCGAGAGCTACATCTCGTACCTGCGTCGCAAGCTCGACCAGTACTCGGCCGAGCCGATCATCCAGACCAAGCGCGGCTTCGGGTACATGCTCAAGGCGTCCAAGGCCTCGTAGCACCTCCGTTCTTCACGGCGGTCGTCCGGTTTCACCGGGCGGCCGCTGTCTATCGTTGGGGCAGCATGCACACGCGAATGAGCCGCTGGTGGGACGGGATCTCCCTGCGCACCAAGATCACCGGGATCACGGTGCTCCTGGTGGCGCTCGGCCTGCTCGTGGCCGGACTCGGCACGATGACCGTCCTGTCGACGTACCTGATGGCGCAGCTCGACAACAACGTCAAGGGCACCACGGAGCAGCTCGAGGGCCAGAACATCAGCGACGGCGAGCAGTACTGCAAGCTGTCGGTCGTGCTGTCGCAGAGCGCCTACGTGGCCGCGTACGACGCCGACGGCGACCAGATCTGCCAGACGAAGGCATCGAGCCGCCCGGACATCCGCGAACTGGACTTCTCCGCAGCGGCGCAGAACGGTGCGCGCTTCTCGCTCTACGACAGCCAGCACAACCACGAGTGGCGCGCCCAGGTCATCCCGGCGTCACTGCAGAACCAGACGAGCGGCTCCACCGAGACGGGCTTCGTGCTCGTCGCGGTGTCGAGCGCCGACACCGACCAGACCATCGCCCGGTTCACCGTCATCTTCCTGGGCTTCGGCATCTCCGTGATCCTGCTCGGCGCCATGCTCACACGGCTGCTCGTCACCGCCACGTTCGACCCGTTGCGCGACGTCGAGGACACCGCCGCACGCTTCGCCGCCGGTGACTTCAACCAGCGCCTCGAGGCCGACACCCCGAACACCGAGGTCGGGCGACTGAACCGCTCCCTCAACGTCATGCTCGAGCGCATCGACACCGCGTTCGAGGACCGCCAGCGCACCATCGACCAGATGCGCCGGTTCGTCGGCGACGCCTCGCACGAACTCCGCACCCCGCTGGTGTCCCTGCGCGGGTACGCCGAGCTGTACCGGATGGGCGCCCTGCGCAAGGAAGAGGACGTCGCCCAGGCGATGGAGCGCATCGAGAAAGAGGCGAAGCGGATGGGCCTGCTCGTGCAGGACCTGCTCCAGCTCGCCCGCATCGACGAGTCGAAGCCGCTCGAGCTCGGCCCGGTCGACCTCGTCGCGATCGCCCGTGACTCGGCGCTCGACACCATGGCGTCCAACCCGGACCGCGAGATCCAGGTCCTGGTCGAGGACGCCATGACGGGCGAGAGCGTGCCGCAGGCCGTGCGACCGCCCGCGTCGTCGTCCTCGCTCTCGTCGGGGTCGCCGGACTCGTCGGGCTCCTTGTCCGACACGGGCGAGGTCCCCCCGGCATCGCCCACGTCGGCGAACACCACGGGTCCCATCGCGTTCTCGCGGCAGACGATCGCGCGACTGCGTGCTCGGCGGACCCGGGCGATGGACATCGAGGCCGGTGCCGCCCCCACAGACGAGACGACGCCGCTGCCGACGGTCGTCATGCCCCAGCGTCCCCCGATCGTGCTGGCGGAGGAGAACAAGATCCGCCAGATCGTCACGAACCTGATGGGCAACGCCATGCGGTTCACCGAGCACGACGACCCGATCGAGATCGGCGTCGGGGTGGACGACGACCGCGGCATGGCCCACATCGACGTCATCGACCACGGTGAGGGGATCCCGGCGCAGCTGCGCGACAAGATCTTCCAGCGGTTCTGGCGTGCCGACACCTCGCGTGCGCGGGACACCGGTGGTTCGGGCCTCGGGCTCGCGATCGTGTCGGGCATCGTCGCGGCACACCACGGCTCGGTCGAGGTCTTCGACACCGAGGGCGGCGGCGCGACCTTCCGCGTCTGGCTGCCGCTGCTGCCGCGCGACTACGCCGCCTGACGCGGGCGCTTGCCGACTGGTCACGAACCGTCGCCCCGCAACTGTCCGTGCGACGAGCCCTGACCACTCGACGTGCACCCGACAGCACGTTGCGACCACTCTGTGGCGCCGGACTGCCGGGAGTTCACGTCCGGCGGAGACGGATCGTGACCGTCCGCGCCTCGAAGGCCTGGCGAAGCCGCTCCAACAGCACCGCTGGCCGCCCCGCGTCGGCAGCCGTCGCGTGGATGATGAGCCAGTCGTTCACCACGAATCCGTTGTCGCGTCGCTGGTCGTGACGGAACGCGTCGCGCTCCCGGTGGTGGTCGCCGTCGTACTCGAGACCGATCCGGAGCGCCGGCCAGACGAGGTCGACGCGACCAAGGAACAGCCCGCTCGGGTCGTGCACGTCCAGGTTGAGTTCCGGCTCCGGGAACCCTGCGTCCTCGACAGCGAGCCGGAGCCAGGTCTCCATCGCGGACTCTGCCCCCACGCGGATCCGGTCAAGCGCGCTCCGCGCCCGGCGGACGTAGCGGCTGCCCGGCAACACCGCCGCCCGGAGGTCGTCGATCGTCGCCAATCCGGATCGGCCGACCAGGTGATCACCGACCGCAACGAGCGCGGGGACGTCGAGACTCGCAGCACACTCGAACCACATCGCGGACGGGGCACTGACCCGGTGGCCCCTGTGCTCCACCACCTCGGGCTCTGCACGTCGGTGCCCGACGACGTTCGGACGGCGCATCCGCACCCCGTTCTCAACCGTCGTCACGTGGACGGCCGTCTCGGACCGCATCGACGCGGGAAGCGGCGCACCCCACAGCCGAGCGGCCGTGGTGTGGCTGAAGTACTGATCAGGGCGCATCACCTGCGCGACGGCCTCGAGGAAGTCCGCCGACCCTGCCGGCGCGCGAACACCTCGGACCGGCGCGACGAGGTCACTCCGGCGGAGCCGCTCGGGATGCACACCCTTCCCCACGGCCTCGGCCACCGTGAAGGTGCGGACTTCGAGGGCTCGGGGCAGGCGGCGCGGCGTCGGCATCTGGCCAGCTTGAGGCGCGGGAGGGGGACGTGAGGCACGGGCGGACCGGACTGTGGAAGAGGAGGCGAGCCGGGCCTCCTGTGCAGGACTGGGCTCCGCCCGAGCCGGCACGCGTGCCCACCAACGGCCAGAACACCCCGTTCGCACGTCGGCGACCGGTCGCCTGCTGTCGGTACGCGCTCGCGCTGCCGACGTCTGGTGACCGCTCGGCGAACCTGAGCGGCGCCCCCCCGCACGCGGAAGGGCCCCGCACGCGCAGCGTGCGGGGCCCTTCGAACAGGACTGCTTAGAAGTCCATGCCACCCGTCGGGTCGCCGGCCGGAGCGGCCGCGGCACGCTCGGGCTTGTCGGCGACGACGACCTCGGTCGTCAGGAACAGACCAGCGATCGACGCAGCGTTCTGCAGCGCCGAGCGCGTGACCTTGGCCGGGTCGATGATGCCCGCGGCGATGAGGTCGACGTACTCGCCGGTCGCGGCGTTGAGGCCCCAACCTGCTTCGAGCTCGCGGACCTTGGCGGCCACGACACCCGGCTCGAGACCGGCGTTCAGCGCGATCTGCTTGAGCGGTGCGTCGATGGCGACGCGGACGATGTTCGCACCGGTCGCCTCGTCACCGTCGAGGGTGAGTGCGTCGAGCGCGACCTTGCCGGCCTGGATGAGGGCGACGCCACCACCGGCGACGATGCCCTCTTCGACGGCAGCCTTCGCGTTGCGGACGGCGTCCTCGATGCGGTGCTTGCGCTCCTTGAGCTCGACCTCGGTCGCGGCACCCGCCTTGATGACGGCGACGCCACCGGCGAGCTTCGCGAGGCGCTCCTGGAGCTTCTCGCGGTCGTAGTCGGAGTCGGTCGCGTCGATCTCGGCGCGGATCTGACGGACACGGCCGGCGATCTGCTCGGCGTCGCCGGCACCCTCGACGATCGTGGTCTCGTCCTTGGTGATGACGACCTTGCGGGCACGACCGAGCAGGTCGAGCGTCGCGTTCTCGAGCTTGAGGCCGACCTCTTCGGAGATGACCTGGCCACCGGTCAGGATCGCGATGTCCTGCAGCATGGCCTTGCGGCGGTCACCGAAGCCCGGGGCCTTGACGGCGACGGACTTGAAGATGCCGCGGATCTTGTTCACGACGAGCGTGGCCAGGGCCTCGCCGTCGACGTCCTCGGCGATGATCAGGAGCTGCTTGCCCGCCTGGATCACCTTGTCGACGACCGGCAGGAGGTCCTTGATGTTCGAGATCTTCGAGTTGACGATCAGGATGTAGGCGTCCTCGAAGACGGCTTCCTGACGCTCGGGGTCGGTGACGAAGTACTGCGACAGGTAGCCCTTGTCGAAGCGCATGCCCTCGGTCAGCTCGAGCTCGGTGCCGAAGGTGTTCGACTCCTCGACGGTGACGACACCTTCCTTGCCGACCTTGTCGATGGCCTCGGCGATGAGCGCGCCGATGGTCGGGTCTGCAGCCGAGATCGACGCGGTCGCGGCGATCTGGTCCTTGGTCTCGATGTCCTTCGCGTTGGCGAGGAGCTGGTCGGAGACGGCGGAGACGGCCTTCTCGATGCCGCGCTTGAGCGACACGGGGTCGGCGCCGGCTGCGACGTTGCGCAGGCCCTCGCGGACGAGTGCCTGGGCGAGGACGGTCGCGGTGGTCGTACCGTCACCGGCGACGTCGTCGGTCTTCTTGGCGACCTCCTTGACGAGCTCCGCACCGATCTTCTCGTACGGGTCGTCGAGCTCGATCTCCTTGGCGATGGAGACACCGTCGTTCGTGATCGTGGGGGCGCCCCACTTCTTCTCGAGGACGACGTTGCGGCCGCGCGGGCCGAGCGTCACCTTCACGGCGTCGGCCAGCTGGTTCAGGCCGCGCTCGAGGCCACGGCGGGCCTCCTCGTCGAAAGCAATGATCTTAGCCATGTGAGTTCTCGTCCCTCCCGGACGTCGTGGGGTCGTGCTGGCACTCAACGTGAGCGAGTGCCAACGCCGATTCTGGCACTCGACCGGTGCGAGTGCAACACGATCGGGAGGCTCGTCACGTCTTCCCAGGACACGCCCCGCCAACAGCGCACCCCGACCACTGCCGCGGACCGCCCGCCACGCACGTCATGCAGCGCGGGCCACGCACGACGAACGCGCCGCCCCTGACGGGACGGCGCGTTCGCGATGAGTGTCGTGCGTTCAGGCCGGTCGGACTGCCTCCGCCTGCGGGCCCTTCGACCCGGTGCCGACGTCGAACACCACTGCCTGGCCCTCCTCGAGGACCTTGTAACCCGACATGTCGATGGCCGAGTAGTGCACGAACACGTCCTGGCCTCCTCCATCGACGGTGATGAAGCCGAAGCCCTTTTCAGCGTTGAACCACTTCACGGTTCCGTTGGCCATGATCTCTTGCTCCCTGGTACTGCCGTGCGAACGACGTGTTCGCCGTCTGCAAGGGACTCTGCTCGAAGCGCGCCGATCAGGCAAGAGGTGTGACGTTGTTTCACGTCGATTCCGTCAGAAATCAACGTGCCCGAAACACGACCGTCACAAATGCGGGTGGGGAGCGCCCGCGGAATGCGGATCAGCCGGTGTAGTCGGCCCCGAGCACGACGCTCACGTCGGCGTTCGGGAACGCTGCCGACTGCTGCACGGCGGTGACCCCGAGCTGCTTCGCGATGCCCTGCGCGACCGCCGCCTGTGCGGCCTGCTGGTAGTACACGACGGTCGAGGTCGACCCGGTCGTTCCGGCGTCCCCGGTCGAGGCGACCTGCCAGCCGGCACCGGTCAGCGTGGCGCTGGCGCGGGCGGCGAGACCGGTGGTCGTCGTGCCGTTCAGGACGACGACGGTGGTCGTGCCCTGTTGTGCCGGCGTCGCGGCAGCGGCTCCGGAGTCGGCACCCGACCCGGCCGACGACGATGCCGAGGGCTTCGAGGTGGCGGACGCGGACGGCTTCGACGTGGCCGACGAGCTCGTCGACGCCGAGGGCGAGTCCGAGCCGCTGAACGAGTAGCTGCCGTTCAGGAGCGCGAGGACGAGCACGCCGATGCCGACGAGCACACCGGTGGCGAGTGCCGCCCAGGCGAACGCGATCCAGCCACGGCCGCGGCGCTGGGCACCGCGGTGTGCGCCGACCCGAGGGCCGTCGGCGACGTCGTCGAACCGGTCACGGGGGAATCTGGTGCTCATCGTTCCTCTTCACGTCCTTCGGGAGCAGCACCGGGCGCGACGAAGCTGCGCGTCGCCCGGGCGCTGGTGCGCGCGTGCCGGAGCCGCTGCAGCCTGGTGACGAGCTGCGGGTCGTACGCGAGTGCCGCGGGCGAGTCGATCACGCGGTTCAGCACCTGGTAGTAGCGCGCCGCCGACATCTCGAACTCGACCCGGATCTCCGCTTCCTTCGTGCGGTCGTGCCGTGCCCGGTCGTGCTCGAACGACAGCACACGCTGCGCGAGCTCGCTGAGCTGGTCAGCGCGGTGCTGGTCAGCGCGGCGCTCGTCAGCACGGTGCTCGTCGGTGGGGCTGGTCACGGCGGTTCCGATCACGGTCGGGTAACGGGTCTCGCACATCGTAGGGGCGGAGAGCATCCGGACCCTGGCACGGCGCTGGACTGTCGCGAACACCGGTCACAGGTTCGGGTCGCGGAACCAGCGCACACGCGTGCCGAACGGGTCCGAGACGGCGACCGCGGTGCCGTCGATCGAGGCCGTGGCGAAGGCGTCCGGATCCGCCGCGTCGACGTCGTCGGGCAGCGTCGCCGCCACACCGCGCAGGATCCCGGTGCGTTCGAGCGCGATCCAGTGCACGCCGCGTTCGCGGACGCGGTCCACGAACCGCTGGCGCTCGGCACCCGGCACGTAGACCAGGGTGCCGGTGGTCAGCACGACCGGCTCCACGTCGTCCGGCAGGGCGTCCAGTGCGCGGTCGAGGTCGCCCGGCAGCGTGCCCCGGATCCGCACGGGAGGCACGGCGAGCGTCGCGCGCGCCGCCTCGCGCATCAGGGCGGTCCGGTCCAGGGCCTCTGGTGGGACCGCTTCGACCAGACGGTCGAACGCGCCCGGTACGGCGAGGTCGATCGGGTTCGGGTCGAGCAGCACCCTCGCACCGACGCGGATCGGCGCGCGGGCCGGAGCCGGCACCGTCCCCGAGGCCTCGACGACGAGCCGGATCGACGGGTCGTCGACCGCCGTGTGCATCCGGACGAGCTCGGTGCGCACCCCGCCGTGGTCGTCGCGCCCCGAGGAGTCGGGGCGCGACGACAGCACCGGGGCGCGATCCGCCGGCACCCGGGACTCCGACGTCCGGTGGTCGAGCGTGACCCGGTCCGGGATCGAACAGAGCCCGGCGGCGCCCCCTGCGTCCACCAACCCGAGCGGCCGCGAGGCCCGCTCGGCGAGCGCCGCGAACAGCGGGACGACGGGACCGAGCCGCCGCGGGTCGTTGGCCTGCACCGTGGCGGAGGCGAGGGCCGTGACCAGGGCGGGGCGGGCCTCCCGACCGATCGCGCGCAGCGCACCGGGGTCCGACGGATCCGCGCCGAGCCGCCGCGCGACCGCGAAGAAGAGTTCCGGCTGCCGCTGCTGCTCGGCGACCTCGTCGAGGAGCGCGACCAACGCGGGGTCGAGCGACCGCGCCCAGGCGGCGTAGGACGGGGACACGGCCTCGATGCGGTCGGCGTAGGCGGCGTAGCGGCTGAGGGTGTCCATCAGCGCCCCGGGCGGTGCATGCCGACGTGCCGGATGCCGGCTTCGTCGTAGGGCGTCCCGAACCGGACGAAGCCGTGGCGTTCGTAGAGCGCAGCGACGTACTCCTGGGCGTGCAGGACGACGGGTTCGTGCCCGTGGGCCGCGAGCACTGCGGCGACGAGCCGGCCAGCGATGCCCTGCCCACGGTGGTCGGGGTGCGTCGCGACCCGGCCGATCACCCAGGACGGCGGCGGTGCATCCGCCGGGTGCTCCTCGTCCGCAGCCGGTCGGATCAGGCGCAGGTACCCAACCGCTTCGGTGTCCGTACCGAACCACCAGTGCTCGGTCTCGGGCTCGCGGTCACGGCCGTCGAAGTCCTCGGCCGTCACCCGTTGTTCGAGTGCGAAGACGCGGTTCCGGAGCACCACGATGCCGTACAGTTCGTCCGTCGTCAGACGGGTCCAGCGGGCGTGGTGCACGGAATGCTCGGACATCGTCGCGAGTTTACTGAAGTGGTCGGGAGTGCCCGGAAGAACCCGACCGGAAGCAGGAGGAAACAATGGCATACAACGTCGACAAGTCCGACGCCCAGTGGCGCGAGGACCTCTCCCCGGACCAGTACGCCGTCCTGCGTCAGGCGGGGACCGAACGGCCGTGGACCGGTGAACTCCTCGACGAGGAGCGTGCCGGCGTCTACACCTGTGCGGCCTGCAACGCAGAGCTGTTCAAGAGCGGCACGAAGTTCGACTCCGGCTGCGGCTGGCCGTCGTTCTACGAGTCGGTGAACCCCGACGCCGTGCAGCTGATCGACGACAAGTCGCTCGGCATGGTGCGCACCGAGGTCCGTTGCGCGAACTGCGGTTCGCACCTGGGCCACGTGTTCCCCGACGGCTTCGGCACGCCCACCGGCGACCGGTACTGCATGAACTCGATCTCGCTGAACTTCTCGGAGAAGCCGGCCGAGTGAGACCCCGACGCCCTCACCGGTAAGATGAGCGGCGTCAGCCGGCATGGCGCAATTGGTAGCGCACCGTACTTGTAATACGGGGGTTGCGGGTTCAAGTCCCGCTGCCGGCCCCATATACTGGATTCGCAGGCCGCGACCTCTTCGCCGCCCGCACCGCCTTCAGCCCCGCCGCGAGCGGGGCTGTCGTGCGTCCGGGGCTTCTCCCACTCCGCACTCGTCAGGGCCAGACCCCCGCGCTGTACGCGCAGCTCTCGATGTCCGAGACGAGTGCAGAGAGGACCCGCGCCTGACGATGATCCCGTTCGTCGACGGTCTGGGACCGCACCCAGACGAACGCGACGAGATCAGCGACCTGCAGCAGCCTCGAGTAGTGGCTCGGCGCGAAGTGCACCGTGTCGAGAAGCCGTTCAAGCCGGGTTTGCATGTACGTTCCCGGGGTCCCGTAGGCCTGGTACACCGCGAAGCGCTCACGATGACGGTCCCGATCCGACCGTTCGTCCGCGATGACCAGGGCATGCATCTCCAGGTCGCCGGCCCTCCTGTCCACCCGTTGCAGCAGGTGCTGGAACGCAACCTGCTCCGGAGTGTGCCGATCGCGGAACCCACGCGTGTCCTGGTAACGGCGGAGTTGCTCCGGCCGAGCGCCGCGGAGCAACACGGTCGCGCCGGAGGCAACAACGGCTTCGACGACGTCGAGGAACACCTTCACGCGCACGCGCGGAGGCACCCCGCTCCATGCTCCCTTTCCGTGGAAGATCGGATGGGCGTGGAGCTCCGTCTGCGGCTCGACGCCGTACTCCTGGAGCGCGGCGACGATCTCGTGCATGCGTTGCGTGAGCCAACGGGTCTGCGAGGCATCCGCCATCACGGCGCCGAACCCGTAGAGGTCCGGTTTGAACGATTCGTCGACGAAACAGAGCAGCACGCTGGAATACTGCCGTACACGATGCGCGGCAGGGATCGCGACGCACTGCCGAGCACGAAGCGATGCCCCGGGCGATCACTCACCCGGGGCATCGGCGCGTGTGGAACACGGATCAGGGAGTGTTCCGGGCGCTGGACGCGGTAACCAGCCGGTCGTGCGAAGAGGATGACACCCCACCGAACCGTGCGTCCACACCCGGGCCCCACATCAGCGCGAATCCGCACGAACGTGCACGGATCCTCAGCGCCCGCCGGTGATCTTGCGCCCCCGCTGTGCGACGCCCGCGGTGCCGTACGGGTAGTCGTCGATGCGCGGTGCGCTGGCGTCGGTGAGCTGCGTGAGCTCCGCGTCGGTCAGCACGAGGTCGGCCGCACCGAGGTTGTCCTCGAGCTGGGACACGGTCCGGGCGCCGAGGATCACACTCGTCACCGCCGGCCGGGCGAGCAACCAGGCGAGGGCGACCTGCGACCGCGATGCGCCGTGCGCGTCGGCGACCGCGGACACCGCGTCGAGGACGGCCCAGGTGCGCTCGTCACCGTTCCGCGCTTCCCAGGCCTCCATGCCGCGTGCCGGGTTCTCGCCGAGGCGGGTGGAGCCGGTGGGCGTTTCGTCGCGCTGGTACTTGCCGGACAGCCAGCCTCCGGCCAGGGGCGACCAGGGCAGCAGGCCGATCCCGGCGTCGAGGCTGGCGGGCACGATCTCGTGCTCGATGTCGCGGACGAGCAGGTTGTACTGCGGCTGCAGGGTGACCGGCGGCGCCCAACCGTGCGCCTTCGCCTCGTACACGGCCTTCGTGATCTGGTAGCCGAGGTAGTTCGAGAACCCGTAGGACCCGATCTTGCCGGCGGAGACCGCGTCGTCGAGGAACCGGAGCGTCTCCTCGATCGGCGTCAGGGCGTCCCAGGCGTGCATCTGGTACAGGTCGATGTGCTCGACGCCCAGGCGCTCGAGCGAGGCGTCGAGGGCGACCCGAAGGTGCCGGCGCGACAGGCCGACGTCGTTCGGTCCGTCACCCTGCGGGAAGCGGCCCTTGGTGGCGAGGACGACCTGCTGCGCCTCGGTGGGGTGCGCCGCGAGCCAGCGGCCGATGATCCGCTCGGACTCGTTGCCCGAGTAAACGTCGGCCGTGTCGATCAGGGTGCCGCCGGCCGCGACGAACGTGTCGATGATGGTGTGGGAGGTGGGTTCGTCGGCTTCGCTGCCGAACGTCATGGTGCCGAGGGTCAGCGTCGACACCGATGTCCCGCTGTTGCCGAGGAGTCTGTAGTCCATGGCGGGGACGGTACGCGCGGTGTCCGGCGACAGCGAGGACCTACGAGTACCCCTCAGCGCGGGGCGGACAACGCGCCGCGGTCAGGAACGCAGGAACGCCAGCGCGGCTTCGCGGAACGCCCGCGACGTCGGCGCGTTGAAGTGGTTGCGCCCCGGGATCTCGAAGAACGACGCGTCCGGGGCCGCCTGCGCCAACCGCACGGCACTGTCGCGGATGCCGTCCTCGCTGCCGGCGGCCATCAGGATCGGCTGCGCGGGGGCGTTGTCGGGCGTCGGCTCGATGCTGTTCCGCATCCCCTCGACCATCGCCACGAGCGCCGCGAGGTCGTTCCCCTCGACGTTCCCCGCCATGGTCAGGTAGCCGTTGGTCACGCGGTCCTCGATCGGTGTGCCGTCCGCCAGGTACGCCTTCGCCTGGTCGACCCGCACGCGGCGCATCGGGTCGGCGTCGGGGATCCCGCCGAACACCGCGCGGGTGATGCGGTCCGGCAGCCGTTCGGCGGTGTGCCACCCGACGCGTGCACCGAGCGAGTACCCGAGGAACGCGACCTCGTCGAGCAGGTACGTGTCGATCACGGTGGTGACGTCCGCCACGAGCAGGTCCATCGAGTACGCACCGGGGTCGCGCGGCTTCGCGCTCGCGCCGTGCCCGCGCTGGTCGAACGCCAGCACGCGGTACCCGGCGCGGACGAGGTCGCGGGTCCAGCCCGAGGCGTGCCAGTTCAGCACCGCACCCGAAGCGAACCCGTGCACCGCGACGACCGCGGGGGCGTCGGGATCGCCGAAGTCGTAGGTCGCGAGCCGGAGGCCGTCGGGCGACATCACGACGCGGGGACGGGGCGCTTCGGGGACGAGTGACATGTCCCCTCCAGGGTACCGGGGCACTGTGGTCGCCATGGACGGCTACGGCGGCGACCAGATCCGGGCGGCAGAGCGGCCACACCTCGACGCGGGTGAGCCCCTCATGCAACGAGCGGCCGACGGGCTGGCCCGCATCGTCGGCGACCTGCTCGACGATCCGGCCGTCCGGCCGGGCGACGGACCGGGGTCCGTCCTCCTGCTGGTGGGCAGCGGCGACAACGGCGGTGACGCCCTGTTCGCGGGTGCGCGGCTGGCGGCGGCCGGGAGGCACGTGGCGGTCCTGCGCGTCGGCTCACGCGTGCACGAGGCGGGCCTGGCAGCGGCACTGGACGCCGGGGCGCGCCTCCTGGATGATCCGGCCGGACCCGAGGCTGTGGTGACGGACGCGGCACTCGACGCCGACCTGGTGCTCGACGCGATCCTCGGGATCGGGGTGCGGGGGCCTGCGGCCCTCCGCTCCCCCGCCCGCGAGGTCGTCGACGCCGTCCGTGAACTCGCCCGCGACCAGCGCGCACCGTTCGTCGTCGCCGTCGACGTGCCGAGCGGCATCGACGTCGACTCCGGCGGGATCGCGGACGACCACGTCCTGCACGCCGACGTCACGGTCACGTTCGGCGGGGTGAAGGCCGGGTTGCTGACGGGGCCTGCCGCCACCCTCGCGGGACGGATCGAGCTGGTGGACGTCGGGATCGGTGCGGACCTGGCGACGATGGAGCCGCTGGTCCGCACCTGACCCCGACCCGTCAGCGCAGCCGTCCCTCAGTGGTGCTGGTACAGGACCGGCTCCGGCAGTCCGTGCTCGGCGCGGATGCTCCGTGCGATGCCCTCGACGGCGATGAGCGCGTCCACCACGAGCTCCGGCGTGACCGGGAACGGCATGTTGTGGATGGTCTCGCCCTCGACGGTCGCGGCCTCGGCCACGGCGCGGAGCTCCGTCGTGTCGTCGACGGTCAGGCCGATCTCGGTCAGGGTGTTCGGCAGGCCGACCTTCGTGGTGAAGACGACGAAGTCCTCGATCTCCTCAGCCGGTGCACCCTCGAGCACGAGCTGCGCGATCGTGCCGATGTTGACCTTCTGCCCGTGCGCCAAGCCGTGCGCCTGCGGAGCGGCGGTCAGTCCGTTGTGGATCGCGTGCGCTGCCGCCAGTCCGCCGGACTCGAACCCGAGGCCCGACAGCAGGGTGTTCGCCTCGACGACCTTCTCGAGCGCGGGCGTGACGACCTTGGCCTTCACGGCCTCGATGGCCTGCAGGGCGTTCTCGTGCAGCAGCTTCCAGGACAGCTCGGCGAGCGCGACGCCGGTCTCGGTCTGCAGCCCGCCGGCCATGGTGTCGGCGTTCGCACGCTTGGCGGCACGGGCCTCGACCCAGGTGGCCAGGGCGTCGCCGATGCCCGCGACCAGGAACTGGACGGGAGCGTTCGCGACGAGCTTCGTGTCGATGAGGACGAGGTCGGGGTTGTGCGGGAAGAACCGGTACTCGATGAACTCCCCTTCCTCGGAGTAGATCACCGCGAGCGCCGAGGTCGGGGCGTCGGTGCTCGCCGCCGTCGGGACACTCGCCCAGCGGATGCCGGCCAGGTGCCCGGAGGCCTTGGCCGCGTCGATCGCCGAACCGCCGCCGAGCCCGACGATGACGTCCGCGTCGGTCGACCGGATCTGCTCGACGAGGTCGTCGACCGCCTTCGGCGTCGCGAAGCGACCGAAGCCGACCCGCTCGACCCGCAGGTCGGCCGCCTGGAAGCTCGTCGTCACCGCGGCCTCGACGATGCCCCACACGACGTCGTCGGCGACGATCAGGGGGCGCTTGCCGATGGGGGCGACGAACTCGCCGACGCGGGTGATCGCGTCCTTGCCCTGCACGTAGCGGGCGGGGCTCATCACGGTGCTGATGGGAGTGGCCATGGTTGCGGTTCCTTCCGGTTGTACGACACGTGTCGGGGTCGCCGACGTCCCAGACGGTACGCGCGGGGCATGCGTGCGGCGTGCGAGTCCCGTGGGCCGTACATTCGGGGGCATGACGTTCAACGACGATTCGCAGCTCAAGGGCGGCAGGGTGAAGCGCCGGGGTCGGACGGCCGCGGTCGGCGGCGGCGCCGTCGGCGTCACGGCGATCGTCGTCTTCCTGATCGCGCAGTTCACGGGCTTCGACCTCAGCGGGTTCGTCGACGGCGGCAGCGGCACGACGCAGATCCAGCAGCAGGGCGAGACCGTGGACGCCGCGCCGGAGTGCCGCACCGGGCGAGACGCCAACCTCAAGGTCGAGTGCCGGATGGAGGGCGCAGCCGAGTCACTCGACGGCTACTGGACGGCCGAGGCCCGGAAGCTCGGAATCTCGTACACGGCGCCGGACTTCTTCCTGTTCGACGGCTCGACCGACACGTCGTGCGGTCAGGCGTCCGCCGCCACCGGGCCCTTCTACTGCCCGCCGGACCGCGCGATCTACCTCGACACCGCGTTCTACGACGACCTGCAGTCGAAGTACGGGTCGTCGGGCGGGCCGCTCGCGCAGATGTACGTCGTCGCGCACGAGTGGGGCCACCACATCCAGCAGCTGCAGGGTGCCTTCGCGAGCACGGACCGATCGGGCACCGGGGCCTCGTCCGGCAGTGTCCGCGTCGAGCTGCAGGCCGACTGCTACGCCGGCGCCTGGGTCGGCGACGCGGCGAACACCGAGGACGCGAACGGCGAGACCTTCTTCGAGCCGATCAGCCGGTCCGAGATCGCCGATGCCCTGTCCGCCGCGAGCGCCGTGGGCGACGACAGCATCCAGGAGCGCTCGAGCGGCCGGGTCGATCCGGACTCGTTCACGCACGGCTCGAGTGAGCAGCGCCAGAAGTGGTTCGTCCGCGGCCACCAGCAGGGCGCGACGAGCTGCGACACGTTCAGCGTCCCTGGTTCGTCGCTGTAGCGATCAGCCCTTCGTCGGCGTGGGCGTCGGTGTCGCGCTCCGCGTGCGGGACGGCGTCGCGCTCGGCGTGGGGGTCGGGGTGGGCGTCGCCTCGGTGGCACCGGCCGCGGTGACCACGAAGGTGCGGAAGTCGTCGTTCGTGATCGGCGACGTGAGCTCGTACTGCTGCCCGTTGACGAGCACCAGCGGCGTGCCGGGGAAGTCGCTCAGGGTCGACCCGGGGATGTCGCCGCCGGACACCGCGGTCGTCTGCTCGTCGACCCACTTGCTGTAGTCCTGGTCGGCGATGCAGCTCGTGACGGCCCGGCGGTCCTGCAGGCCGGAGACCCCGGTGACGACCTTGGTGAGCTGCGCGTCGGTGAGCCCGGGTGTGCCTTCTTCCGGCTGCTCGGCGTAGAGCGCCTTGTTGACCGCGTAGAACTGGTCCGGCGAGTGCTCGGCGACGCAGGCCGCGGCGTTCGCGGCGCGCAGTGAGTACTTGGTGCCCTGCGACCGGTTCGACAGGACCGCGAGCGGGTGGATGTCGACGGTGGCGGCGCCGGAGTCGACGAGGCTCTCGATGTAGTCGCCGTTGGCCTGTTCGAACTCGCCGCAGGTCGGGCAGAGGTAGTCGACGTACAGCGTGATGCGCACCGTGCCCGCACCAGCGGTCGCCGAGGCGCTCGGCGACGCACTGCTCGACGCGGTCACGGGCTTGAGCCCCTCGCCGAGGGTGATGCCGCCCTGCGACATGGTCGAGGGCCCGGGGCCTGCTGGCTTCACGGAGTCGACCAGGACGAGCGTGACGACGGCGGCCGCTGCGAGCAGGACGACACCGAGTCCGATCTGGAGTCCGAGCCGGGTTCCGCGCTGGCGGCGCTTCTGCTGTGTCCTGTGGCGCTGCGCTCGCTGTCGGGCGGCTTCGCGGCGCTCGTTCCGCGCGGCGCGGGCGTCACCCTCGGGGCGGTTGGTCATCGGTGCGTCGTCCTCCTGATCGGCGTCCGCACGACCTACCCCCGCTCGGCGGACGGACCCGGCGATTGTAGTGGGCCGCTCTGGGAACCACCCAACCACGCTCTGGGAACCGACCGGCCAGGGGGAAAACACTGGCGCACCCGCGAGAACTCGTGTTGTATGAACCTCGATGGTCGACGACGACCATCCGGGGCCCTCGCGGGCTGACCGCTTCACTCGGATCGTCCGGCACGTACCTGCCGGTGAAGAAAGGACCGAACGCTCATGGCGTCCGTCACCTATGACAAGGCAACCCGTCTCTACCCCGGAGGCAACCGTCCCGCGGTCGACTCCCTCGACCTGGACGTCGCCGACGGCGAGTTCCTCGTCCTCGTCGGCCCCTCGGGTTGTGGCAAGTCCACCTCGCTCCGCATGCTGGCCGGCCTCGAAGAGGTCAACTCCGGTCAGATCCGCATCGGCGACCGCGACGTCACGGACGTCCCGCCGAAGGACCGCGACATCGCGATGGTGTTCCAGAACTACGCGCTGTACCCGCACATGACCGTCGCCGAGAACATGGGCTTCGCGCTCAAGATCGCCGGTGTCGGCAAGGACGAGCGCGCCACCCGCGTGCAGGAAGCCGCGAAGCTCCTCGACCTCGAGGACTACCTCGGCCGCAAGCCGAAGGCGCTCTCCGGTGGTCAGCGTCAGCGCGTCGCGATGGGCCGTGCGATCGTCCGTCAGCCGCAGGTGTTCCTCATGGACGAGCCGCTGTCGAACCTCGACGCCAAGCTCCGCGTCCAGACCCGTACGCAGATCGCGTCGCTCCAGCGTCGTCTCGGCGTCACCACGGTCTACGTCACGCACGACCAGACCGAGGCACTGACCATGGGTGACCGCATCGCGGTGCTCAAGGACGGCATCCTGCAGCAGGTCGGCACGCCGCGCGACCTGTACGAGAAGCCGAACAACGTCTTCGTCGCGGGCTTCATCGGCTCGCCGGCGATGAACCTGCTGCCGGCCGACGTCGTCGAGGGCGGCATCAAGTTCGGCACGCTCAACCACGCGATCGACCGCGACACGCTCTCCAACGCGCGTTCCGCCCAGATCACTGTGGGCATCCGCCCCGAGGACGTCGTCGTGGCGCAGTCGGGCGAGGGCCTGCCGGTCACGGTCGACGTGGTCGAGGAACTCGGCGCCGACGGCTACCTCTACGGTCACGCCGACGTCAAGGGCACGCGCGTCGACATCGTCGCTCGCGTGGACGGCCGTTCGCACCCGTCGATCGGTGACACCATCGTGGTGACGCCGAAGTCGGGCCACGTGCACGCCTTCGACACCGAGTCGGGCGAGCGCCTGGACGACAAGGCCGTCGTCAGCGCGTAACCGAAGCGCACTCCCCGAGAGCCCGCGCCGCCTCACAAGGGCGGGTCGCGGGCTCTCGGCTGTCCCCCACGACACCGAAGGATCCACCGTGCCCGACTCGATGTCCATCACCGCAGCCACCGTCGACCCCGGCCTGCTCGACCTGCCGTGGGACCTGCCGCTGGCGGACTGGCCGGACGAGACCATCGTCGCCCTGCCGAAGGGCATCTCGCGGCACCTGGTGCGCTTCGTGCACCTGAGTGGGTACGTCGCCGCCGTGAAGGAGACCGGCGAGGAGATCGCGCGCTCCGAGTACGAGATGCTCCGCACGCTGCAGCGCATGGACGTGCCGTGCGTCGACCCCGTCGCCGTCATCACCGGTCGGGTCGACGCGGACGGCGAGCAGCTGCACCCCGTGCTCGTGACGCGGCACCTGCGCTTCTCGCTGCCGTACCGCGCGCTGTACTCGCAGACGCTGCGCCCGGAGACCGCGACCCGTCTCGTCGACGCCCTCGCGCTGCTGCTCGTCCGGCTGCACGTCATCGGCTTCTACTGGGGCGACGTGTCGCTCTCGAACACGCTGTTCCGTCGCGACGCGGGCTCGTTCGCCGCGTACCTGGTCGACGCCGAGACCGGCAAGCTCTACCCCGGCGGGCTGTCGAACGGGCAGCGCGAGAACGACCTCGAGGTCGCGCGCGTGAACATCGCCGGCGAGCTCCTCGACCTCGAGGCCGGCGGGCGTCTCGACGAGAACGCCGACCCCGTGGACGTCTCCAACCGGATCGTGGCGCAGTACCGGACACTCTGGACGGAGCTCACGGGCACCGAGCAGTTCGACATCAAGGAACGCTGGCGCATCAACGACCGCGTCGAGCGGCTCAACGAGCTCGGCTTCGACATCGAGGAGCTCTCGATCCACACGACCGAGGGCGGTTCGCAGGTGCGGATCCAGCCGAAGGTCGTCGACGCCGGACACCACCAGCGACGCCTGCTGCGGCTGACCGGCCTGGACGCCGGCGAGAACCAGGCCCGACGCCTGCTCAACGACCTCGACTCGTACCGGGCACGCAACGGCCGCGACGAACTCGACGAGGAGATGGTGGCGCACGAGTGGGTCTCGCGGGTCTTCGAGCCCGTCGTCCGCTCGATCCCCCGTGACCTGCGCGGTCGCCTCGAACCCGCGGAGGTCTTCCACGAACTGCTCGAGCACCGCTGGTTCATGTCGCAGGAAGAGGAGCGGTCGGTCTCGCTGCCCGAGGCCACCACGGCGTACATCAACGACGTGCTGCGCCACCGCCGCGACGAGCGCCTGCTCATCAACCCGCCGACGTCGTCGATGACGCTGCCGATCCCCGTGGTCGACGACGCGGACCCCGCAGACGACGACGCCGACGTCCAGGACTGGCGCACCACCGTCTGACCCGGTCGCCGGTCGGTCATGACACTCCGCCGGGTGGGTGCCGACTGGTCACAGACCGTCGCCGGCGGCGTCGCGCAGCGACGACACGCGACCACCCGGAGGACACCGGCCGACATGTCGTGACCGTTCGGGGCCCGTGAACGCGACCGCCTGGAGGCCCGGCGTGCGTCCCGGAGACCGGCGCCGACCCTCCAGACCGTCACGCCTGCACCGCCGGTGATGCCGTTGGACGTCGAGCGGTCACCCGACACCCCGCCAGGTGCACGTCGGCCGGTCACGGACGGTCGCCTGCGGCGTCGCGCGGCGACGACTCGTGACCACACGGCGGGCATCATCCGACGTGTCCTGACCCGTCGGGCCTGACCCGGCCGGCACCGCACGCAGGAACGGCCGCCTCCCACGAGGGGAGGCGACCGTTCCTGCGGACGAAGCGCCGGGGCTTACTCGGCGCGACGGCGCCGGGCGACCTCCCACAGGGTGACGCTCGCGGCGATGCCGGCGTTGAGGGACTCGGTCGCACTCGAGATCGGGATCGACACGATCGCGTCGCACGTCTCGGTGACCAGGCGCGACAGGCCCTTGCCCTCGGAACCGACGACGATCACGATCGGGCGGTCGGCGAGCGCGAGGCCGTCGAGCTCCACGTCGCCGTCGCCGTCCAGACCGAGGACGAACAGGCCCATCGACTTGAGGGACTTCAGCGTCTGGGTGAGGTTCGGGGCCATCGCGACGGGCGTGCGGGCCGCGGCGCCGGCGGAGGTCTTCCACGCCGACGCGGTGACGCCGACCGAACGACGCTGCGGCACGATGACGCCGTGTCCGCCGAACGCGGCGGTCGAGCGGATGATCGCACCGAGGTTGCGGGGGTCGGTGATGCCGTCGAGCGCGACGAGCAGCGGGACCTGGTCGCGCGAGAAGGCCTGCTCGACGATGTCCTCGGACACGGCGTACTGGTACGCCGGCACCTTGAGCGCGACGCCCTGGTGCACGCTGTCGTGGCCGGTGATGCGGTCGAGCTCGGGGCGCATGAGCTCGATGATCGGCACGCTGCGGTGGTTCGCGAGCGTCAGGATCTCCTTGACGCGGTCGTCGACCTCGATGCGCGACGCGATGTAGAGCGTCGTCGACGGGGTCTTCGTGCGCAGCGCCTCGAGCACGGAGTTCCGTCCGGTCACGAGCTCGGAGTCATCGGTCTTCCGGGCCGGCGGACGACCGGTGCGGCCCTGCGGGGTGCTCGAGGAACCGTGACGGCCCTTGGCTGCCTCGAAGCGGTCCTTCGCCGCCTTGCGCTTGCCGGCGGGGTGGTACGGCCGGTCCTCGGCCTTCGGGGTCGGCTTGCGACCCTCGAGCGCCTGGGCACCCTGACCACCGGAACCGACCTGCTTGTTGCCCTTGCGACCGGTGCGGACGGCGCCGGGCCGACCTTTCTTGCTTCCCGAGACGTTCTTCATGCGTAGCTCCTGTTCGGCACTGCCGTGTTCAGGCGATGCTCCAGCGTGTTCCGGACGGCGTGTCCTCGATCGTGATGCCCGCGGCGGCGAGGTCGTCGCGCACGCGGTCGGCCGCAGCGAAGTCCCGTGCTGCCCTGGCGTCCGCGCGCTCCTGCACGAGGCGTTCGACGAGAGCGGCGAGCGGGCCTGCCGAGGTGTCCTGACCGCCCCCCGACCAGTGGGCGGCTCGCGGGTCGATGCCGAGGACCTCTACCATGGCGGCCACCTGATGGTACGCGACCCCGAGCGTTTCCGCATCGTCGGCGTCCAGGGCGGCATTGCCGGTGCGCACGGTCTCGTGCAGGACGGCCAGCGCCTGGGGTACCGCGAGGTCGTCGTCCATCGCGGCGGCGAAGGCGTCCGGCACAGCGGGGGCGTCGGCGAGGTGCACGCCTTCGAGCCGCACCTCGGCCCGCTGCAGGAACCCGTCGATGCGGTCGTAGGCGGCCTCGGCCTCGGCCAACGAGCCGTCGTGGTGGTCGATCGAGGATCGGTAGTGCGCGGCGCCGAGGAAGTACCGCACCACGGCCGGACGGGCAGCGGCCAGGAAGTCGGCGGCGAAGATCGAGTTGCCGAGCGACTTCGACATCTTCTGGCCCTCGACCGTGACGAGCCCGTTGTGCAACCAGTACGACGCGAACGGGTCGCCCGCCGCGGTGGACTGCGCGAGCTCGTTCTCGTGGTGCGGGAACCGCAGGTCGAGTCCGCCGCCGTGGATGTCGAACGCCGGACCGAGGTACCGCCGCGACATGGCGGAGCACTCGATGTGCCAGCCCGGACGACCGGGGCCCCACGGGGAGTCCCACGACGCGGTCGAGGGCTCGCCGGGCTTCGCACCCTTCCAGAGCGCGAAGTCGCGGGCGTCGCGCTTGCCACGGGGGTCGGCGTCGGCAGCCTCGACCATGTCCTCGCGACGCTGCCGGGTGAGCGCCCCGTAGGACTCCCAGCTGCCGGTGTCGAAGTAGACGTCGCCCGAGTCGTCGGCGGCGACGTAGGCGTGACCGCGGTCGATGAGCTTCTTGATGATGTCGTGCATCTGCGGCACGCTCGCGGTGGCGCGCGGCTCGTAGGTCGGGGGCAGGATGCCGAGGGCGTTGTACGCGGCGGTGAACTCGAGCTCGACGCGGTAGGCGCGGGCGAACCACGCTTCGTCGGTGCCGGCGGCCAGGTCGAGCACCTTGTCGTCGATGTCGGTGACGTTCCGCACGAGGGTGACGCGCAGCCCGCGGTACGTCAGCCAGCGGCGCCAGATGTCGTAGACCAGGGCCGAGCGCAGGTGCCCGATGTGCGGCGACGACTGCACCGTCGGACCGCAGACGTAGACGCTGACGTGTCCGTCGACCAGCGGGACGAGGTCGACGACGGCTGCGGCGCGGGAGTCGTAGAGGCGAACGGTCACGATCCCAAGCCTAGGACGTCAGGCCGGACGGATGACGGCCGTGGCGATCGCGGCGAGCCCCTCGCCCCGGCCGGTGAACCCGAGCCCGTCGGTCGTCGTGCCGGACACCCCCACCGGGGCACCGACGACGGCGGACAGGGCGTCCTGCATCTCGGCGCGACGGGCCCCGATGCGCGGCTGGTTCCCGATGACCTGCACCGTGACCGACACGGGTACGAGGCCGGCGTCGGCGAGCAGCCCGACGGCACCGCGGATGAAGACGTCCCCCGCGGCTCCGGCGTAGGCGGGGTCGGCGGTGCCGAACGTCCCACCGATGTCACCGAGGCCACCCGCGGACAGCAGCGCGTCGCACACCGCGTGCGCCACGGCGTCACCGTCGCTGTGCCCGGAGAGGCCGGGTTCGCCGGGGAAGTCGAGCAGGCCGACGCGGCACGGCGACTCGACGTCGAACGCGTGCACGTCGACGCCCAGCCCGAGCCGGACCGCCGAGGCACCGGGGTCATCCGGGGCCGTGGCGCGCGACCGGACGATCGACTCTGCTCGTCCGAGGTCCCACGGCGTCGTGATCTTGAAGGCGTCGGCGTCGCCCGGCACGAAGCGCACCGTGCCACCGGCCGCCTGGAACACGCCGGCGTCGTCGGTCTCGGACTGCGTCGACACCGCGTACGCCCGGCGGAGTGCGTCGAGCGGGAAGCCCTGCGGCGTCTGGACCCCGACGAGCGCGGACCGGTCGACGGTCTCGACGACCACGTCGCCGGACACCCGCTTGACCGTGTCGGTGACGGGGAGCGCGGGGACGACGCCGTCACCGGTGCCGGTCGCGACCGAACCCTCGACCGCGTCGAACACCCGGTCGAACTGCGCGGCCGGCGTGAGGCACCGCGCCGCGTCGTGCACCAGCACCGCGGTGACCGAGTCCGGCAGCACGCCCAGGCCGGCCTGGACCGAACCGTGGCGATCCGTGCCTCCCGGAACCACCGCCGTGTACGCGACCGCGGCGCCCGCGACCGAGGCGACCACCTGACGGCACTCCTCGAGCATGGTCGACGGCGCGACCACGACGACCAGCGTCGGAGCCGACAACGTGAACAGCGGCTCGAGCGCCCGCGCGAGCATGAGCTGCCCCGCGACGGGCACGAACGCCTTCGCGGTGCCGATGCCGAGCCGGGTTCCGGACCCGGCTGCAACGACGACGACCGCCCGGTCCACCCCTTCGGGGAACCGTGCGGTCGTCGTGGTGTGCAGTGCGCTCAGGACGCGAGGACTTCGTCGAGGACGGTCGATGCCTTGTCCTCGTCGGTCTTCTCGGCCAGGGCCAACTCGGAGATCAGGATCTGCCGCGCCTTGGCCAGCATCCGCTTCTCACCCGCGGACAGGCCGCGGTCCTGATCGCGTCGCCAGAGGTCGCGGACGACCTCGGAGACCTTGATGACGTCCCCGGAAGCGAGCTTCTCGAGGTTCGCCTTGTACCGGCGCGACCAGTTGGTGGGCTCTTCGGTGAACGGCGCCCGGAGGACCTCGAACACCTTGTCGAGCCCTTCCTTGCCGATCACGTCGCGGACTCCGACCAGGTCGACGTTGTCCGCCGGTACCTCGATCGTCAGGTCACCCTGCGTGACCCGCAGTTTCAGGTAGACCTTTTCCTCGCCCTTGATGACGCGCGTCTTGACTTCAGAGATGGTTGCCGCCCCGTGGTGGGGGTAGACGACGGTCTCGCCGACCTCGAATTGCATGTATCAGGCTCCGTTCCCAGACTTCCAGTTTACCACAAGGGGTGTTCGGGTAAGGGGACCCTCAGCACTGGGCCTTCCCGGTGATCGCTAAGATGGAGCGGGACCGTCTGGTCCTCATCGACTTACGGAGGAATCTCTTGCGAGCTCGGGTACTCGTGTCCGTCGCCGTTGCGGCAACCATCGCGCTGGGCGCCACCGGGTGCGAGTTCATGTCGCCTGCGCACACCGTCGACATCAAGCAGATCACCGACGGCGTCAACGTCTCGACCGGCAAGGTCGACGTGCGGAACGCCATCCTCATCTCGGACGACGGCGAGGGCGCGCGGTTCATCGGCACGCTGGTGAACAACTCCGACACCGACGGCATCACCGTGTCGGTCGAGATCGGTGGCGACACCGAGACCGTGCTGGTGCCGGCGAACTCGCACGTCGACCTGGCGAACGACTCGCAGCACGACACCCTCGACTTCGACAGCGCGGACGCGAAGCCCGGCTCGCTCGTCAAGGTGTACTTCTCCTACCCCGACGACGAGGGCATCTCGGCCAACGTGCCGGTGCTGACCACCGCGCAAGAGGAGTACGCCACCCTCGCGCCGACCTCGACCCCCGAGCCGTCCGGCCAGATCACGCTGCCGGTCGAGACCCCGTCGGCCACGCCGACGGACGGCGAGTAGCCGCACCGCGCAAGCGCTTCAGACCGGGAGGCCCGGTGCGAGTCCCAGGGACTCGCACCGGGCCTCCTGTCCGTCCGTCTCAGGCCTCGATGCGGTACCCGAGACCGCGGACCGTCACCAGGATCTCCGGGGTGGACGGCACGCGCTCGATCTTCGAGCGGATGCGCTTGATGTGCACGTCGAGCGTCTTCGTGTCGCCGAAGTAGTCGGAGCCCCACACCCGGTCGATGAGCTGCCCACGGGTGAGCACCCGGCCGGCGTTCCGGAGCAGCAGCTCGAGCAGCTCGAACTCCTTGAGCGGCATCGCCGTCTCCGACCCGTCCACCGACACCGTGTGCCGCTCGACGTCCATCCGGATGCCCCCGACCTGCAGGATCCCGCTGTCCGCCGGGTCGTCCTCGGTGCGTCGGCGCAGGACCGCACGGATGCGGGCCAGCAGCTCGCGCGTCGAGTACGGCTTCGTCACGTAGTCGTCCGCGCCGAGCTCGAGCCCGACGACGATGTCGACCTCGGAGTCCTTCGCCGTCAACATGATGATCGGCGCGTTCGACCGGGTGCGGATCTGGCGGCAGACCTCGGTGCCGGAGAGCCCCGGCAGCATGAGGTCGAGGAGCACCAGGTCCGGGTTCTCCGAGTCGAACTTCGACAGCGCGGTCACGCCGTCGGCCGCGACGGAGGTCTCGTACCCCTCACGCTGCAGCAGGAACTCCAGGGGCTCGCTCAGGGCCGGCTCGTCGTCGACGATGAGGATCTTGGTCACGATGGCTGCTCTTCCAGTTGCTCTTCGAGTGCGGTGGTCAGTTCGGTGTCCGCCTCGGGCAGGCGGATGGTGAAGGTCGAGCCCTTGCCTGGCTGCGACCAGACACGGACGTCGCCGCCGTGGTTGCCGACGACGTGCTTGACGATGGCGAGCCCCAGGCCGGTGCCGCCGGTGGCCCGTGACCGTGCCGGGTCGACACGGTAGAACCGCTCGAACACGCGGTCCAGGTCGGCCTCGGGGATGCCGACGCCCTGGTCGGTGATCGCGATCTCGACGAAGCCCTTCGCGGACCGGACGCCCACGCCGACGCGGGTGCCGTCGGGCGAGTACTTCACCGCGTTGGCGATGAGGTTCGAGACGGCGACCTGCAGCAGGCCCGGGTCGCCCATCACCCGGAGCTTCGACTTCTTCGCCCGGATGATCTCGATCGAGCGGGCGCGCGCGACGACCTCGTTCGCATCGATCGCTGCCTGCACGATCTTGTCGACACCGGTCTCCTCGCTGTTCTCCAACGCGTCGACCGACTGCAGCCGGGACAGCTCGATGATGTCCTTCGTCAGGGCGCCGAGCCGCTCGGACTCGGTGATGAGCTGCGCCGCGAACTTCTTGACGTGCTCCGGGTCGTCGGCCGCGATCACGAGGGTCTCGGACAGCAGGCCGATGGCGCCGATCGGGGTCTTCAGCTCGTGCGAGATGTTGGCGACGAAGTCACGGCGGACCTCGTCGATGCGCCGGCTCTCGGTCAGGTCGTCGGCCGTGATGAGCACGTACCGGTTGCCGAGCTGCGCGGCCCGGAAGCTGAGGTAGCCGATGAGCTCCCCGTGCCGTCCGCGCGGGAGCTCGAGGTCCTCCGCTCCCATCTCGCCGCTCTTGCGCACCCGGTCGACCAGGTCGAGGAGCTCCTGGTGCACGAGCCGGCGCCGCACGACGAGCCCGACGGTCAGTGCCTGGGGCGATGCGGCCACGACCGTGTTCGACGGGTCGATGACCACCGCCGGGTTGTGCATCGTCGCGATCACCGCTGCGACGCCGTCCGGGAGGGTGCGTTCCGCCACGTCTGCTGCACGAGCCGTGCGCTCGGCGGTGATGATCAGCACCACGACGCCCGCGCCGAAGACCCCGCCGAGGAGCATCGACAGTGGCACGAGCCACGCGTTGTCCATGCCGCCAGTGTAGGGATGGTCATGCGGGGTTCCGGTACCGTTCACCCGTCCCGGAAGGCCGGATCGCGAAGCGTTCAGCCCCACGTCACCGTTCGTTCACCTGGGCTGACGACACTCGTCCGGTACGCAGAGAGAGGTACTCCCCCATGCGCGAAGTCTTCCAGCAGGAACTCCAGGACGTCCAGGAGCGACTGACCGAGATCGCAGGACTCGTCGAGTCCGCCATCACCCGGGCCACCCAGGCCTTCAGCGACTCCGACGTCGCCCTCGCCGAGGAGGTGATCGCGGACGACCAGAAGATCGACGAGGCCGCCAACAGCCTCGACGAGATCGCCATCGACATCCTGGCCCGCCAGGCTCCGGTCGCCCGCGACCTGCGCGTCGTCGTCACCGCCCTGCGCGTGAGCTCCTCGCTCGAGCGCATGGGCGACATGGCCGAGCACATCGCGCAGCTCGCCCGCCAGCGCTTCCCCGAGAAGGTCGTGCCGAAGGGCCTCCGCGGCACCTTCAAGGAGATGGGCAAGCACGACGTCGCGATGTCGCAGAAGCTCACGCGACTGCTCGCGACCGAGGACATCGCCCTGGCCGCGGAGATCCGCGACGAGGACGACGCCGTCGACGAACTGCACGCGAGCGTGTTCGACTTCGTGCTCGGCGAGGCGTGGAAGGGCGGGCCGATCGACACCGTCGACGCCACCCTGGCCTCCCGCTACCACGAGCGCTTCGCGGACCACGCGGTGTCGATCGCCAAGAAGGTCGAGTACCTGGCGACCGGCGACTGGACCGGCGCCTCGAGTTCGACCGCCGCGGTCTGAGCGCCGTGGTCTGACCGCGGTTGCGCGGTCTGCGAGGATCGAGGCATGGCTCAGGTCGCGATCATCGTCAACGGCATGCCCGGTTCCGGCAAGAGCACGATCGGCGCTGCGCTGGCCGAGGTGCTCGGCTGCCCGTTCCTGTCGAAGGACCGGATCAAGGAGCCCCTCGCCGACATCGTCGGGCCGATGATCGCGTCGCGTCCGCTCGGTGGCATCGCGATGGAGACCATGTGGTCGATGACGCGGGCCGTGGAGAACGGGGTCGTCCTCGACGCCGTCTGGCTCCCGTCACGCGATCGCGACCTCCTGGAGGCTGGGCTCGCGTCCGCCGGGTCGCCTCGCGCCGTCGAGGTGTGGTGCGACACGGACCGCGCCGCCGCCGAAGATCGGCTGCACGACCGGTACGACCCGGGCACCGTCCCGGTGCGGCACGAGGTGCACGGGGACCTGGCCGGCGTGCTGGCCTTCTGGGACGAGCACGGCGACGACGCGCAGCCGGTCGGGCTGCCGGGCGTCCCGGTAGTCCGCGTCGACACGACGAAGCCCTACGACGTCGGTGCCCTCGTGCAGGAGATCGCGTCGCACTTCGTCTGACCAGCCGAGGCTCGAGGAGCCGACCGCCCCGCCGAAGCGACACGTCGTCGGAGTGGTGATCCGTTCCTCCCGGCAGAGCGACAGGAGTCGGCGGAACGTTCGCGGCACACTGTCGCTTTCGCGGCCCCACCAGGCAGAACGACGAACGCCCCGCCCGGAGACCGGACGGGGCGTTCGTGTGTGCGGTGCTACTTCTTGGCGCCCTGGGCAGCCACGGCGGCAGCGCCGGCGGCAGCGGCCTCGGGGTCGAGGTAGTACGCCGGCTTCGTCGGACGGAAGTCGTCGTCGAGCTCGTACACCAGCGGGATGCCCGTCGGGATGTTCAGCCCGGCGATGTCGTCGTCGGAGATGTCGTCGAGGTGCTTGACGAGCGCGCGGAGCGAGTTGCCGTGGGCGGTGACCAGCACGGTCTTGCCCTCGCCCAGGTCCTTCGTGATGTCCGACTCCCAGTAGGGCAGCAGGCGGTCGATCACGAGCTTGAGCGACTCGGTGCGGGGCAGCTGGTCGCCGAGGTCGGCGTAGCGGCGGTCACCGGCCTGCGACCACTCGGCGCCGTCGGCGATGGGGGGCGGCGGGACGTCGAACGACCGGCGCCACTCCATGAACTGCTGCTCGCCGTACTCGGCCAGCGTCTGGGCCTTGTCCTTGCCCTGCAGGTCGCCGTAGTGGCGTTCGTTGAGGCGCCAGTCGCGCTTGACCGGCAGCCAGGCGAGGTCGGCCTGGAGCAGCGCGATGTCGGCCGTCTGGATCGCGCGGGTGAGGAGCGAGGTGTACAGGACGTCGGGGACGATGCCCGATTCGGCGATGAGGTCGCCGGCGCGCTTCGCCTCCTTCTCGCCCAGCTCGCTGAGCCGGACATCGACCCAACCGGTGAACAGGTTCTTCTGGTTCCAGTCACTGTTTCCGTGACGGAGCAGGACGAGCGTGGAGGTCATGCTGCCGAGTCTACCGAGCGTCGGCAGGCCCGTACCCTTGACGTCATGCCCATCGGGAACGTGACGCGCGGGACGACCGGGTACAACCGGCTCCGCCGTGTCGACCGGTGGATCGCGTCGCTGCCGGCACTCCGCAAGGCCGACGACCCGCTGGTCGCCGACGTCGGGTACGGGGCCTCGCCGACGACGACGCTCGAGCTGCGCGACCGTCTGGCCCTGGTGCGTCCGGACGTCGAGGTCACCGGCATCGAGATCGAACCGGCACGCGTGGCGTTCGCGAACGCGGGCACCCGCGACGGCGTGACGTTCCGGCTCGGCGGCTTCGAGACCCCCACCCCCGGGCAGCGTCGACCAGCCGTGATCCGGGCGTTCAACGTGCTGCGGCAGTACGACGAGTCCGCCGTGGTGGGGTCGTGGCGGATCATGCAGGACCGGCTGCAGCCCGGCGGCGCGCTGGTCGAGGGGACGTGCAACGAGGTCGGGCGGGTGGCCTCGTGGGTGACGCTCGACGAGCACGCACCGGTGTCGTTCACGGTGTCGCTGCGGCTCGCCGGACTCGACGTGCCGTCGATCGTCGCCGAACGGCTGCCGAAGGCGCTCATCCACCGGAACGTGCCGGGTGAGCGGGTGCACGAGTTCCTGCGCGACCTCGACCTGTCGTGGGCGGTCGCGGCGCCGCTCGGCACGTACGGACCTCGGCAGCGGTGGATCGCCACGGTGCGGGGCATGCGCGACCGCGGGTGGCCGGTGCTGCACGGGCCGACCAGGTGGCGGCTCGGCGAGCTCAGCGTGCCGTGGGACGTGGTCGAGCCCGCCTGACGGGCTCGGCGGCGGCGCGGCGGCGCGGCGGCGGGACTGCGCCACGGCGGCGGCGACGAATTGGCGACGATCCACGAGTCGATCACCGCGTGCACTGTCGGAAGATGCACACGCACACGATGCGTGCGCATCACCCGACGGAACACCAGTCGATCAACTCGTGGACTGTCGAAAACCTGCGCACACACCAGGCGACCGACGACCGGCGGCGCAGGCTACGAGCGCTTGACGGCTCCGAGCCGGGGCAGCCGCGGGACGTTCGCCGTGGCGCCGGCCTCCGGCGGGACGATGGTCTCCTGCGCCGCCGTCACCACGACGTCGTCGGCGATGAGCGTCAGCGTCGCGGTCGGGTCGAGGGAACGCTTGACCACGGCCAGCCCGATCGGGCCGAGCTCGTGGTGGACCGCCGAGGCCGACAGTCGCCCGACTTCCTTGTCGCCGAGCATCACGGGAGTCCCCGGAGCCGGCAGCACGGCGTCGGAGCCGTCGAGGTGCAGCTGCACGACCCGACGCGGCGGGTGGCCCAGGTTGTGCACCTTCGCCACGGTCTCCTGCCCGCGGTAGCAGCCCTTCGTCAGGTGCACGGCGGAGCGGAGCCAGTCGAGCTCGTGCGGGATGGTGCGCTCGTCGGCATCGGACAGCGTCGGACGCCAGGCGGCGATCCGCAGTGCCTCGTACGCGAGCAGCCCCGCGACGGGTTCGTCCGACGCAGCGATCGCGGCCGAGGTTCCGGGCGTGACCACGGCGATGCGGAGGGTCCAGTCGGAGCCGGGATGGGCCTCCTGGGCGGCGTAGCTCCACCCACCGGGCGTGACGGCTGCCCACGGGTCGACCCACTCGACGACGGGCGGGTCCGGCAGGACGGTCGACGCGAACGGGGCGGCCTCGCCGAACCAGCCGAGGGTCGCGAAGTCGGCCGAACGGTCGGCGACCTCGACCCGGAGCATGAAGCGCATCGAGTCGAGCCAGGCGGCGAGCGGTGCGGCGTCCTGCGACTCGGTGAGGAGCCACACGACCGCACCGTCGTCGACCACGCGGGCGGCGTGCTCGACCCGGCCGGACTGGTCGAGGACGAGGGTCTCGGTGCTGACGCCGGTCGGCAGGCCGGTCAGCTGCTGCGAGGTGATCGAGTTGAGCCACGACAGGCGGTCCGGGCCGGAGACGGTGACCACGCCGAGACCGAGCTCGACGACCGCGCGGCCACGGGCCAGCAGCCGTTGCTCGCCCAGGGGGTTGCCGAAGTGGGCTGCGGGCGCGCCGGGCGCATCAGATGCCGCGACGAAGCCGTCGCGCACCGCGAACGCCGACATCAGTCGACCTTCGCGAGCTGCCCCGAGGCGTGCGAGGTGAGTTCGCGACCGAGGGCGGCGATGTCCCACGCCCAGAACAACTTGCCCTCGACCAGGCCGTACAGGCGGGTCGCGGCGGAGTAGTCCTTCGCGTTCGGCGAGCGCATCACGGCGTCGGTGGCCAGGTCGATCCGGCCCTTGAGGACGCGGCCGACGTAGAGCTCGTTGACGCCCGTCGGGTGCACGATCGCGGCCTCGACGTCGAAGCCGTCGGTGGTGTTGCGCAGCGCCTCGACGCTCTCGACGGTGGTGAACGGCGTCGGTCCCTCACCCAGGAGCATCGCGGGGCCGCGGTCACCGGGTTCGGTCGGACGGTCGATCCGCCAGTAGCCCATCTCGGCAGCGAGCGGGGTGTGGTCGTCGTCGAGCAGCCACGTCGTGGACGAGTAGTTGAGGTACGGCAGGCCGTCGTGGCTGAAGCTCACGCGCTGGCCGAACTCGTAGGTGCGGGGTGCCTCTTCGTCACCGACGGGGTACTCCACGACGCCGGTGCCCTCCCAGACGCCGACGAGCCACGACAACGGGACCAGTTCGGGCGCCAGGCCCTCGGGGAGCTCGATCAACGCTGACCCTTGAACAGCTTCACGACGACGACGACCGAGATGAACGCGATCGCGAGCGACGCCAGGCCGAGGAGGCCCACGTAGAACAGCTCGAGCGCAAGCAGCGAATCCATGCCCCGGAGTCTACGCGGCTCGGCTCAACGCGCCAGGAGCACCACCGCGGTGACGAGCACCACGACGAAGGCACCGGACGACGCGATGCTGATCCGTTCGACCAGCCCGTCCTTCGTCGCGGTGATGAGCTGGAGCACGAAGCTCACCATCACGCAGGCGACGAAGACGAGCAGCAGCCAGGCGAAGGCGTCGCGCTCGGCGAGCGTCAGGACGAGCACCGCCCCGACGACGGCCAGGATCCAGACCGGCAGGACGGACGTCAGCTTGAGGCGCCGCTGGTCGGTGGGCTGCACTGGCTGGGTCACGCGTTCCATCATGACAGGGGTCACGCCCGGCGCGCAGGCACAGCGGCTCCGCGCCCGGCGCGCGGGCGCAGCCCCGCGCCCGGCGCTTGCGGCTTCACGTGCAAACCGTCCGGCCGGATGAGGACTTCCCGAGCATCACTAGGATGTGTCCACGACGTCATCCACCTGCGGAGGTCCTGTGGCACAGCTCCTGGTACTCACCTCGACCGCGCCCGGCGACGTCCTGCCGAGCCTCGGTCTCCTGAGCCACAGGATCCGTCACGTGCCGGCCGAGGCCGCACAACTGGTCAACGCGCCGCAGAGCGACCTGATGTTCGTGGACGCCCGCACCGACCTGGTCAGCGCGAAGGCCCTGTGCAAGATCCTCGCCTCGTCCGGCTCGACGACGCCCATCGTGCTCGTCGTGACCGAGGGTGGCCTGACCGCCGTCAACAGCGAGTGGAACGTCGACGACGTGGTGCTCGAGAGCGCCGGCCCGGCCGAGATCGACGCCCGCATCCGGCTGTCCGCGGGCCGTGCGGCCAAGGGGCAGTCCAGCTCGAAGATCCAGGCGTCGGGTGTCGTCATCGACGAGGCCAGCTACTCGGCGAAGGTCCGCGGCCGGCCGCTCGACCTGACGTTCAAGGAGTTCGAACTCCTGCGCTTCTTCGCCACGCACCCGTCCCGGGTCTTCACGCGCGAGCAGCTGCTCAGCGAGGTCTGGGGCTACGACTACTTCGGTGGCACCCGCACGGTCGACGTGCACGTCCGACGTCTCCGCGCCAAGCTCGGCGACCTCGAGTCGCTCATCGGCACCGTCCGCAACGTCGGCTACCGCTTCAACGTCTACGACGACGAGGCCGAGCGCCTGATGGGCCAGTAGTGCCGGACCTCGCACGGTTCGTCGTGCCCGGTGAAGCACCGTCGTTCTCGGACCAGACCCTCGTCGACGTCCGCGCCGGGCGCGCGACGGTCCTGACCGTCGACGACGGGGTCGCCGTGGTCCGCGACGGCGAGCTGGAACTCGTGGTCGACCGGGAGGCCCGTGGCCGCGGCACCGGCACCGCCCTCGTCACGCAGGCGCTCGCCCTGGGCGGCGGGGCCGCTCCCGTGCTCGCCTGGGCACACGGGGACCACCCCGCAGCGCGGGCCCTGGCCGATCGGTTCGGCTGGCGCGCGGTACGGACGCTGCTGCAGCTCCGGGCGCCGATCGACAGTGGCGCGCCGTCATCGGACGCGGCTCCCGCCGACGTTCCGGCCGGGTACAGCCTGTCCGCCTTCCGACCCGGCACCGAGGACGAGGCCGACTGGCTCGCCCTCAACGCCGCGGCCTTCGCGCACCACCCCGAGCAGGGGCGGATGACGCTCGACGACCTGCACGCCCGCGAATCGGACGCCTGGTTCTCGGGCGAGGACCTGTTGCTGCTCCGCGACGCCTCGGGGCAGCTCGCCGGCTCGTGCTGGCTCAAGGTCGAGGACGGCATCGGCGAGTTCTACGCCGTCGCCGTCCGACCCGACCTGCAGGGGCAACGGCTCGGCGGGGTGCTCATGCGCGCGGGGACTGCTCGGTTGACCGGGCGTGGGCTGACCGCCGCCGCACTGTACGTCGAGGGCGACAACGAACCCGCGCTGGCGCTCTACCGACGGTCCGGGTTCGAGCAGCACGCGATCGACGTGCAGTACGCCGCGCCGGAGCAGGCGGAGGCGCCGACCGGCCGGTAACATTGCGTGGTCGGCGAGGGGTCGGCCAACGGGGGAATCGGGAAGTCGGGGACGCAGTGGCGCAGTACGGTCAGGGTGAGCCACTCGGTGCGTCGTACCGGTTGGTCGAGCTGCTCGGGACCGGTGCCACCGGCGAGGTCTGGCGGACAGAACACACCGCGACCGGCGAGCACGTCGCTGCGAAGCTGCTCCGCGCTGAGCTCGCCGCCGACCCGCAGATCGTCGAACGCTTCGTCCGCGAGCGCTCGGTGCTCCTCGCGCTGCAGCACCCCTCGATCGTGCGGGTGCGGGACCTGGTCGTCGAGGGCGACCGGCTCGCGATCGTCATGGACCTGGTGCCCGGTGGGTCCGCGCGCGATCTGCTCGCATCGAACGGTCCGCTGACCCCGCGGGACGCTCTGACGATCACCGCCGAGACCCTCGATGCCCTCGCCGCGGCACACGAACGCGACGTGACCCACCGCGACGTCAAGCCCGACAACGTGCTGCTCCAGACCCCCTGGGCCGCCGGTGCGACGGGCGACGTCCGGGTCACCGACTTCGGCATCGCGTCGGTCGTCGCCGAGCGTGAGCGCACCACCACCGGGCTCCTCGGCACGCCGCAGTACATGGCGCCCGAGTCGATCAGCCACGGCCGCGCCGGTCCCGCTGCGGACGTCTACGGCGCCGGGGTCATGCTCTACGAGCTGCTGTCCGGCCGCACGCCCTTCGCCGGGCCCGGCACGGACTTCGCCGTGGCGTACCGGCACGTCACCTCGAACCCACCGCCGCTCGACGTGCCCGATGCGCTGTGGTCCGCGGTGTCCGCCCTGCTGACGAAGGACCCGAACAGCCGTCCGGCAGCAGCGGACGCGGCGGCGACCCTGCGGCGGCTCGCCCGGTCCCTCGCCTCGGCCCCTGCGCTGGCCGCGACGAGCGACCCGGACGCGTTCGACGAGGTCGAGCGGCCCGCCACCGTGGTCCGCGGGGTCCGTCCCGAGCGCGATGCTGATCGGGATGACACCGGGGTACCAGAGGACGAAGCCCTGGCAGGGCCGGCTCCGGAACTGGGCCCGGCCGGATCGCAGACCGTCATCCGGCCGATGGCCAGACAGCCGCTGCCGGCCGCCCCCGCTGCCGAGCCCCCACCGGCGCGTCGGTTCGCCCGTCCCGAGTGGCTGACGAACCGTGCGCTCCTGTTCGGCGGCATCGGCGTCGTGCTCGTGGCCGCACTGGTCGTCGGTGGCGTCGTGTGGCTGCCCGGTGCGCTGCGGAAGACGCCGGGCGCCGGCACCGCGACCGCACAGGCCGCCAACGCCTACCAGCAGGACCGCCCACTGCCCACGGGCCTCGCCACCACCCGCCGCGCGACCATCGACCCCGCGAAGGGCACCGTCGACCTGCGCGTCACGTACGCGGCGCAGGCGTCGACCCTCACCGGTCCGTTCCTCGAAGTCGTGCCGGGCTCCCGCTCGGGGGCGTCCTGCCCCGCGGTCACCTGGTCCGGCGAGGGCATCTCGGCGAAGCGCAACCAGCCCTCGCTGACTGGTGTCGACACCGCGTGCGCCTGGGCCCTGTCCGGGGTCGAGGTTCCCGCCGGCGGCGACGTCACGGTCGAGGCCTCGGTGCCGCTCGCTTCCGTCACGGACGGCGCGGCGCTGCAGACGTGGCTCGACAGTGTCGGCGAGGCGACCACTGCTGCCGTGAGCGACGACTCGGTGCGCGGGACCGCCTACCCGGTCCAGCGGCTGCAGGGCGTCGAGGTCCGCACGCCCGACCGCACGGTCAGTCAGACGGCCCTGCCGGTCACCCTGGTGCCGGTGTGGCCGAACGGTGCCGACGAGCTCAACCCGCTCTACCGCAGTCCCGCCACGGGACGCCCGTCGCAGATGCTCGTCGACGTGGCCGGCGGGGAGTCCGGCGTGCGGTTCGCCGACGGCTGCTCGGGGGCGTTGGCGGTGTCGTCCGACGGGCTGGTCGTCACGGCGCTGTCGGTCGCGCCGTCGTGCACGGTGCGGGCGACGGTGGGGAACTTCACGAACCTCGAGAGCTCGCCCTTCGGGATCACGACGCGCGACTGAGCGCGCTCTGGTCGTGACTGCGGGTCGATCCTGCCGTCCGTGGCGGACGCAGCCACGGGCCTCCAGGTCGACGGTCTCGGCGTCTCCGTCAGCTGACAGCAGACGCGGTCTGCACGAGACGGACGGTCCCGCCTGAAGCGGCGTAGCCGCGGCCGACGGTCAGCGCGACCGGTGCACGACGCGGGAGCGTGACACCGAGGAGCTCGCCGTCGTAGTCGACGTCCGGCTGCAGCAGGACGCCACACCGGGACTTCCGGACCGCTCGGGTCCAGTGGCTGTACAGCGACCGGAGGTCCGCGGACCGGCCGGCCGCCACGACGCACAGTCCGGGGCGCTCGGTCGTGAGCAGCGTCGCGATGGCCTGGTCGCCGTCCTCGAACCGCTCCGCGTCGTCGATCAACAGCAGCACCGGTCCACGCTCGAGCCGCAGCCCGGCCAACAGGGCCGGGACCTCGTCCGGGCCGACGGCGATGCGGTCGAACGAACCCGAGGCGAGCGGCGACCGGCGGTCGCAGATCGCCCAGACCGCTGGACGGACACCCTCGGCTGTCCGTGCGAGCTCGGCGACGGCGAGGAGCACGCTCGACTTGCCGGACCGCGCCGGGCCGGCGACGAGCACGTGTTCGCCGTCGTAGACCTCGACGGACGCCGGCTGCAGGTCGTCCTCGGCGATGCCGATCGGGATCCGCCAGGGCTCACCCGCGAACACCGCTCCGGCACCGAGCTCGTCCACGAGCACAGCGTCGGGCAGCCGGCCGACCGCACTGGCCTTCTTCGTACCGTCCGACCGGATCTCCGCGATCCGTGCGACCGCCTGCGCGAGCGGGACGTCCGGCGTCGCGACGTGCGACTGCAGCCGCCTGGTCGAGTCGATGAAGCGGCCGGGCACCGGCGGCGGGACGTCCTTGGGGCGGACCCCGATGGACGCGTAGTCGTAGGGATCCGCGAGGCGGAACATCCACTTCTGCGTGGTGACCTCGTCCATCGCCGACGGCACCGCCTTCGCGCGCGTCGTGGAGACCGCGAACGAGATGCCGAGCGCCGGACCCTCGGCGTACACCCGGTAGAGCGCGTCGAGCAGCTGCTGCCCCTCGAAGTCCTGGTACTCGTCGCGCAGGGCGGCGAGGCCGTCGATGAGCACCACGGCACGGCGCCCACCGGGTGCCGCACGGCGACGCTCGAGCTCGACGCGGAGGTGCCGCAGGAACCGCGTCTGCAGCTCCCCCGCACCCGCACCGGAGCCGACGTAGGCCGTCGTGTGCGGTAGCTGTGCGAGCGGAGCGAGGTCCCCCGGACCCATGTCGAGCACGAGGAGGTCGAGCTCGTCGGGGCTCGACGCGGCGGCGAGCTGGAGCGCGATCGTGGCGAGGGCGGTGCTCGTCCCGCTGCCGGGGATGCCCATGAGCATGAGGTTGCCCTCGTCGAGGTCCCATCCGGTGGTGACCTGGCGCTGGTGGTCCGGGTCGTCGGCGAGGGCGACGGGCACCGTCGCGGGGCGCGGGTCGGTTCCCGGGCCTGGGGCGGTGAGGGCCGCCAGTTCGACGCGCTCGCCGAGCGCCTCGGGCCAGATCGGACGCGGCGGGGCGTACCCGGCTGCCTCGTTCGCCTGCCCGATCGCCTCGATGAGCTGGTCGAGGTCGGTGACGTCGGACGCCGTCGGAGCAGGGGTGGGCATCGGAGCAGGCACGCCGAAGACGTCGGTCGGTCGGACCGAGACAGGCTGCTCGGCACGCTCGTCACGGGCTCGGCCCGTGACCAGAGCGGTCTGCACCGGGGTGATGTCGTCCTGCCCGAGCTTCACGTAGGCGCGGCCGGTCTGCTGTCGACCGATCCCGGCTGCGGCGGGGACACCGATGACGTTCGTCGAGTCCTCGCGGCTCTGCACCCGCAGGGCGACCCGCATGTTCGTGTTCGCGAGGATGTCCTCGCTCACCACACCGGCCGGCCGCTGGGTGGCGAGGATCATGTGGACGCCGAGCGTTCGGCCGACGGCCGCGATGCTGACGAGCGACGTCAGGACGTCCGGGAAGTCCTTCGCGAGCATCGCGAACTCGTCGACGACCAGCAGCAGCCGCGGCATCGGCTCGACCGGCTTCGTCGCCAGGTAGGCATCGAGGTTGTCGATGTCGGCTCCGGCTGCCGCGAACACCCGCTGACGTCGTTCGAGTTCGGCTTCGAGTGCCCGGATCGCACGGTCGGCGAGCTGTTCGTCGAGGTTGCTGATCGTGCCGATGGTGTGCGGGAGGCGCTCACACGCCGCGAAGGCCGCACCACCCTTGAAGTCGACGAGCAGGAAGTTGAGTCGGGTGGGGTCGTTCCGGGCGGCGAGCCCGGCCACGAGGGACCGGAGGAACTCGCTCTTGCCGGAACCCGTCGTGCCGCCGACCAGGCCGTGCGGACCGTCGCGCACCAGGTCGATCTCGAGCACACCGCTCTCGGACGAGCCGATCGGGGTCGAGAAGCCCGTGCGGGCGTCCCACGCCGCGCGGATCCCCTCGCTCGACAACAGCTCGGGCAGGCGGACGAGCGAGGGCAAGGACGCCCCCGGCACCAGCAGTTCAGGATCGTCGAAGTGCGCCACGCTGCGCGCGCTGCGCTCAGCGGTCTCGACGCTGAGGCCGGCGAGCACGACGTCCTCGACACGGGTCCGGTCCTCTGGTCGGTAGACCGTGGCGGCGGCATCGGCACCGACCGTGATGATCGACGTGCAGGCGGCGGGGAGCTGCTGCTCGTTCGTCGCGATGACGATCCCGCTCACCCGGTGTGGTCGTTCCCCCGGGCGCAGGGATTGCCCGGGCACCGAGCGGCCCTGGCCGAGCAGGTTGCGGGCCGGGGCGTCCCGTCCCTCGGTGAGCACCTCGGAGTCGACCACGACGAGCAGGTTCGGCGTCGGCAGCTCGTCGAGCGACTCCCGCAGGCCACGGAGCATCGCCGCGCTCTGGTCGCGTTGTGCCGACATCCAGCGGGCGCCGGTGCTGCTCCCCGCCACACGCGCGTGCGGCAGCCAGGAGGCCCACCCCCAGTCCTCCGCGCGGCCCGCGTCGCAGAAGACGCCCACCGTCAGGTCCGCTGGACCGCAGTGCACGGTGGCCTGCGTGAGCAGGCTGCACGCCAGGGCGAGGGCGCCCTGACGGTCGCCGACGATCCCGACGACGCCGGCGTCGGACAGGTCGGCAACCACCGGCGCGGCCGTCAGACGGCTGTCGGCGATGGCGGCCTTCGCCTCGTCCTCGAGCTTCGCGGACGCTGCACGCTGGTCGACCTCGGGCCGCCAAGGAGCGTCCCCGGTGCCGGCGTGCAGGCTCAGGAAGTCCTCGTCATCCGAGCGGCGCTGCCACAGCAGGGTGGTCGGCAGCTCGGCTCGCCGCACCACGGTCGCCGGATCGGGCACGAGCTCCTGGCGGCGGGCGGCCTCGACGGCCGCGGCTTCGGAGATCTCACCGCGGAAGGACTCCACGGCCTCGGCGAAGCGGGTGTCCTCCTCCTTCAGGTTCTTCGCGCGGCGGTGCTTCTGCTCGAACCACATGCCGATCGCGGTGACCGGGGAGAGCAGGGCGAAGAGCGCGAACCGTGCGTCGCCGAGCAGGAGCACCATCGCCCCGGCGAGCACCAGGGGCGCGGCGACGGTGATCCAGCTGAACTTCGACGCCGGTGGCACGTCCTTGCGTCCGGGCGGCACGACCGTCTCGGCGTCGGAGGTCCGTCCGGCGCGCGGTGGACGGTTGAACGGCGCCGTCGCCGCCGGGGTCAGGTTCGCCATCGAGCCGGCCGCCGGCACGGGCACCTCGTCGAGCGCCGGCCGGACGAGCAGCACGGCCCCGCCCACGATGACGCTCGTCGTCCCGCTGAGCAGGACGCCCTCGGCGTCGATGCGCTCCCCGGCGATGACGGTGCCGTTCGTCGATCCCGCATCACGCACCCGGACGCCGTCGTCCTCGCGCTCGACGGTGCAGTGCTCCCACGACGCGCTCTCGGTGGGGAGCACGACGTCGGCCTGCGGCGCCCGTCCGACCACGAGCTTCCGCCCGCGCGGGACCGGCACCACGAGCCCGGCTTCGAGCCCGCCGGCGAGCGTGACGGTCCAGCCGTCGGTGCCGAGCGGACGGTCCTCGGGGGTGCGGCCGATACGGGAGCCCTCGAGCAGCACGAGGTCACGGAGCGGGGTGTCGACGCTGGTGCGGTGCCCGTCGACCGCCAGCGTGGTGCCGGGTTCGAGTGTGAGGCCGACGGCCGCGGACACGAGTTCCCCGAGCGAGGATGCGCCGGACCACCCGTCGACCTCGACCGCTTCACGTCGGTCGTCGAGCTCGATCAACAGGCGCATGCTCGCGTTCCTCTTCCGGGTCGGTGCGTGGGTGGGTCAGTCCGTGCTGGAGTCGTCGAACCAGACGAGCGACGCCGTCCGGGCAGCGTCGGTTCCGCTCCCGGTGCCGTCGCCGGACGCGGTGCTGGCCGGACGGAGACCGAGCTGCTGTGCCGACGCCGCGAGCACCGTCGCGTGCGCGCCGAGTGCCTGCTGCTGCGTGAAGTCGAGCGCCGGACCGGCGATGCCCGCATCGGCGTCGAGGTCGAGCGCAGCGAGGGCGTCGGTGACGTCCGCCGGGTCGACGCTCCGCGCGTTGCCGACGGCGCGGACCAGGGCGATGACGGCGTCGTGGCTACGCGAGTCCGCTGCGCCCGCGACCGCCGAGAACGGCTGGTCACCGGTCAGGTTCTCGGCGTCCTGATCGCCGACGAGCACCCGGACACCACCGAGGAAGGCGGACATCGCGCGGCCCCCGGCGTCGGAGGCGAGCGCTCGAGCGTCGTCGGTGGCGACGCCCACGGTCCGGAAGGAACCGCTCAGGCTGCCGCCGGCCTCGACGAGTGCGGCGCCGAACGCCGGGCTCGTCGCATCCGGCGTGAGGACGACCGGCACCGTGACGTTCTCGGCCTGGAGCGCGGCGACGAAGGCACCCTGGCGTTCCGCGGAGCCGCTGACGACGACGGCGTCGGAGTCCGGCGTCGGGGTCTTCGCGTCGGCATTGGCATCGGCATCGGCATCTTGCTCGTTGCTCGTCGCGCCGGTGCGTTCGGCGACGGTCGTGGCCAGCACTGCGGCGTCCGCGGTGTCGTCCCCGTCCAGGACGTGCGCCACCCGCAGGCCTGCCGGAGCGCCGCCGCCCAGGTCGACCAGCAGTGGCGCGTCGGCGTCGCCGAGTGCCGTGGTCATCGCCTTGCTGATCGAGTCAGCGGCCGGCGCCGTCGACCAGGAGTCCTTCTCCGCCGGAGCGTAGGGCAGGACGACCGGGATGCCCTTCGCCGCAGCAGCAGTGAGGGCGCCGGACACGTGGCTGCCCGACGAGGCGACGACGATGCCCGCGACGCCGCTCTTCGCCAGGGCGTCGACCGCGGCCGTGCCCCCGGCAGCGGTCCCGCCGTCGTTCTTCGTGACGAGCGCGACGTCGGTGCCGCCGAGGGCGAGCCGACGCTCCGCCACCAGCGCGCCCTGCGCCGCTTCGTTCCACTCGGATCCCTCGCCGTCTCCGAGCGTGACGATGATGCCGATCTTCGTCTTCGCCGGGACGTGTGCCACGGTGATCTTCACCGGCACGGTCGCCGACACCGCTTCGGCCGGGGTGCTGCTGCCGAACGCCCGGAACGTCAGGACGGCGGCGACGACCGCGGCCACGAGGAGCACCGCGATGCCGACGAAGAGCAGCGGACGGCGGCTGCTCGGACGCGTTCCGTCAGCGCCCTCGGTCGCAGTTGCTTCGGTCGTCTGGTCACTCATCGGTCGGCCCCGATCCGGTAGGTGTACAGCGTGGTCGACGTCGCGCTGGCGGGGACCTTCAACTGGAACGCCGGCAGCGTCGTCGCCGCATCGAGCGATGCGCGGAACTGCTCCTGCTGGAGCAGGATGCCGGCGACGTCCTCGGCCCGGACGTTCGCGTAGCCCGCGGCGTTCTGCGACGCCAGGGCGAGCTGGTAGTCGGCGGAGTCGGACTTCGCCGCGCTCGTGGCCATGGCGCCGAGGATGCCGGAGCCGTTGACCTTGCGGTCGCCCAGGTCGAGCATCACGCGGTTGAGGTCGCCGGTCAGCAGCGTCGAGGCACCCTGCACGTCGCGCGTCGAGGCGCTCGTGCTGGCCGCGATGCGCTCGAGGCTGGACGCCGTCTGCCGGTCGACCGCGGAGGAGAGCTCCGAACCCTCTTGCTCGAGCGTGCTCTTCTGCTCGTCGATCGTGCCCTTCGAGTCCTTCGTGACCTCGCCCGAGGTGGACCGGAGGCCGGCGATCGACTTGTCGAAGGCCGAGATGACGGCGTCACGACTGCCCTTCGCCGTCTCGCTGACCTGCCGCACCTGCTGGTCGATGATCTCCTGGACGTCCTTCTCGGACTGCGTGGACGCGTCTGCGAAGGCCTTGCGGACGGCGTCCTGCAGCTCGGTCTGCTGGGCGCTGATCGCGGTCAGCTGGGTGCCGACCACATCGCTCGACTTCGTTGCCTGCTCGACGAGTTCCTCGAGCTGGCGGGCTGCGCCGTCGACCGAACCCCCGTCATTGCGCACCGCTCGACGCACCTCCTCGATGCCGTCGTCGAGTGCATCGACGTCGTCGGACAGCGTCGTGATCGCGGCACCGATGCCGGTCGCGGAACGGAGATCGGTTGCCGCGATCACCGCGTCCCACTGCTTCGCCTGGTCCGTGAGGCGTTCATCCATCGGGGTGCTGAACCGTCCACCGGGCTTCAGCGTCGTGCCCTCTTCGGCGCCGGGGCAGGGGGTCGCGGTCAGGTAGCCCCGCAGCGCATCCGCCTGTTCCGCGTCGAGCTGGTCGGTTGCCGCGAAGGCGCAGAGCTGGTCGGCGACCTCACGGTTCTGCGCCTGCATCGAGGTGCTGAACAGACCATCGCCGGCGTTGCCCACGAGCCCGCTCGCTGCGATTGCCTGCCGGTTCACCGTCGTGACGGCGTCGCGCACGGGGCCGAGGTCGTCGGCGGTCTGGTAACGCAGGTCCTGCAAAGCCTGCAGGGTGCGAGCAACCTCGCCGGTGCCGTCGCTTCCGAGGGCCTGGACCGCGGTGTCGATCTCGCCGAGCTTGGCGCGCAGGGCGTTCGACTGCTCGATCGCCGTGTCCGCGAGCTTGGGGTCGAGCTGGTCGGCGAGCTGCTGCCCGGTGCTGACCAGACCGATCAACGAGGTGCTCACCGCACGCGACGATTCCCAGAGCGCGCAGGTCAACGATCCACGGGCCTCCTGAGGGGCGCACGTCGCTGCGTCCGGTGACGCCGGGCCGACGGATCCCGCCAACTGCGCACTGACCTGCTGCTTGCACGCCTCGCTCGCGTCGGCGTAGCCCTCGAGCTGCGACGAGACGCGGAGCAGGTTGCCGTAGACGCTGCCGCCCGCGGTCGAGGTCTTCGGCGTCGCCGCGCACCCGTTGCCGTCGAGCACCGTGGCCGGTGCCGTCGCCGAGGTGTCGCCGAGCAGGCTGTCGAGACTCGTCGTGGTCTGCTGGAGCTGCTGCAGCACGGTGGACTGTGTCGCCTTCACGGTCGCGCCGAGGTCGCCGTTCAGGGAACCGAGCTCGCCGGACAGGGACCGCATGGTGCCCGCCAAGGACGAGCTGCTCTCCTTGAGCCGCTCGGCCGTGCTGACGCCGAGGGTCTTCGACGTGGTCTCGAGGTTGGACCGGACCTCGGTGATCGTGCCGCCCGCTCGTGCGAGCACCTCGTTCACCTGCGAGATGAGGTCGATGGTGCGGCGCTGGAGCGCGAGTTCGGAGTCACTGTCGGACCCGAACGCCGCGTTCACCACGCCGGTCGAGGACAGGTCCGTGGACAGCCCGGGCTGCGCGGCGACGTCGAACGTCGGTGCCGTGAAGTCCTTGACGTCGGCGACGAGGTGCAGCGTGCTGCTCGCGCCGGATGTCGGCGGTGCCAGCAGGCGACCCCACTGGACGACCGCGTCCCCGTCCTCGTTCGTGCTGACGACGCCGTCCGTGGACGAACCGGAGTCAGCGGCATCGGTGACGATGCGGTCGGCCGCGGTGCCGGTGAGGACGGTCGAGGCCGCGACGCTGAACGGTGCACCCACGAGCGCCGGCGTCGAGCGGGAGGTCCCGGCGACGTCGTAGGTCAGGTTCTTCGACGTGACCGTGAGGTTCTCGATCGTCAGGTCGATCGCGATACGACCCGAGTACCCGTCGAGGTCGGCAAGGTCGGTACCGGTCTTCTTCGACGTCGAGTACTGCGTCGTGATGCGGAGCGGGAGGTCACCAGCCGCCTTCGCGGGGTCGTGGTCGGTCGTCGCTGACGAGGAGTCCTTGCCCGCGACGGAGATCGCGGTGTCGGAGATCGACGTGATCGAGCCGTCCTCGGCCAGACGCGTGTCGACGGTCTGCAAGATCCGTGACGGGTCAGCCACCGGCTTGTCGTCGGACGTGCACCCGGCGAGCACCAGAGCGGCGATGCCGGTGACGGCGACCGCCCCCACGAGCCGGCGAGTGGTGCTTCGTGCTCCGGTGTTCCCGGCACGCTGGTTGATCACGGTCTTCCCCCCAAGAGAATCGTCGAGCACATCGATGCTAGTTGCTCGATGGCGTCGGGTCCGCGTCGATCGGCCGCCCTGGCCGCCCCCGTTCGGGCCACACGCCCCGACTGGAATACAACGTATCGCATCCGGTGAGTTGCGCGTTCGCCTTCCACAACCGCGCTGATACTCTGCACGCATGATCCAGGGGGACCAGGGCTTCGGGCCCATCGAACGACGACGTCCGCACGCACGACCGGGCGCAGATCGGTGACACTCAACCTCTCGCCGGTCCTCATCGCGCTGCTCGCGATGATCGCGATCCCGGCCGCCGTCAGCGCGCTCGTCCGCCGCAGCGATCGCAAGCGACCACCGTCCACCGTCGTGGGCGACGAGGCGTACGGCGTGCTCTTCACCGTCCGCGCACGCCGGTGGAACTACCTCTTGCTCCGGATCATCGGGATTGTGTTCATCGTCGTGGGAGGGTTCTTCTTCCTCGCCACGCTTACGCTGCTCGACGACCCTGACGCGATCGGGATGCTCATCACTGCTGTCGCCATGGTGCTGTTCGGGATCCTGTTCGTCTACCTCGGCGTCGGGCAGAAGCGCCGTCGCGTCGAGGCGTACGACTCCCAGCTGGTGGTCACCCCGATGTTCCGCGCAGCACGGACCATCGACCCGACGGCGATCAAGCACATCCGTCCCACCACCAACCGATTCGGCGGCCTGGACATCAAGGTGAACGGGCAGCGCGGCGTCATCAGCGTCATCTCCATCGATGCGGCCTACCCGGAACTGTGCGCATGGCTCGAGCAGCGTGCGCCGGCGCAGTGGAACGATTTCGTCCGGGTCTTCGGGCACTGACGAGCGCCTCAGTCACCCTCAGGCCGGAACGAGCCTCGACCGACCGTGAACCGATGATCCTCCGGAGGTCACCCTGCAACAAGCCTGGCGATCGAAGCCGTCCACTCCGAGCTATTCACGAGCCACGTACGACTCCACGATCACAGGCGTCCGGAACGTGTGCAGCACTCCGCGCCACTTGAATGATGCCGCTCCGATGCGGAACTGGACACTGCCAGCGGCACCCAGTTCATCCGCGATGTCTTCCTTGTTCTGCTCGGTCACTCCTCGCCGCAGGACCAAAGGCCCGCAGTTCTTCGTGTCGACCTCGACCTGATCGAAAAGCGTGCCGATACCCCTCGAGGATGTCGAGCCACCGGATGAAGCCACAGCGGTCCGGACTTCGCAGGTCTCCTCGATCTGGTGGGATTTGTCGTACGCCCTGAAGGCCTGTCCGCCACCAACGATGCCGATCGTGACGAGGGCCGCGAGACCGAGAGCGGAGAAAACGAGAACATTTCCTCTTTTTCGCTTCCTCCGCGAAGCATCCGCGCTCCTCGCTTCGTGTTCCAACTTCTGCCCCTTCTCCGTCTACCCAGCCACACGTCTCGGTGTCGAGTACTTCGGGCCTTCCGCACCTGACAACAAGCCGTTGGTGAACCCTTGCACAGGCCCGTCTCCGCCAGGCCGCACCAATTCGTTCACGCCGCCCTGCACGCCGCCCACGAAGCGATCAACGCCAGCCGTCACCACCCTGTTCACCAAGGTGACGTTGGGCGCCTCCGCGTGCTGCGGAGTCCACACGTGGCGTCCGTTGGGCTGCGGGAAGCGAGGCTCGATGTGGATGTTCGACAGCGCGAGGTTACTTGCCTTCGTCGACACCCAGCTTCCGCCGAGGCTGGTTCCGAAACCCGTGGCGGACGCCCTCGGCTCGGTCGAGCGCATGGTCGTCAATGGCAGATGCGAGGTCAAGCGGGTTCGAAGCTCTTCACGTAGACGGCTTGGCGGATTGCGTTCAGGAATCCCCGCATGTTGTAGGACCCCTCTCCCACGTCGAATCTGTAACGCCCGCCCTCGTCGACACCTCGGGCGATGTCCTCCTCGTTGTCGCGCGTGACACCCCACTGCAGCACGAGCGTTCCACAGTCAGACGTCTCGAACACGACTTGAGATGTCGACGACCCAACGCCCTTCAACGAACGAGAGGAATCGATGCTGCTGTGCGCCGAGCTGACTGTGCAGATCGGCTCGACCCGATGTCCGGCGTCGTACGCCTTCAAAGTTATCGGTCCGACGAAGAAGCCGAGCAGCGGAACCAAGACAACGAACGCCAGGACGATGGAAGCAAGAATCCGCCTCCTGCGCACGAGCCTTCTCTGCGCTGTGCGTTCGAGCGCCGATCTCGTCAACTGCAACTCCGATGTTCGTTGTTCCGCATCAGCGGCTGTGGAGACCAACCGTAGGCCCGCCGGCACCTGACACGGCGCCGTTGATAGCATCCTTCAAGTAGTCGCCCGGATCCTTCCCGGTGAGGACATCGTTCAAGACAGCGCCGCCCGCTCCGGCTGAGCGATCGATTGTCTCTGACGTGATCGTGTTCCACACCGCCGTCGATCCGCGAACCGCGTGCTCAGGAACGAAGACATGTCGGCCGCTGGGCTCGGGGAGCATCACATGCCGACCGCCCGTCGGGCTGAAGGAGTCCGCCACCCATCCCCCGAGCCGAGACGAGCCAACACTGACTGCCGCGCCGGTAGCGAATCCCGTGGCTCCCGTCTGGATGAACCCGCCGACAGTACGATCCTTGCCGTTGAACGCGTAATCCGTCATGTTGGACGCAGAGCCCGCGGCCCCGGCCGAGAGCGCAGACCGGCCCGTTGAACTCAGCAAGGTTCCGGCCAGGCGCTCCGCTCCTGGCACGGCTACTCGCGCAACGTTGGGCGCAAGGCGACCGAGTCCCAGCGCCGCGCCGCCGCCAGCTGCCCCACCCACCGCTCCCACCACCGCGTCGACGCCGGCTGCTCGCCAATCCACTTCACCCTTCGTGGCTTTCTGTGTCGCCACAGAGATACCACCGGACATCAGGGCACCGGAAGCCGCCAAGAGTGCGACACCCGCCGGTCCACCCACTCCGGTGCACATGAGCGCGATGCCGCCAGCGATCGCAACCCCCGCGACCACGTACTCCCAGTTGTCGTCCCACCAGCTCCCGACAGCAGCGATCGCGCCCTGGTTCGCATCCCGGTACGCCTGCAGGTCCTTGTCCGTCGCCGGCCGCAACCCGAGCGGGTCGACGGCGTGCAACGGATCGTTGCCGGCGTACGAGTAGGGGTTCCCCGACCACGCCGCACCCAGGATCGGCGCGAGTGGGTCGACCGACAGGAAGCCCCGCGCCGCCGGGTCGTACACACGTGCGCCGAGCCACTCCAACCCGGCGACGGACACCCCGCCGGAACCGGTCAGTGCCACCCCCGCGGGCAGTCCGACGTCCGTGACGGCAGCGAGCGCAGCCCACGGATCCGCAGCATCGGTGGCGCGCGCGCTGCGCCACGTGGGCTGCGCGACGGCATCGCCGATCGCGGTGACACCCCCCGGCAGGTCGAGCAGCGACGTGTCGGCGATGCTGATCAGCGACGGCACGACCGCGGCGGAGTCCCACCACGCGGCGACCCCGCCCACCTCGGCGAGTTCACCCAGGGCATCGACCCAGACGTCGAGCCGACCGGTCTCAGCGTACGAGGCGTCGCGGTCGACGACGGCAGCGAGGTACCCCAGGTCGGACCACGCGTACTCGGTGGTCGAACCGTCGGCGGCGGTCCGCCGGACTCGTCGGCCGAGACCGTCGTGGACGTACTCGGTCCGGCCATCCTCGGTGATCGTCGCGATGATCTGTCCGGTGGCGTCGTACTCGTGGCGCGTCTCGACACCGCCGACGGTCTCGGCGACGAGTCGCCCACGGTCGTCGTAGGTCCACGTCGAGTCCCCGGCGCGGACGAGCTGGCCGGCAGGGTCGTACTCGTACGACACCACTCCGGACGGTCCGTCGATCGCGGTGATCCGCGCGTCGGCATCGCGCTCGATGCGCGTGGTGGTGGCACCGTCGAGCGTCGTCGAGGTGTGCGCGACGAGTGCGCCACCCTCGTACGACCACGACTGCACCAGTTCGCCCGTGGCCGCCTGGACGATCCGACCCGAGGCGTCGTACGAGAACGTGCCGGCAGGGGCGCCCTCCCGTTCCACCCCGACGACGCGGCCGACGGCATCGCGACGGTAGGTGGTGCGGGTGCCGTTCGGGTCGACCCGAGCAGTGCGGTTGCCGTCGGCGTCGTACTCCCACGCGACGGACTGGTCGCCTCGGGCACGGCGGACGAGCAGGCCACGGCGGTCGTGCTGGAGCTCGTGCTCGATCGTCCGACCGGCACCACGGGTGTGGTCCGCCACGACGACCGTGCGGTGGACGGCGTCGCGGGAGATCTCCGACTGCACCGCACCGTCGACGAGCACGGCCCGCTGTCGGCCAGCCGCGTCGTGGGTCCACTCCGTCGTGCGGCCGTCGGGATCGGTCTGGCGGATCTGGCGCCCGGCCGGGTCGTAGGCCGCGGTGGTGGTGCGGCCGAGCGCGTCGGTGACGGCGACCACACGGTCGGCGGCGTCGTACTCGCGTCGCGTGGTCCCGCCGGCAGGGTCGGTGATCGTCACCAGCCTTCCCCGGTCGTCGTACTCGAACGAGGTGCCCCCGTCGAGACCGTTGACGACCTGGATCAGCTGCCCCGCGGGGTCGTAGCGGAACCGACGACGGCCGAAGCGTGCGTCGTGGCTGGAGACGAGCCTCCCGGCTTCGTCGTACCGGAACCGCGCGGTGCCGGAACCCGGAGTCGTCTGCGTGACCACACGTCCGACGGCGTCGTACGTGACCTCCTCGACCTCGCCGGTGGGCAGGGTCCGGGCCACGACGCGGGAGTCCGCGTCGTAGGCGAGCGTCGTCCGCGCCCCGGCGGCGTCAGTCGCCGCGGTGGGTCGACCGCAGGCGTCGTACTCGTAGGTCGAGCGCGCCCCCGAGGGGGCGACCAAGGCGACGACACGGCCGGCGAGGTCGCGCTCGAGTCGGGTCAAACCGCCTTCGCCGTCGACGAGTTCGACGGGTCGGCCGGCAGCGTCGTAGGTGACGAGTGCGGAACCGGTCTCGTCGGAGGTCGACTCGACCGGTCGGCCGTACTCGTCGAACCGGACGGTCGCGGTGTCGAAGGCGTCACGCAGGGTCGCGACGCCGGTCGCGACGTCGTCCGAGAACTCCTGGCGGACGCCCGTCGGGTCGACGGTCGCCGTCAGCTCGCCGACGACGTCGTACTCACGACGCCAGGTGGCGCCGGCGGGGTCGGTGATGGCCTGGAGGCGCGACAAGGCGTCGTGCGCGAGCGTCCAGACCGCGTCGCCCGGCAACACGAGCTCCGCCAGGTTGCCCTGGTCGTCGAACGTCCGCGAGACACGCCGACCCAGCGGGTCGGTGGTCGTCGCGAGCTCGCCGTTCGGGGCGTAGTCGAACGTGGTGCGTGCTCCGAGCGGGTCCACGACCGCTGCGATGCGTGAGCCGGCGCCGTACTCGAAGCGCCAGACGGCTCCGTCGGCGTCACGTCGTTCGACGAGGAGCCCCGCTGCGTCGTAGCGGTACTCGCTCCGTGCGCCGGAGGGGCTGACCGCGGCGACCGGGCGACCGGCCGGATCGCGCTCGATCCGCGCGGTGTCGCCGACAGCGTTCGTGGTCGCGGCGAGCTCGCCGAACGCGTCGTGGGAAAGCGTCAGGACCACGCCGGCCGGGTCGACGACGCGGGTGAGCGCGCCGTCCTGCCAGGTCAGCTCCGTCCGGCCCCCGACCGGGTCGGTGATCACCGACGGGTCGCGGTCGTCGCCCACGTACTCGTACGCGACGACGGCGCCGGCCTCGGTGACGACGGTCGTGACGCGGTCCTGCTCGTCGTACCCGTAGGTCAGGTCACCGCCGGACGGCGTGACGGTGCGGGTCTTCCGGCCGCGGTCGTCGTAGGCGTGGACGGTCACCGAGCCGTCGCGCTCGGTCGCCGACACGAGGTTGCCGTGCCGGTCGTAGCTCATCGACTGGCGGCGGTCGTCGGAGTCGATGACCCCGACGAGACGCCCCTTGGCGTCGGCGATGTAGGAGTTCGACCGCGAGCCGTCGTGGTCGGACACCACCGTGACACGACCGGGCAGGTACGCGAACCGCACCGTGCGGCCGTGCGGGCTGGCCTGCTCGACGACGCGACGCTGGTCGTCGTAGGTGTTGTCGACCTCGACGACACCGGCCGCGCTCGTGACCGTCGTGATCAGGTCGTCGTCGTTCCAGCCGTAGGTCCGGGTGCCGACGGCATCGGTCGCCGAGACGAGTCGGCCGCGATCGTCGTACCCGTACTCGACCCGGCGGCCGTCGGAGGCGCGGAGCACCGCCACCCGGCCGTCGACGTGGTCGATGTCGATCGAGCGACCGCGCTCGTGCACCAGGCGCACGACGACGTCGGCGCCGTCCCGCTCGACGCGGACCGCGGTGCCGGCCCCACCGCGCTGTCCGAGCCACAGCCCGGACGGCGAGAAGTCGATGCGCCCGCCCTGGTTGTCGCGGACGACGAGCCGGTCACCCTCGGCCGCGAGCCAGCGGTTCTCGCCGACGCCGCGGGCCCACCCCTCGCCGTCGCGCGGGAAGCGCACCTGGCGACCGTCGGCTCCGACGAACAACGCGCCTTCGTCGTCGAGGAGCAGGCGGGTCTCGAAGATCGACGCCCACCCCGGACCGAAGAGCCCGACGTGCTGGTCGAGGGAGTTGTACATGCGGGTGACCTGCAGCGCTGCAGATGCACCGGTGAACCCGAGGTCGAGCTCCGGTTCGAGGAAGTTGCCCGTCGTGGTGTTGACCGGGTCCATCGAGTAGCCGGTCGTCGGCTGGGCCCCGTAGGCCGACGGCGGATCGAACTGCAGGTCGGTGCGGGACTGCGAGACCCCCGCGGCAGCCAGGGCTGCGGCGAGCGCGGCGTCCGAGACCGTGGAGACGGCGCCTTCACCGCCGGCAGCAGCGAACGCGTCGGCGATGGTGTTCGCCCACGTGACGTCCTGGCCGTTGGCGGTGATCCACTGCTCGAAGGCGTTCACCAGGCTCGTCGCGTCGATGTGCCCCCAGGAGCACTTCGACGCGAAGTCGGTGAGCTTGCCGCGCAGACCGGCCGGCTTGCCGTCGAGCGACTGGTTCAGTGTCGACGACCCGGTGGCGAACGAGCGGAGGTCGGCGGGCTTGGCGGACGACGTCCCACCGCCGCCCCCGCCACCGGAGCCGGGGTTCGGCGTCTGGCGCGGAGTGCTCGGTCCGGTCGCCTGGTCGAAGGTCGGTGCGTCCTCGTGGTGGACGGTGGGCGGCACGGGAGCCCCGGCGACCTTGTCGTGCACCCACTCGAAGAAGTTCCGGTCGCCGTACTCCGCTTCCCAGTCGCGGGCTTCCTTACGGCGAGCGTTCTCCCGCTCGGCAGCGGCCGTCATCTTGTCGACCCACCCCGCGACGGTGCGGAGGTTCGCGGCGATCGTCGAACCGTCGGACGCTGCCGTCGACGCGTTCTGCGCGAAGAGTTCGGAGAAGTGCCCGCGGAACTCCTGTGCCGCGGTGGTGACGTAGGACTGCCGTGAGCCGGCCTGCCCCTCGATCGACTCGGCCGCGCCGTTCAGCGCCGTGCTGAGTGCGTCGGCCGTGCCGTTGTCGAACTTGACCGGATCGTTGCCGTGCAGGTCAGCCATGGTTCATCCCCCGAAGTCGTACTGGTCGTGCTGGTCACGCGGCCCCACCGACCGCGAACGCCCGGACCGCCGCGAGCGCGACGGTCCGGGCGGAACGAGTGGCTGCTTACGCGCCGCCACCCGCGGTGAAGATGTCCTGCGAGATCTTGTCGAGCTGCGTGCGGAGCTGCTCCAGCTCGGTCTTCGCCTTGTCGAGGGCGGCCTTGGTCTCCGGCCAGGTCGACCCACGGAAGGTCGCCGCGAGCGGGCCGTCCCAGACGTTGGAGTCGGACAGGATCCGGCCCTGGGCGTCGAGCTGTGAGATCTGGTCGGTGAACCCACCGTTGATGATCGACTGGACCTGACGGATGGCGGTCTTGGCCTGCTCGGTCGAAAGGACACGCGACATGATGAACCTCTTTCATTCGTAGCTGCACCCCCGCGCAGTGGAATCCCCCCGGAGGCTCTGACGGGACCCACCATACCCACAATCCGGCGCAGATGTCACCGTTCGTATATCGTGATCGTTCCTCCACAAACAGTCCGTTCACCGCGGGTTTCCACAGCGTCCACCAGAGCCCCTCCGGCCGTGGTGCCCTGGTGGCAGGATGTGGACATGGACACCGAACCGCAGCTCGACGGCGAATCCGTCGCACCCGACCTCGACGACTTCGACGAGGTCGTCGAGATCGAGCACGAGTCGCTGCCGTCGGACCGCTACTTCGACCGCGAGCTGAGCTGGCTCCGCTTCAACCAGCGCGTGCTCGAGCTGGGCGAGGACCGCACACAGCCCCTGCTCGAGCGGGCGAACTTCCTGGCGATCTTCGCGTCCAACCTCGACGAGTTCTTCATGGTCCGGGTCGCCGGCCTGAAGCGCCGCATCGACACCGGCATCGCCGTCCCGACCAACGTCGGCCGCGCACCGAGCGACGTCCTGCGCGACATCGCGAAGAAGGCCCACGAGCTGCAGGACCGCCACGCCCAGGCGTTCATCGGCTCGCTCAAGCCCGACCTCGACGCCGCCGGCATCCACGTCGAGCACTGGTCCGACCTGGACGAGGCCGACCGGCTTCGGATGCGCGAGTACTTCAACGAGCAGATCTTCCCGGTCCTCATGCCCCTGGCGGTCGACCCGGCGCACCCGTTCCCCTACATCTCCGGGCTCTCGCTCAACCTGGCGGTCCGGGTCCGCAACCCGAAGTCGCAGCGGCAGGAGTTCGCGCGCCTGAAGGTGCCGCAGAACTTCTCCCGCTTCATCAAGCTGCCGGACGACAACTCCGGGCGGATGCGGTTCATCCCCCTCGAAGACCTCATCGCGAACCACCTCGACGACCTGTTCCCGGGGATGGAGGTGCTCGAGCACCACGTGTTCCGGGTCACCCGCAACGAGGACGTCGAGATCGAGGAGGACGAGGCCGAGAACCTCATCCAGGCCCTCGAGCGCGAACTGCTGCGTCGCCGGTTCGGGCCGCCCATCCGCCTCGAGATCACCGAGGACATGGACCCGGTGACCCTCGACCTGCTCGTGCGCGAGCTCGACATCACCGAGCAGGAGGTCTTCCGGCTGCCGTCGCCGCTCGACCTCGGTGGCTTGTTCGAGCTCTCGAAGATCAACCGCCCGGACCTGCACTACCCGAAGCACGTGCCGACGACCCCGGTGCAGTTCCAGCCCGGTGAGCCGAACACGAAGCCCGACCTGTTCCGTGCGATCAAGGCGAACGACGTCCTCGTGCACCACCCGTACGAGTCCTTCGCGACGAGCGTGCAGGCGTTCCTCGAGCAGGCCGCGGCCGACCCGCACGTGCTCGCGATCAAGCAGACGCTGTACCGCACCTCGGGTGACAGCCCCATCGTCGAGGCCCTGATCGACGCGGCCGCCGCGGGCAAGCAGGTCCTGGCGCTCGTCGAGATCAAGGCACGCTTCGACGAGCAGAACAACATCACGTGGGCCCGCAAGCTCGAGAAGGCCGGCGTGCACGTCGTCTACGGCCTGGTCGGGCTGAAGACGCACTCGAAGCTCGTGCTCGTCATCCGGCAAGAGGGCGGCACGCTCAAGCACTACAGCCACATCGGCACGGGCAACTACAACCCGAAGACCTCGCGCATCTACGAGGACATGGGCCTCTTCACCGCGGACGACACCGTGGGCAAGGACCTGACGCGCCTGTTCAACGAGCTGTCCGGCTACGCGATCGAGAAGAAGTTCAAGCGGCTGCTGGTCGCGCCGTTGCACCTGCGCAAGGGGCTGCTCAAGCGGATCCAGACCGAGTCCGACAACGCCCGCGCCGGCAAGCCGTCCGGCATCCGGATCAAGGTCAACTCGATGGTCGACGAGCAGATCATCGACGCCCTGTACCTGGCCAGCCAGGCGGGCGTGCCGGTGGACGTCTGGGTGCGCGGCATCTGCTCGCTCAAGCCGGGGATGGAGGGCGTGAGCGACACCATCCGGGTGCGGAGCATCGTCGGGCGGTACCTCGAGCACTCCCGCGCGTTCGCGTTCCACAACGACGGCGACCCGGCGGTCTTCATCGGCAGCGCCGACATGATGCACCGCAACCTCGACCGCCGCGTCGAGGCCCTCGTCCGGCTGACGGCACCGGACCACATCGACGAGGTGCTCGCGATGTTCGACCTGGCGATGGCCGACACCGCGAGCTCGTGGCACCTCGAGTCCGACGGTGAGTGGACGCGGCACTCGACCGACGATGACGGTCGCCCGCTCGAAGACGTGCAGAATGTGACGATGCGGAAGATCTCGGCTCGGAAGCGCTCCACTCGGTGAGCGGCGGTCCCTCGGGCCCCGTCCTCGCCGCCGGCGCAGTCGTCTGGCGCGAACAGGACGGCACGCCCCTCGTGCTGCTCATCCACCGCGACCACCACAAGGACGTCTCCCTGCCCAAGGGCAAGGTCGACCCGGGCGAGGCCGTCCCGACGACCGCCGTGCGCGAGATCGACGAGGAGACCGGGTACCGCGTGCACCTCGGCGCCCCGCTCGGCACTGCGGAGTACGTGCTGCCGAACGGCCGCGACAAGGTCGTGCACTACTGGGCCGCCCGCGTCTCGTCGAAGGAGTACGCCCGCGCGGGTGACTTCACGCCGAACCACGAGGTCGCCGCCCTCGAGTGGGTCACGATCGACGACGCCCGCAACCGCCTGACCTACGAGCGCGACGTGGCGATCCTCGACCGGTTCGCCGAGCGCGCCGCCGCGGGCCACCACCGCACGTTCGCCCTGATCGCGCTGCGACACGCGAAGACCGTGCCCGGCTCCGACTGGAACGGCCCGGACGCCACCCGTCCACTCCTGCCCGTCGGTCGTTCCCAGGCCAAGGCGGCCGCGTCGCCCGTCGCCGCGTTCGGCCCGAAGAAGATCGTGAGCAGCACGGCGGCCCGGTGCCTCGCCACCGTCGAACCGCTGTCCGCCACCACGAAGCTCGGCGTCTCGAGCACCCCCGACATCAGCCAGGACGCCCACGACCGTGGCGCCGCAGACGTCAAGGGCGTCGTCCGCCGCCGGCTCGACAAGGGCAAGACCGCGGTGCTGTGCTCGCACGGGCCGGTGCTGCCGGACATCATCGCCCGGATCGCCACCGCGACCGCCGACGACTCCGGCCGGTTCGACCTCCGCCGCGCCGCGATGCTCTCGGTCGGCGACTTCTCGGTGATGCACATCGCCGGCGAGACCCTCGTCGCCGTCGAGACGCACCGCAACACGATCCCGGCGTAGCGACCGCACGCCCTGCACCCGGCCACGGACCGGCCGTCCGCCGCGCCCGGAACGCGATCCGCGCCTCCCGGTCGGCACAACCCCTCGTTCACCTTCCGTTCACCAACGCGCGTGATCCCCGTCACCTCGCGTCCCTACAGTCGCTCCCGGGTCGGCACCGGCCCAGGGACCGCAGTGGTCCCACTGCACCCCATCCCCGAAGGGACCCCTGTGAACATCAAGCGAATCGGTTCGATCGCAGCAATCGCGATCGCCGGCGCAGTCGTGCTCTCCTCGTGCGCGGCGAACGAGGACGCGGGCAGCACCGAGTCCTCCTCGAGCAACACCGGCTCCTCGAGCCTCACCGGAACCCTGACCGGCTCCGGCTCGTCCGCCCAGCAGACCGCGCAGGCCACCTGGGCCGCCGGTTTCCAGGACGTCGCCAAGGGCGTCACGGTGAACTACTCGCCTGACGGCTCGGGCGCCGGCCGCAAGAACTTCATCTCGGGCGCCGCGGACTTCGCTGGCTCCGACGCAGCACTGAACGACGAGGAGCTCTCGGGCTCCTTCGACCTGTGCAAGGCCGACACCAAGGCCATCGACATCCCGGTCTACATCTCCCCGATCGCGATCGCCTACAAGGTCGACGGCGTCAGCGACCTGACCCTCGACGCGAAGACCATCGCGGGCATCTTCTCGGGCAAGATCACCAAGTGGAACGACTCGCAGATCGCCGACCTGAACGACGGCGTCGACCTGCCGGACGCGAACATCACGGTCGTGCACCGCTCCGACGACTCGGGCACCACGCAGAACTTCTCGGAGTACGTCTCCGCGAACGCCGGCGACGTCTGGACCGAAGAGCCGAGCCAGACCTTCCCGTACTCGGTCGGTGACAGCGCGAAGGGCACCTCCGGTGTCGCCTCCGCGATGGGCAGCGCCTCCAACGCGATCACCTACATCGACGACTCCGGCGCGGGTGACCTCGACAAGGCGAAGCTGATGGTCGGCGACAAGGCCACCGAGATCTCGGCCGACGGCGCCGCGCAGGTCGTCGCCGACTCGAAGGTCGCCACCGGCCGCGAGGACAACGACCTCGCGATCGACATCGACCGCAAGGACACCGCTGACGGCGCCTGGCCGCTCGTCCTCGTCTCCTACGCCATCGCGTGCCAGGAGTACAAGGACTCGGACAAGGCCGACCTGGTCAAGGGCTTCCTGAACTACGTCGTCTCCGGCGACGCCCAGGACGCTGCGGCGAAGGAGGCCAAGTCGGCCGCCCTGTCGTCCGACCTGGCCGACAAGGCCGCTGCCGCGGTCGACTCCATCAAGTAAGACCCTCAAGCGCCCGGACGCCGGTCCCACCCACCTGACCGGCGTCCGGGCCCTTGCTCGTCGCGACGCGAGCAGCCCGGCTCCACCGCCAGCGCCCGTCCGACCAGCGCCACGCACCACGTACCATCCCCGAACCCGTCGCCTCCCCCGGCGTTCCTCCGACAGGAGTCCCATGACGACCGCACCGGCCCAGCCAGGGGCCACCGTCACCCCGACCAAGCCGAAGGCCGTCGTCCGCGTCGGTGACCGGGTGTTCTCCGCTGCCTCGGTGATCGCCGGCGGCCTCATCCTCTTCGTGCTCGTGCTCGTCGCGGCGTTCCTCGTCTGGCAGAGCATCCCGGCGTTCGCCGCCAAGGTCGGCGACCTGCCGAACAACGCCACGAACTTCTGGGACTACGTCGGCCCCCTGGTCTTCGGCACCGTCTGGTCCGCGCTCATCGCGCTCGTGATCGCGGTCCCGCTCGCACTCGGGATCGCCCTGTTCATCTCGCACTACGCACCGCGACGCCTCGCGCCGGTGCTCGGCTACGTCATCGACCTGCTCGCCGCGGTCCCGTCGGTCGTCTACGGCCTCTGGGGCATCGTGGTGCTGGCGCCGTTCGTGAAGCCGTTCTACGGCTTCCTGAACGAGTACCTCGGCTGGTTCCCGCTCTTCTCCGGCCAGGTGTCCGGCACCGGCCGCACCATCCTGACCGCGTCAATCGTCCTCGCCGTGATGGCGATCCCGATCATGACGGCCGTCATGCGCGAGATCTTCCTGCAGGCGCCCACGCTCAACGAGGAAGCCGCCCTGGCCCTCGGTGCGACGCGCTGGGAGATGATCCGCCTGTCCGTGCTGCCGTTCGCGAAGTCCGGCATCGTCTCCGCGATCATGCTCGGGCTCGGACGTGCCCTGGGCGAGACGATGGCGATCGCCCTGGTGCTGTCGGTCTCGACGAACGTCACCTTCCAGATGCTGACCTCGCAGAACCCCTCGACGATCGCCGCGAACATCGCGCTGCAGTTCGCCGAGGCATCGGGGACCGCCCTGAACGCCCTGATCGCGACGGGCCTGATCCTGTTCGTCATCACCCTGGTCATCAACATGCTCGCGCGGTACATCGTCCGCACGCGGGTCAGCTGAGAGGTCGCACCCGATGTCCCTCGCGCTCCGTCAGACCGGCACCGCCGGCAACGTCTACGCCAACGGCAAGCTGCACCGCTCGGTGCCGTGGCTGCTGCTGGTCGGCAGCTGGGTCGCCCTGGTGGCCGTGTTCGCCCTGCTCAACGCCGGCGGTGCGGTCAAGGACTTCAACGTCGTCGCCGCCCTGTTCCTCGGCACCGTCCTGTTCGACGTCCTGATCGTGGTCGTCTCGCGCATCGTCGAGGGTGGCCGTCAGGCCGTCAACCGACTGGTCACGTCGCTCGTCATCACCGCCTTCGTCATCGCGGTCCTGCCGCTGGTGTCGCTGCTCTGGACCGTGATCGCCGACGGCCTGGCCCGCTTCGACGCGAACTTCTTCTCGTACTCGATGCGCGGCGTGATCTCCGAGGGCGGCGGCGCGATCCACGCGCTGGTCGGCACGCTCGAGATCACCCTGTTCGCGGCGCTCATCTCGGTGCCGATCGGGCTGCTCACCTCGATCTACCTGGTCGAGTACGGCCGCGGTGCACTGGCGAAGGGCATCACGTTCTTCGTCGACGTCATGACGGGCATCCCCTCGATCGTCGCCGGTCTGTTCGCCTACTCGCTGTTCGCGCTGTTCCTCGGCCCGGGCGCCCGCTTCGGCCTGGTCGGCTCCGTCGCCCTGTCGGTGCTGATGATCCCGATCGTCGTGCGCTCCACCGAAGAGGTGCTGAAGATCGTGCCGATGGAGCTCCGCGAAGCGTCCTACGCCCTCGGGGTGCCGAAGTACCTCACGATCCTCAAGGTCGTCCTCCCCACGTCGCTCGCCGGCATCACCACCGGCGTCATGCTCTCCATCGCCCGCGTCATCGGCGAGACGGCTCCGCTGCTCGTCACCGCCGGCTTCACCGCGAGCATGAACTACGACCTGTTCAAGGACCCGATGATGACCCTGCCGGTGTACGCGTACACGCAGTACTCGCAGCAGGGCGCCAACCCGCAGCCGTTCATCGACCGTGCCTGGACCGCCGCGCTGGTGCTCATCCTCATCGTGATGGCGCTCAACCTGCTCGCCCGGTTCGTCACCCGACTCTTCGCCCCCAAGCTCTCGCGCTAGCGAACCCACTTCCCCACCCACCAGAAGGATCAACGTGTCCAAGCGCATCGAGGTCGACGGCCTCAACGTCTACTACTCGAAGTTCAAGGCGGTCGAGGGTGTCGACATCACCATCGAGCCCCGCACCGTCACCGCCTTCATCGGCCCGTCCGGCTGCGGCAAGTCCACCTTCCTCCGCACCCTGAACCGCATGCACGAGGTCATCCCCGGCGCATGGGTCGAGGGCTCGGTCAAGATCGACGGCGACGACCTGTACGGCCCCGGGGTCGACCCGGTGCTCGTCCGTCGCCAGGTCGGCATGGTCTTCCAGCGTCCGAACCCGTTCCCGACGATGTCCATCAAGGACAACGTGCTCGCGGGCGTGAAGCTCAACAACAAGCGCGTCTCGAAGTCCGAGGCCGACGACATCGTCGAGCGCTCCCTGCAGGGTGCGAACCTGTGGAACGAGGTCAAGGACCGCCTCGACAAGCCCGGCATGGGCCTGTCCGGTGGGCAGCAGCAGCGTCTCTGCATCGCCCGCGCCATCGCGGTGCAGCCCGACGTGCTGCTGATGGACGAGCCCTGCTCGGCACTCGACCCGATCTCCACCCTGGCCATCGAGGACCTGATCGAGGAGCTCAAGAAGGAGTTCACGATCGTCATCGTCACGCACAACATGCAGCAGGCCTCGCGCGTCAGCGACAAGACGGCGTTCTTCAACATCGCCGGCACCGGTGCGCCGGGCAAGCTCATCGAGTTCGACGACACCGCCACGATGTTCTCGAACCCGTCCGTCCAGGCCACCGAGGACTACGTCTCGGGTCGCTTCGGTTGAACGCTGTCCGTCCGTCGTGCTGACGGACGACCGGGAGGCCCGGTGCACGTCCGCAACGGACGCGCACCGGGCCTTCGTGGTTGCGCTGGGTGCGGGGGCCGTGCGGGGTGCGTGCCGCACGGCGTGGGTGCGTGCGTGCGCATGTTCCGACGATCCACGCGTCGATCGTCTCGTGGTTCGTCGCTCGATGCGCACGCAGACGGTGCGTGCGCATGTTCCGACGATGCACGCGTCGATCGCCTCGTGGAACGACGAAAGGTGCCCACGCATCGATCGCGTGAGCACCTTCCGGGAGGGTCAGGCCGAGGTGGTCGGGACCGCCATGATCGGCGTCGTGGTCGGCTGCTCCGAACCACCGGCCGGCTCGACCGTCATGCCGATCGTCGCGCCGTCGGACATCGAGCCCTTGAGCACGGCCGAGTGCACGCCGTCCGCGACACCGTCGACCAGGCCGGCCGACTTGATCGTGCCGCCCTCGTTCTCGGAGCCGATGTACCAGAGCTCGTACGTCTTGCCCTTCGGTGCCTGGGCGACACCGTCGAGGATGACCGCGGACTTGCCGAGGTCGCCCGACCACACGACCGTGGCCGTGCCACCGCCCTCGACCTTGGTGGTGCTGCGCTGGAAGTCCGACGCGGCGTAGATGCGGTCGAGGCCGCTCGATGCCTGCGTGGTGCCGGTGCCCGGTCCGTCGGCCGGACCGTTCGCGACGCCGACCCCCAGGCCGACACCGAGGAAGACCACGGCGACCGCAGCAGCACTGGTGAGCATGGCTGCCGGACGCTGGAACCAGCGGCGGCGAGCCTCGGAGGTCGCCCGGCCACCGGTGGTGGAGCCGTCGGCGATCGAGGCGACGTGCCTGGCGGGCTCGGGACGGGCCTCCTGGACGGAGGTCGTGTCGACGGCAGGAGCCGTCTCGGCCAGTGGTGCAGCCTGCGGGGTCGTCGCGATCTGGGCCAGCAGCGACGCGCGGAGCGACGTCGGCGGCTCGATCGGAGCGGCGGCGAAGGCCAGCTGCAGCGCGGTCTCGCGCAGCGAGTCGGCCTCGGCCTGGAGTTCGGGCGACGTCGTGAGGACGTCCTCGAGGAGCATGCGCTCATCGTCGGACAGCGCGTCGAGTGCGTAGGAACCCGTCAGCAGGGCGGGGTCGTCGTGTCGTTCGGTCATGAGGTCACCCCCATCTCGTCTCGGAGTCGGATCATCCCGTCACGCAGACGGGTCTTGACGGTGCCGATGGGGACACCGAGTTGTTCGGCCATCTCGCTGTGCGAGAAGCCTCCGTAGTACGCGAGCTGCACGGCCTGCCGCTGGAACTCGGTCAACTTGGCCAGGGCCCTGCCGACACGTTCGTGTTCGATGCGGATCTCGACCGACTCGGAGACCTGGTCGAAACCGGACTCGAGGTCGCGGATACCGATCTTCGTGTCCCGGTCGTGCGAGGCCTGCGACGCCCGGACCCGGTCCACCGCTCGGCGGTGCGCCATGGTCAGGACCCAGCTGGAGGCGGTCCCGCGCTTCCGGTCGAACCGGGTGGCCTGTTGCCAGACTTCGAGGAAGACCTCTTGCGTGACCTCTTCGGACTGGGCGCGGTCCCGGAGGAGCCGCGTCACGAGTCCGAGGACCCGGCCGGAGAGGGCGTCGTAGAGGTCCGCGAAGGCGGCTTGGTCACCGGAGGCAACCCGCGCCAAGAGGTCGTCCGGCGATGCCTGGGCTGGCTCTGACGAGCTCCAGCGTTCGGTGTCGCTATCCACGAGGGCAAGCATTGCAGGTTTCCCTCCTCTCGGGTGCGTCGGCGACCGGTTGTGGCCGTTCTGTCAGGGGTGCTGCGTGGTGCGGTGGTGCTGGTGGTGCTGTGCTGCGGTGGTGCTGTGCTGCGGTCGCGCCCCGGGTAGGACGAAGCCGCCGCGTCGTGCGGTCGAGACGAGAGGCCAGCGTGACCCACAGGGAATTGACCGGCGGATACCGGTCCGGGTCACGCCGGGCCTCTCGCGTTCGTGACGGTCATCAAGTCCGTCACGCTGATGATTCGGCGCGGTGCCCGTGGTGGATTGGATCGGATGCCGAGAAGTTGTCGGGACGCCGCGTCCGGGCCGTCTGCCGGGCACGCCCGGGTCCGGATCTGTCCACCGAGAGTGAACAGGGCAGCAGACTCAGCCGACGCGTCGTAGAGTTGGTCTCGCCGGGCCGCAGCAAGCCCCGGGCTCCAAAATTCGCCGCTTCGAGCGGCCTCGCGCCGAGAGGCGCTTCTGCGGCCCGGTTTTTCTCTGCCCTCTTGCGTCGTATCGTCTCGCGTCGTCCGGTCTCGCTTCGTGAGCAGAAATGGTCGCTTGCATCGTTGCGACCCGACATCTTCTGCTCACCATGCGCAGCCAGCCGGGAGGCCCGGTGCGGGTCCGGCGCGTTCGCTCGCTAGTCCAGGCTCTCGCGACGCCAGAGCGCCGCCGCCTCGGTCAGGTCGGCCGCCAGCTCCGTGAGACGGAGCGCCCGCCGCGTCAGTTCGCTCGCACGATCGGTCGCCGTCAGGTCGGAGTCGTCCGCCACGGCAGTCGCACCGGCCGCGGTCAGCCGGCAGAACGCCGCACCACGGTCGAGCGCCACGGCGAAGTCGCCCGTGTACAGCCCGTGCAGGATGCGGTCCGCCAGGGTGAGGATCTCGGCAGGACCGGTCGGCTGCTCCGCCCCCGCGACGGCCTGGTCGATCGTGCCGATGCGCTCGGTGCCGCGCTGGAAGAAGTACGCGATCTCCTCCGGGTTCTGCCGGATCACGGTGCGGACGAGGTACACCCGCCACAGGGCGCCCGGCAGGGTGTGCGCACCCACCCGCGCCCAGAGTTCGGCGATCGCGTCGATGCCGTGCACGTCCGTGTAGGTGACGAGCCGCTCCACCACAGCGGGGTCCGGGTCCTGACGTACCCGGTGCAGCAGCGCGTTCGCGGTCTCGTGCGCGACACGGTTCACGACCGCCGGGTCCTCGCCGCCCTGGATCGCAGCGAACTCGGCATCGGTGAAGTGGACAGGACGGTGGTGATCGCGAGGCACCGCGTCAGTGTAGGCACGGCCGGTGACACGCCCGCCCTCCGTTCGCCCAGAACGCAACGGCAGCGCCGCGGGTACGGTGTCTCGTCGGGAGGCGCTCCTCCCGAACGTGAAGGAGAGGACTCCCCCATGAACCCGTTGCTCATCATCCTGGCCGTCATCGCGGTCATCCTGCTGTTCGTCGGTGGCTTCACCGCGAGCCTCAAGTTCCTGCTGTGGGTCGGCATCGTGCTGCTCATCGTGGCCGTCGTCCTGTGGCTGCTGCGGACGCTCACCGGGCGTCGCGGCTGACCCTCGACACCAGGTTCTTCCTAGAGGCCCTCACCCGCTAGCCTTGCGGGTGAGGGCCTCTAGCTCAGTTGGTAGAGCACCGGACTTTTAATCCGAGGGTCGTGGGTTCGAGCCCCACGGGGCCCACTCCAAGTGGGTTGTCTAAGATGTGGCGGATGGCACGACGACTCCTCCCCGGCATCGCGCTCGGAGCTATGGCTCTCGGCGTGAGCGGGCTGCTCGTCATCCTGCCGACCGTCTCGAGTGCCTGCCAGCCCGTCACGACGTCGTCGAGCGTCTCCTCCGCCGAGGTCTCCGACGCGATCGCCCCCGGCTCGCACGTGTTGATCGTCGGCGACTCGTACACCTCCGGCCGCGGCTCGACCAGCGGCATCGACGGGTGGGCACAGGACCTCGCGGCCGACCGGGACTGGAAGGCCACGATCGACGGCTACCCGGGGACGGGCTACGTCGACACCGGCCGCACCGGGTCCTCGCACTACACGTTCGGCCCCCGCCTCGAACGGCACGCCGCGACCGTCGATCCCGAGCTCGTCATCGTGCAGGGCAGCCAGAACGACTGGCTCGTCGACGCGTCGGTCCTGCAGGCCCGCGTCGAGAAGACCCTCCGCGACGCCGAGCAGACCTGGCCGGACGCCGTCATCGTCGCGCTCGGGCCATCGGCGCCGCTGCCGTGGGCGAAGTCGACGGTCGGGGTCGCCGCATCGGTCTCCGCGGGGGCGGCAGCAGCGGGCGTGCCGTACATCGACGCGCTCGCCGGGCAGTGGTTCACCGCGGCGAACAGCCCGGGCTACGCGGCGATCGACGGCGGACACCTCAACGACGCCGGCTACCAGTACCTGGCGGACCGGGTCTCGGACTCCCTCGACGCGCTCGCTGCCTCCGACGACGAACGCTGCGCCTGACCTCGGGTTCGGGTTCGGGGTACAAGTCGTCCCCAGCTGGCTCATGGCAGATCCCCTGCACACATCAGCCCGCGCACAGCCGACTGTTGGGCTGCCGCCGATAGTGTCGTTCCCGGATCCGATCACCGGATCCTGCAGCACCGCACCACCACGAACGAACGGGGTACACCGTGATCGAGCCCATCGAAGCCACGCAGACCAGCAGCACCGGGGACGCGCGCCGCATCGTCGAGCTCGCCGCAGCGACCAACACGACGATGAGCAACGAGCTCCTGCTCGACACGCTCCGTCGCAACGCGCAGGTAACGACCCGGCACATCCGCAAGGACTTCATCGAGGTCGCGACGGCCACCGCGGTGCTCGGCTACGTGTGTCGACAGCGCAAGGACTTCATCGCCCTGCGCGGGGACGACCCGGCTTGGGCGCACGAGGTCGGCCGCTACGCCAGCGAATCCCTCGCGGTCGAGGCACTCCGCATGCGCCGCGGCTGACCAGAAGCTCCCCGCCACGAACACAGAAGGCCCCGCCGGACATCCGGCGGGGCCTTCTCAGTGCACGAAGGCGATCAGGACCAGACGCGGCGGATACCCCAGGTGCCCGTCCAGGTCTCGTCGGGCTCGAGCCACCGCAGGCCCTCGCCGGAGTTCAGGGCGTTGGCCGGAGCGGTCATCGGCTCGACCGCCACGGCCAGACCCTTCCCGTCGCCGCGGGGGTACTCCCGTGAGGTGAACACCTGCACGTACGGGAACGACGCGTCCTGCCAGAGCTGCACGCCGTCGCCCTCGGGGCCGTGCAGCGTCGTGTGACGGACCCCGTCGGCATCCGGGGTGATGTCGGAGTACGCGGTGTCGAGATCGGCGTCCCCGGCACGCAGTCCCCGTCGCAGGTCGAACGGGGTGCCCTCCACCGACACGGACCCGTTCGGCACCTTCTGCTCGTCCGTGGTGAACGCAGTGGCGGCGTCGAGCGTGACGACGAGGTCATCGGCCGGGGTGTCACCGGCGCGCAGGTACGGGTGTGCCCCCACGGCGAAGGGCGCGCGGATACCGGATCGGTTCGTGATCTCGTGCGTCACCCGGATGCCGTCGTCGACGAGCTCGTGGTGCACGCGGGTCTCGAGGGTGAACGGCCAGCCGTGCTGCGGGTGGATCGTGGCTTCCTGCACGATGCCCGTCTCGGTCTGCGACACCACGCGGTACGGCGCGAAGCGGAGCAGGCCGTGCGACGCGTTGCCGTACTTCGGCTCCGAGACGTCCAGCTGCTGCCGCTTGCCGTCGAGTTCCCAGACCCCGCCGGCGACGCGGTTCGGCCACGGTACGAGCACGATGCCGTTGGCGCCGGGCGGCTGCTCGGTGACGGGGAACGGCTCGGTCAGGTCGAAGGCGGCGACGCGGAGTTCTCGGATGCCGGCGGCGACCTCGGTCACGACGGCCTCGACGACGCCGTCCGGTCCGGCGTGGTGCAGGCGGTACTGGCCACCGGTGGGTGCTGCGGTCATGGGGTGTGGTTCCTTCCGGCTGTGTCCTCGCCGTCCGCGACGACGACCTCGACGCCGGCCGCCCGGATCGTGGCGACCGCGTCGGCTTCGGCCTCGGCGGTGACGACGACGTCGATGTCCTCGAGCGCGCGGACGACCCCGATGTGGGCCCGGCCGAACTTCGACCCGTCCGCGACGACGACGGTACGCCGAGCCGTGGCCGCGAGCACCCGCTTGGCCTCGGTCTCGGGCAGGTTGACGTTGGTCAGACCGTGCGCGACGTCGACACCGGTGCCACCGAGGAACACGACGTCAGCGGCGATCACCGGCAACAGGGTGTTGTTGAACGGTGCGACGAGCGAGTGTTGGAGCGGTCGGAGGGTGCCGCCCGTGACGATCACCGTGAACCGCGGCACGGCGCGCTCGAGGGCCAGCGCGGTCGTCAGCGAGTTCGTGACGACGGTGAGGTCGGACAGCTCCGTGCGGGCGACGAGCGCCTCGGCGACCGCTGCCGGGGTGGTGCCGACGTCGAGCACGACGCACTCGCCGGACCGCACGAGCGCTGCGGCCGCGCGGCCGATGGCGGCCTTGGCCACCTGGTGCTCGACGGCGGTCTCCTCGAAGGGGCGCTCGGTGGACCCGGCCCCGAGGCGGACCGCTCCGCCGTGCACCCGGCGGATCCGGGCCTCCTGGTCGAGGACCGCGAGGTCCTGCCGGACCGTCACCTCACTCGTGCCGAGCGACGCGGCCAGCGCGGCGGTCCGGACCATGCCGGGCGCGCCCTCGACGATGGAGACGATGCGGTCCTGCCGCAGCGGCGCGGGCAGCGATCCGGCCAGGAAGGAGAGGTCGTCGTCGGTCACGGCTCTAGTTTCGCTTGCTTCCGAAGTCTTTCGCAACGCTTCGGATCGGCGCTAGGCTGTTCCGGTGATCACCAAGCGCGTGACGAAGCTCGCGGACGGCCGCGACCTGTTCTACTTCGACGATGCGGACAGCACCCTGCCCGCTGAGCGTGCCATCGACGAGCGTGCGCTCGACCCTCGGCCCGAGACCGCGCGGATGCGCCAGGACGTCCTGACCGGCGAGTGGGTCTCCATCGCCGCGAGCCGGCAGAACCGTGCGTTCCTGCCGCCGGCCGACCAGGACCCGCTCGCGCCGCAGACACCGCAGAACCCGTCCGAGATCCCGAGCACCTACGACGTCGCCGTGTTCGAGAACCGGTCACCGTCGTTCGGTCCCCTGCTCGAGGCCGATGACGCTCCGTCCTCGCTCCAGTCACTGTCCGACGTCGGCCTGAACCGGCAGCTCCGCAGCGTCGGCCGGTGCGAGGTCGTGTGCTTCTCGCCCGCGACCGAGGGGTCCTTCGCGTCGATCTCCGAGTCGCGTGCCCGCACCGTGGTCGAGGCCTGGGCGGACCGCACCGCAGCGCTCTCCGCCATGCCCGGCATCCAGCAGGTTTTCCCGTTCGAGAACCGCGGCGAAGCGATCGGCGTCACGCTGCACCACCCGCACGGGCAGATCTACTCCTACCCGTACGTCACGCCTCGCACGCAGCGTCTGCTCGACTCCATCGAGCGCTTCGGGCCGGACCTTTTCGAACAGCACCTGGCGAACGAGCGGGCCTCGGACCGGGTCGTCCTGCAGGGCGAGCACTTCACGGCCTTCGTGCCGTTCGCCGCACGCTGGCCCATCGAGATCCACATGCTGCCGCACCGCCACGTCCCCGACTTCGCCGGTCTGACCGAGGCCGAGAAGGACGAACTGGCCCACATGCACCTGCGCCTGACGCGGGGCATCGACGAACTCTACGGCGACCCGACCCCGTACATCGCCGCGTGGCACCAGGCACCGGTGCACGTCGGGCGGGACACCGTGCGGCTCATGCTGCAGATCACGTCGCCGCGTCGGGCGGCGGACAAGTTGAAGTTCCTGGCCGGCAGTGAAGCCGCCATGGGCGCCTGGATCGGGGACCTCGTGCCCGAGAAGGCAGCCGAGTTCATCCGACAGGGAATCGAGCGAGCATGACGTTCCAGCAGGTCTACGGGTACGAGCCGGCGGTGCGGTACTCCGCCCCCGGTCGGGTCAACCTGATCGGTGAGCACACCGACTACAACGACGGGTACGTCCTGCCGTTCGCGATCGACCGGCGCACCACCGCGTCGATCGCCCCGCGGCCGGACCGTCTGCTGCGCGTCTCGTCCGCGTTCGACGCCGACACGGTGCTCGAACTGTCGCTCGACGACCTCGACCCGTCGAACATGACCGGCTGGTCGGCGTACGTCTTCGGCATCGCCTGGGCACTCCGCGAGCAGGCCGGCGCGGACCTGTCCGACAAGACCGGGTTCGACGTCTTCATCGAGTCCGACGTCCCCGTCGGGGCCGGCCTGTCGTCCAGCGCCGCGATCGAGTGCGGCGTCGCACTCGCCTTCAACGACCTGTGGGAGCTCGGGCTCGACCGCAAGACCCTCGCCCGCGTCGGCCAGTACTCCGAGAACCACGCCGTCGGTGCCCCCACGGGGATCATGGACCAGTCCGCTTCACTGCTCGGCGAGCAGGACGCCGTCGTGTTCCTGGACTGCCGCACGCTCGACACCGCCGTGGTCGACCTGGCGCTCGAGGCCAACGGGCTCGAGGTCCTGGTCATCGACACCCGGGTCGAGCACGCCCACGCCACCGGTGGGTACGCGGCTCGTCGGGCCTCGTGCGAGAAGGGTGCGCAGGTGCTCGGTGTCGAGGCCCTGCGTGACCTGAGCGTCGACGACCTGCCCCGTGCGCAGGAGCTGCTCGACGACGAGACCTTCCGCCGTGTGCGCCACGTCGTGACCGAGGACCAGCGCGTCCTCGACACCGTCCGGACGCTGCGCGAACAGGGCCCGCGGGCGATCGGTTCGCTGCTCGTCGCGTCGCACGAGTCGATGCGCGACGACTTCGAGATCTCCGTTCCGGAACTCGACCTGGCCGTCGCGACCGCCGTCGAGCACGGTGCGGTCGGTGCGCGGATGACCGGTGGCGGGTTCGGTGGTGCGGCGATCGCGTTGGTCGACCGGGGATCGCGTGGTGCGATCACCGAGGCTGTGACCGCCGCCTTCGCCGCAGCCGGGTACCGCGAGCCGAACGTCTTCACGGTGCACGCCGCGCAGGGCGCCCGCCGCGACTGAGCCTGACCGGCGGAGTTTCGCGCTCACCGACACGTCACGCGGCGCACGGCCCGTGAGGTGTCGCTGACCGCGAAACTTCGGCGCAATCCAGCGCGAGGCCGTGCGTCAGCGGGTCATGTGCCCCGTGCTGACGGTGACTCCGCCCCACGGGAACCCGTGCGGGTGCAGCACCTCGTGCTGGAGCTGGTCCATCACGACGTGGCCCTGCCACACCGTGTAGACCAGCACGCCGACGACGATGCACACCGGGACCGCCAGGTACGCGGAGTACCGCACGATGTCGCCGAGGGTGCGGTGCCCGTAGCGCGCGAGCGTCGGCGGCAGGACGATCCCGACGACGACAACGAGCAGCAGCAGTGCGAGTGCGGCCGGTGCGACGTGCGCCTCGACCTGCACCGTGATGGGCGCGGTCTCGAGGACCTTGCCGCCGTTGTCGATCCAGTTGTCGTCGGCGTCGACCCCGCCGTAGCCCGTCGACGTGCTCCAGAGCACCAGGTTCGGGGACAGCACCAGTGCGACGATCCCGACGAGTACGAGTCCCCACGCACGCGGACGCAGCTTCCTGCCGGTGGCCGCCATCACGGGCGCGGTCTGGACGTTCTCCCCCATGCGGTGACCGTAGCACTGGGGGCGGCTCCGCACCCGTCCCCCGAACGCGCGGGGCGGGGGCGAGCCGCGCCTCCTGGCCGCCCGTGGACGCGACCATCCCGCCAAAGCGACAGATTCCAGCGAACTGTTCGCGGGAATCTGTCGCTTTCGCGGCACGGACCGCGGCACGAACGGACGCGCGCCAGCGGCACCGACCGCCGCGCACCTACTTCAGGTGGCGCTCCGCGGCCTCGACCACGTTCTTCATGAGCATCGCGCGGGTCATCGGGCCGACGCCGCCGGGCACCGGCGACATGAACCCAGCGACGGACGCGACGGCGGGGTCGACGTCCCCGTGCAGCTTGGCCTTCCCCGTCTCCTCGTTCACCACGCGGGTGATGCCCACGTCGATCACGGCCGCACCGGGCTGCACCCAGTCCGGCTTGACGAGCCCGGCGACCCCGGCCGCCGCGATGACGATGTCGGCGCGACGGCACTCCGCGGCGACGTCCGCCGTCAGGGAGTGGGTCAGGGTGGCGGTGGCCTCGAGGCGGGTGAGCAGCAGACCGAGCGGCCGGCCGACCGTCAGACCCTGCCCGATGATCGTGACGTGCGCGCCCCGGATCGGGATGTCGTACGCCTCGAGCATCGCGACGATGCCCCGCGGGGTGCAGGGCAGGGGCGCGTCGATCGTGCCGGCACCACCGGGCACGGCGAGCACGAGCTCACCGAGGTTCGTCGGGTGCAGGCCGTCGGCGTCCTTCGACGGGTCCATCAGCTCGAGCATCGGCGTCGGGTCGATGCCCTCCGGCAGCGGGAGCTGCACGATGAACGCGGTGACCCGGGGGTCGTCGTTCATCTGCAGGATCGCGGCTCGGATGTCTGCGGCGGATGCCGTCGCCGGCAGGTCGATGCGGTGCGAGTCGAGCCCGATCTGCGCCGAGTCGCGGTGCTTGCCCGCGACGTAGGACAGGGAACCGGGGTTCTCCCCGACCAGGATCGTGCCGAGCCCCGGACGGATGCCGTGCTCGTGCAGGCGGTCGATGCGGACCCGCAGTTCGTCGAGGGTCCGGGCAGCGAGGGCGGTGCCGTCGATGCGGACCGCCGAGCCCTCCCCCGCCCATCGCTCGACGGGCAGGGGGCTCAGGGCGTCGCTCACGCGTAGAGGGGGAACGCGTCGGTCAGGGTCTTCACCCGGGCCGAGAGCGCTGCGATGTCCGGGTTCGGCATGAGGGTCAGCGCGATGATGTCCGCGACCTCGGTGAACTCGGCGTCACCGAAGCCACGCGTGGCGAGAGCCGACGTGCCGATGCGGACACCCGAGGTGACCATGGGCGGACGCGGGTCGAACGGCACGGAGTTGCGGTTCACGGTGATGCCGACCTCGTGCAGCAGGTCTTCGGCCTGCTTGCCGTCGACCTCGGAGGTGCGCAGGTCGACGAGCACCAGGTGCACGTCGGTGCCACCGGTGAGGACGTCGACGCCGGCCGCGCGGGCGTCCGGCTGCGTGAGCCGATCCGCGAGCAAGCGGGCACCGCGGATGGTGCGCTCCTGGCGGGCCTTGAACTCGGGGGTGCCGGCGAGCAGGAACGCGGTGGCCTTGGCGGCGATCACGTGCATGAGCGGGCCACCCTGCTGGCCCGGGAAGACCGCGGAGTTCAGCTTCTTGAACAGGGTCTCGTCGTTGGACAGGATGATGCCCGAGCGGGGGCCGCCGAGGGTCTTGTGCACGGTCGACGAGACGACGTGGGCGTGCGGGACCGGGGACGGGTGCAGACCGGCGGCGACGAGGCCGGCGAAGTGCGCCATGTCGACCCAGAGCTTGGCGCCGACCTCGTCCGCGATCTCGCGGAACTTCGCGAAGTCGAGCTGGCGCGGGTAGGCGGACCAGCCGGCGATGAGGACCTTCGGCTGGTGCTCGATGGCCTTGGCGCGGATGTCGTCGTAGTCGACCTCGAACGTCTCGGGGTCGACGCCGTACGCGACGGCGTTGTAGATGCGGCCGGAGAAGTTGAGCTTCATGCCGTGGGTCAGGTGACCGCCGTGCGCGAGCTCGAGGCCGAGGATGGTGTCGCCAGCCGAGGCGATGGCGTGCAGGACGGCCGCGTTCGCGGTCGCACCGGAGTGCGGCTGGACGTTGGCGTAGGCAGCACCGAAGAGCGCCTTGGCACGGTCGATGGCGAGCTGCTCGGCGACGTCGACGTACTCGCAGCCGCCGTAGTAGCGCTTGCCGGGGTAGCCCTCGGCGTACTTGTTGGTGAGGACGGAGCCCTGGGACTCGAGCACGGCGCGCGGCACGAAGTTCTCGGACGCGATCATCTCGAGGGTGTCGCGCTGACGGCCGAGCTCCTGCTGCAGGACGGCGGCGATCTCGGGGTCGACCTCGGTGAGCGGGGCGTTGAAGGCTGCGCGGTCGGTGTCGACGGAGCCGTCGACGGCGGGCAGATCGGTGATGGACACGGTTCTCCTACGTGGGTTGGCGACGACCGGTGGGTCGCGCACGGACGATCGGTCGGTGCAGCCCAGGCGTACGGCCGCGCACCGTGTCAGGTGTCGCTCCCCGATGGTGACCCATCCAACGCCAGTCGCGACGTGACGATCGTACCGAGCCGCCCGCCCTGTGTCACCCTGGATGCATGACGCTGACCTCGCCCGACGTGGATGAACGGACCACCCCGGACGAACGCACCAGTGCGCACGCGGACACCCCGTGGGTCACCGTCGTGTGGGACGACCCGGTGAACTTGATGTCGTACGTCACCTACGTCTTCCAGCGGCACTTCGGCTTCGGTCGTGCGCAGGCGGAACGGCTCATGCACCAGGTGGACACCGAGGGTCGGGCCATCGTGGCGACGGGTCCGCGCGAGGCGATGGAGGCCCACGTCCAGTCGATGCACGGCTACGGCCTGCAGGCGACCGTCGACAAGGCCCCCGAAGCGTGATCCCCTTCGTCCGCCGGGCCGACGGCGTCCACCTCGGCATGTCCTCCGGCGAGCGTGGGCTGCTCACGTCCCTGACGGAGCAGCTGCGCCAGGTGCTCGACGGCGACCTGACGGCGGACCCGGTGGCGACTCGGATGTTCCCGGACGCCTACCCGGACGACGACGACGCCAGCGCGGAGTTCCGGAAGTACACGCAGTCCGACCTGCTGGCGCAGAAGACCTCGAACGCGACGACCGTGCACGAGTGGCTGACGGGGACCCGCGACGGCGCCCTCGACCCCGAGGACGAGCAGGCCTGGCTCCGCACCCTGACCGACCTGCGGCTGACGATCGCGGACCGCCTCGGGATCGTCGACGCCGACGACGAGGAGCGTTCGGTCGAGGCCGACGCGGGCGTCGGCCTGCGCGACGTCTACGACTGGCTCGGCTACGTGCAGGAGCACCTGATCACGACGATGACCGACCCGCGGTGACGGTCACCTTCCGCGCGACCACCGAGGACGACCGGGAGGCCCTGCTCGCGTTCTCGACGTCGGAACCGGTCGCGTGGATCGGTCCGGACCGGTACCGCGCCGAGTCCGGCACGCACAACTACCGCCCGGGGTGGTCGTGGCTGGCCGTGCGCGACGGACGCCCGGTGGCACGGGCGCTCTGGTGGGGTGGCGCGGACGCCGAGGTGCCGTCGACCCTCGACGACCTGCTGGTGGCTCCGGACGTGCCCGAGGACGAGCGGGTGGCGATCGCCGCCGGGTTGATCACGGCGGGGACCGCTGCGTTCGGGGCGCGACCGGAGTGGATCGTCGACGTCGCGGTGGACTGGCACGACGACCCCGAGGCCGTCGCCGCGGTGTCGTGGCGCACGGCGGCCGCCCGGTCGGCAGGGCTCGGACGATCGACGGAGCGGGTGAGTGTGGCGTGGACGCCGGACCGCGGAGTGCCGATGCCGTCCTCGCTGCGCTTCCGCGCCGGTGACGACGACGAGTTCGTGGACCTGTTCGCCCGCGTCGCGGTGGGGAGCCTCGACGCCCACACCGTGGCGTCGGTGGACGAACTCGGCCCGCGGGGCGCCGCCGCCGACGACCTCGAGTTCTACCGCTCGCTGCCGGGGTCGCGCGACGGCTGGCGGGTCGCGCTCGACCCCGACGGCCTGGTGGTCGGGTTCGTCCTGGCGACGCGGACGGCGTACGACGCGGCGATCAGTTTCATCGGCGTGCTGCCGCAGCACCGTGGGCGCGGTGTGGTCGACGGGCTGCTCGCCGAGGGGCTGCGCGTGCACGCCGAGGCCGGGGAGCCGAAGGTGGTCGGCACGACGGACGCGGCGAACACCCCGATGCGCCGGGCATTCGAACGGGCCGGCTTCGTGGTGACGAAGCGCCGCATCGTGTTCGAGCGCTGAGCCGATCCGGGGCGGCGAACCCGGAACTCGCAAGGCCACCTTGCAAGTTGCACTGTCGAAGTAGTACCGTGCCGGTATGGAATCACCCGATCCGACCGCGCTCGCCGGCGACCTGCTGACGCTCTACGGTCGGATCCGTCGCACGCTGCTGACCGGCAAGGCCGACGAGGTCACGGCGTCCCAGACCGCCGCGCTCGGCCGCCTGCTGCGGTACGGCGAGAGCACGGTCGCCGAGCTCGCCCGCGCCGAGGGCGTCCGGCCGCAGTCGATGGGCGCGACCGTCCAGGCGCTCGAGGACCTCGGCCTCGTCGAACGACGTCCAGACCCCGCCGACGGCCGCCGTGCGCTCATCCGCGCGACCGACCAGGGCGCTCGTGCCCGCGAGGACGCCTGGACCACCCGCACCCGCGTCCTGACCGACCGGCTCGCCGCGCTGCCCGACGCCGACCGCGACACCGTCGCCCGAGCGATCGCGATCCTCGCCCCGCTCACCGAACGCTGACCCCGGAAGAAGCACTCCCACGTCCACCTCGACCACTCCCACCCCCGTCGTCGCCCCGGGCAGCACCGGCAGTGGCTTCGGCCCGAAGCTCCTCATCCCGGTGCTCGTCGGGCCGCTGCTCAACCCGATCAACACCACGATGGTGTCCGTCGCGCTCACGCCGATCTCCCGCGACCTGGGGATCGGTGCGGCGCAGGCGATCTGGCTCGTCGCCGCCCTGTACCTGGCGAGTGCGATCGCGCAGCCGACGATGGGCAAGCTCGCCGACCGCTTCGGCCCGAAGAAGGTGTTCCTGACCGGGCTCGTGATCGTCGGTGTCGCCGGGGTCGTGCCCGAGTTCCTCACCGGCTTCGGCGGCGCGGTGTTCGCCCGCGTGCTCATCGGCATCGGCACCTCGTCGGCGTACCCGGCGGCACTCACCACCCTCCGACAGCACTCGGCACGGATCGGGAAGCCGACGCCGCCGCTCGTGCTCGGAGCGCTGTCCATCACCTCGCTCGTGTCCGCGGCGGCCGGGCCTCCGCTCGGCGGCGCGCTGATCGCGGCGTTCGGCTGGCACGCGATCTTCCTGGTGAACGTGCCCCTGGCGGCGTTCGGCATCGTCGTGGCGTCGATGTGGCTGCCGTCCGACCGTCTCCGTCCGCGTGACGACGAGGCCCTGCCCGTCCTGCAGGCGCTCGACCCGTTCGGCATGCTGCTCATGACGGGCACCGTCTCGGCGCTGCTCGTGTTCCTGCTCGACCTGTCCGCCGGCCTGTGGTGGCTGCTCGCGGTGGCGATCGTGCTGCTCGTCGCCCTCGTGCTGTGGGAGCTGCGCGCGGTCCGACCGTTCGTGGACGTCCGGATGCTCGCTCGGAACGGCGCGCTGTCCCGCACCTACGTGCGACTGTTCCTGACGTACCTGCTCGCGTACACGATGACCTACGGGTTCTCGCAGTGGGTGCAGGACGTCGCCGGGTACTCGAGCGACGTCGCCGGGTACATCCAGCTGCCGGCCGCGATCGTGGCCGGGATCGCGTCGTTCGTCGTCGCCCGGAAGACCGCCGTCCGCGGACCCCTGATCGTCGCGGCCGTGGTGCCGATCGTCGGCGGGGCACTCCTGCTCTTCCTGCACACCGGGTCGCCGGTCGTGCTGCTCGCGCTGGCGCCGGCGCTGTTCGGCGTCCCGCAGGCCCTGGCGTCGGTGTCGAACCAGGCGGCGCTGTACCGGCTCGTGCCCGCGTCGTACATCGGCACCGCGGCCGGGCTGTCCCGCACGGCGGTGTACATCGGGGCGATCGGGGCCTCGTCGCTCATCGGTGGCGTGTTCGGCCAGGCCCCGACCACACCGGACCTGCACGTGCTGGCGTGGGTGATCCTCGGGGTCGCGGTGCTCCTGACGGTCCTGACCCTGGCCGACCGCCGCCTCCGCACGGCCGCCGCCGCCACGCCCGCTTCGTGAGCAGAAATGGTCGGGTCGGGTGACGGCACTCGACCATTTCTGCGCACGAAGCACCGCGCTCCTCGCGCCCGGTACCCTGATCCGGTGACCGACCCGACCCCCACGCACTGGACCCTGACGCTCGTCTGCGACGACCAGCCCGGGATCGTGCACGCCGTCTCCGGAGCGGTCGTCGCCGCCAACGGCAACATCACCGAGTCGCAGCAGTTCTCGAGCGTCGACACGAACACGTTCTTCATGCGCCTGCAGGTCATGGCGCCGGTGGACCGTGCGACCTTCGAGGCAGCCCTCGCCCCCGTCGCCGCCCGGTACGACGCCCGCGTCCAGCTCGACGTCGTCGGTCGCCCGCTGCGCAGCCTCGTCCTCGTGTCGAAGGCCGGGCACTGCCTCAACGACCTGCTCTACCGCCAGCGCGGTGGGCAGCTGCCGATCGAGGTCCCGCTCGTGCTGTCCAACCACCCGGACCTGTCCGAGCTCGCGTCGTTCTACTCGGTGCCGTTCGAGCACCGTCCGGTCACCGAAGCGGACAGCAAGGCGGCTATGGAGCGCCGTGTCCTCGAAGCGGTCGAGGAGCACGACATCGAACTCGTCGTGCTCGCCCGCTACATGCAGATCCTGTCGCCGGAGCTCTGCGCGGCGCTCGAGGGCCGTGCGGTCAACATCCACCACTCGTTCCTGCCCGGCTTCAAGGGCGCGAACCCCTACCGCCAGGCGCACGCCCGCGGCGTGAAGCTCATCGGTGCGACGGCCCACTTCGTCACGAGCGACCTCGACGAGGGCCCGATCATCGAGCAGAACGTCGTGCGCGTGGACCACACGAAGGACCCCGCCGAGCTGGTCTCCATCGGCCAGGACGAAGAGTCCCGCACCCTCACCCAGGCAGTGCGCTGGATCGCCGAGGACCGCGTCCTGCTCGACGGCGCCCGCACCATCATCTTCAAGTAGGCAGCACCATGACGAACGCCCCGCAGTCCCCCGTCGACTGGGAAGCAGTCCCCGGCCCGGCACCCGCCGGCAAGCAGCGACGGCCGTTCGACGTCTGGCGCGTGCTCCGCGTCCTGGTCTGCACGTTCGGCCTGCTCTCCCTGGCGTTCTGGGGCTACTGGTCGTGGCAACTCCCCCTGCCCGGCTACCTGTTCATGGTCGGCGCCCCGCTGTTCGCGGCCGTCGTCTGGTACTTCTTCCGCTCGCCGGCGTCGCCGATCGAGACCGACATCGTCGGCAAGACGATCGTCGAGGTCGCCCTGGTCATCGCCGCAGGCGCGACCTGGATCTCCATCGGCCACCCGGTCGTGGGCTTCGTCTTCATCGTGATCGCCGCCCTGAGCGGCGTGATCGCGTTCCGCAAGGAGACCGCATGACCGCCACGGGCCTCCAGGCCGGCCGGGAGGCCCAGCGCACCCTGGTGCGCGCATCCCGCGTCGTCGACGCGGCCGGGTCCACGGCGGACGGCTGGGTCCTGCTCGCCGGTGACGTGGTGCACGCGGTCGGCTCCGGCCCCGAAGCCCCCGCGGCGGACCAGGTCGTCGACCTGGGCGACGCGGTCCTGACGCCCGGGTTCACCGACCTGCACGGGCACGGCGGTGCGACCGAGTCGTACGAGGACGACTCCTTCGCCGAGTCGCTGGCCGTCCACCGGGCGCACGGCACGACCCGGTCGGTCCTGTCCCTCGTCGCGAACCCGGTCCCCGCGCTCGCGGACTCGCTCGCGCGGATCCGTTCCGTGATGGCGACCGACCCACTCGTGCTCGGCGTGCACCTGGAGGGGCCGTTCCTGTCCCCGCACAACAAGGGCGCCCACAACGAGTCGTTCCTCATCGACCCGTCCCCCGCAGCGGTCGTCGCACTGCTCGAGGCCGGCGAGGGCGTCATCCGCCAGGTCACCATCGCGCCGGAACTGCCGGGCGCGCTCGACGCCGTCCGCCGGTTCGTCGCCGCCGGGGTCACCGTCGCCGTCGGCCACACCGTCGGCACCTACGACCAGGCCCGTGCCGCGTTCGACGCCGGTGCGACGCTGCTGACCCACGCGTTCAACGCGATGCCGGGGCTGCACCACCGCGCCCCGGGGCCGATCGGTGCCGCCGTGGCCGACGACCGGGTGACACTCGAGCTCATCCTCGACGCCGTGCACGTGCACCCGGTCGTCGCGGACACCCTGTTCCGCGCTGCCCCGGGCCGGGTGGCGCTCATCACCGACGCCATGGGCGCTGCGGGTGCAGCCGACGGCTCGTACCGGCTGGGATCGCTCGACGTCACCGTGACGGACGGCGTGGCGCACGTCGCCGGGACCGACACCATCGCGGGGTCGACGTTGACGCAGGACGTGGCGTTGCGGAACGCCGTCGGACTGGCAGGGCGGACCCTGCCCGAGGCCGTGGCGGCGCTGACGAGTGTGCCGGCCGCGGCGCTGGGGCTCGGCGACCGACTGGGGCGGCTCGCGCCGGGGTACGCGGCCGACCTCGTGGCGCTGTCCCCGGCGCTCGAGGTGCAGCGGGTGTGGGGCGGCGGGCGCGAGCTGCGCTGATCAGCGCCGGACGAGTGCCCCCGCGACGAGCCGGAGCAGCAGGGCGACCGCGCCGAGCCCGGCGACGGCGACCCCGATGACGACCACGATGACGAGCCGGGTGAGGAAGTGCACCTCGGACTCGTCCTCGCGCACGCCGAGGGACGACGCACCCACGAACACGAACACCGCCGCGATGAGCAGCAGCCCCCCGATCCAGGTCGTGGCGCGCAGGGCGGCCGGTGCTGGTGGCCGGTTGCGATCGTCCGGGGTCGTCGGTCGGGCCTTGGCGCCCTCGGTCTCCCAGTCGGCGAGTTCGGTCATGGTGGTCCCCCTCTGTCGGGTCGATCGTAGGGCCTGCCGGCCCGTCGGTCAGGGCAGATCGGTGGGGCGTGGGTTCAGTGGTTCACCGAACTTCGGTGCCCTCCCCGGCACGCAGTGCCCGTAGATGGACACGTCGGCGTGGGACTCGTACACCTGGAACATGACGGCGAACCCGTCGCTCGCGGTACCGCCGAGGTAGCCGTTCGGGTAGCCGATGACCGTCCGCTCCGGCGTCAGTGTCGCGTCGCGCTGCACCCGTGCGCCGTCGTACCCGACAGCGGCGAGCGCCGTCACGACGCGCCGGGCGACCTGCTCGGGCGTACCGGGCAGCGGCAGCCGACGGGTCGCCGAGTACGAGTACTGAGCCGCTTCGTGGCTCCCTGTACCGCAGATGAACCATGCGGGATCGTCATCGCCCCAGCCGTCCTCGCCGACGACCGACCGGACGGCAGCGAAGACGTCCAGGACGTCCTGGTGGGATTCTTCGACGTTCATCGACGTGTCCTTCTGCATCGGGGAGTACGGGGCGACGTCGGCGCACCCGGCCAACAGCATCGTGACGGCGATCGATGCCACGACGGCTCCGCCCCACCGTTCAGAGCCTCGGGTCACCGGTGAGTCCTGTCTGCCAGCCGAACATCAGCCAATCGTCCATCGTCTGCTGTCGCATCCGGTCGAAGGGACCGCCCTGTTCGGGGATCGTGCTGCCGAGTCCCATCGCGGCCCGCGCGCTGTTGTGCTGGGCCGTGGTGCCGTCGTCGAAGTACGAGTACCGGCCGTCACCGTTCCCGCCGACGTAGGGGCCGTGCTGCGTGACCCCGTGCAGCGTGCCGTCGCTGCCGCGCTGGGTCTCCGAGCTGAACTCGTGTGCGTTCCACGAGGACTCGGTCGGATCCCGCCGACCCGAAAGGTTCTGGCCGGTGACGGCCCAGCCGTCCTCGGCACCCTGGCTGGCGAAGACCTCGCCCAGCGGCACGTGCAGCGCCGAAGCCTTCGGTGCGACGTCCGTGACCCCGGCCGAGCCGAGCAGCACCACGTGGTCGGCGTGGGTCCTCGTCAACGCGATCGTCGCCACGTTCGTGCCGTAGGAGTGCCCCAGCACGGTGAGGTCGGCGTCGCGTCCGGCGGCGGCGCGTGCCGCATGGAACCCGTCGAGGTCGGCCACCAGTCGGTCGGCGCCCTCGTGCGCGCGGCCGTTCGCGACGACGGCCGCGAACGTCGGGTCGTCGGCCATCGGTGGGTGGTACCCGATCCAGGACACCACGGCGATGTCGCCGGCGCGGACGCCGGACACGCGGACCTGCTCAGCGCGCATCCCCATCGCGATCTTGCCGTAGTTCTGCACCGTGCCGTCTTGGTCCGTCGCGGTGTTCATGCCCGGCACGATGACGCTGACGTGCGCGGCGCGGTCGAGGTCACCGGCGACGATCTGCCCGAGTGGTGGACGGTCGTCGACGAGTGACACGAGCGACACCGGGGTCGTGTCGAGGGTGTCCTGGATGTTCCGGTGGGCATCGCGCTGCCGCGACCACGTGGACAGCTCCGCTCGGACGGCGGCAGCTCCGGCCGGGGTCTTCGCGGCGTCGAGCTGCTCCCGCCAGTGCGCGACCTGCCGTTCCGCGTGGGCGAGCCGGTCGACCAGCACCGTCGTGTTCGCCCGAACCCGTCCCCAGTACGCGACGCCGTTCAGGTTCCCGATCACCGTGGGCAACGCCACGACGAACGCCCGCTGGGCTGCCGACGGCGCTCCGTCCGGGCCGGACATCGCCTGCCACCACCCGGCGACGTCGGTGGCGTCGAGCCCTGCGAGACGCCGGGCGATGCGCGGGTCGTCCCGCAGCGCCGCGATGCTCTCGTGGTCGAGGGTGCCGAGCCAGGTGGTGAACTGCCCGTCGCTCATCGCCCGGGCGGCCGCAGCCGAGACGAGGCCGCCGAGCACCGCTCGGTCGTCGAGCGCAGACGCCGCCGCACGGTCCGCGGCAGCGCGTCGGGCGACGAGCTCGTCCCACTGCGCCGACAACCGCGCCTCGAGCCCCGCGAGCCAGACGCCGCTGTTCTGCACCTGCTGCAGGAGGACCTCGTCCGCCTCGACCGCATCGGGTCCGGCCGCCGTCCGGGTCGCGGCGCGGACCGCCCGCGCGTTCACCGCGATGTCGTCGGCCGTGTTCCGGAGCGCCGTCTGCAGGCGAGCGGCTTCGTCCTGGATCTGCTGGACCTCGCGCGCGTAGTCGGCGAGCGCCGTCGCCGCGGCGTCCAACCGTGCGGCGACGCGGTGCGCACTCGCCGGCACCGTCGCTGCGACCGTCAGGAACTGCTGCTGCGCTGCGCCCTGCCACCCGGCCGCCGCGGACTCCGCCGCGACGAGCACCTGACGGGCTCCGTCGCGGACGGCATCCGCGTGCTCGTCGTGCAGGCGGGCGACGCGTTGGATGCCGTCCGGGTCTCCGGCGGTGGGGTCGGCGCTCACCGGACCCGCCGGGCGAGGTCGGCGTCGGCGCGCAGGACCGCTTCGGCAGCGGTGGTCACGTACCCACCCAGGGTGTCCGCGTCGTCACCGAGCGAACCGATCATCGCGTCGAGGGCGCTGGCCGACACGACGAATGCCGACTCCACCGTCGCCGACCCGAACGTGCCGCTGTCGGCCCCGGACAGCGCATGCTCCGACCGGAAGTCACCAGCCGCCTGCAGGACCCCTCGTGACACCGCCTGCATCGTCGACAGGTCGACCACCAGATCCCCCATGCTGCCCCTTCCGCCCTCCGGACGGGGTCAACATATCAGTACTGGAGTACGACGTGTCAAGCGCTGTTCACCGGTCGATCGGGCGCCCCCGAGCACCGCTCGCCCACGTCGTGTCCGCCGTGTCCCCGACCCGGAGCGACAGCGTGCCGCCGCGGGTGACGAAGGACGCCGGGACCCACGACTTCTCGAGGGTCCGCCCGTCCAACCGCGCACCGTGCACGTACGGCGCGGTGCCGGAGGACCGGACGATGATCCGCTCCCCGCTCGACCGCCGGATGTCGACCGTGCTGAACGTCGGGCTGCCGATGAGCATCTCCGCCCGCCCCGGCGTCTGCGGGAACAACCCGATCGACGCGAAGACGTACCAGGCGCTCATCGTGCCCAGGTCGTCGTTGCCCGGCAGCCCGCTCGGCCCGGTCGTGTAGGCGTCGTCGACGACCCGGCGCACGGTCTCCTGCGTCTTCCACGGCTTCCCGAGCGCGTTGTACATCCACGGCGTGTGGATGTCCGGCTCGTTGGTCGGGTCGAACTTCGTGGCGTCGCCGCCGGTCACCGCGAACGCACCAGTGCTGTCGTGGAAGAACGCGTCGAGTCGCGCGACCGCCGCGTCGTCGCCACCCAGGGCCGTCGACAGCCCCTGTACGTCCTGCGGCACGAGCCAGGTGTACTGCGCACTCGTCCCCTGCGCGAACCCGGTGCCGGTCGAGGGTGACCAGTCGGGCGTCCACGATCCGTCGGCCTGACGAGCGGCCTGGTAACCGACGGCCGCGTTGAAGGTGTTCTTCCAGTAGGTCCCGCGCTCCGCGAACACCCGGGCGTCCGAGCGCAGCCCGAGGGAACCCGCCCAGTACCCGAGCGCACTGTCGGAGATCGAGTCCTCGAGCGTCTCGGCAGCGCCACCCCAGCACGAGCAGTCGTCGTTCGCGGCGTACTGACGCTGCAGGTACTCGTCGAGCGCCGGGCGTTGCGCCAGGCACTGGCCCGGGCACCCGATGTCGCTCTCGGCGTCGGCGTTCTCGACGGTCGCCTGGTGCTTCAGCGAGGCGTAGGCGGTCCGCACGTCGAAGTTCCGGACCCCCATCGCGTACCAGGTGGCGAGGGTCGCGGCCGAGGGGTCACCCGTCATCACGTGCGTCGGCGCCCCGAGGTGGAGCCAGCGGTCCCACACCCCACCGTTCTGCTGGGCGAACCGCAGCATCGACTGCGCCATGTCCCCGGCGACGTCCGGCCGCAGCAGTGCGAGCAGTTGGATCTGCGCCCGGTACTGGTCCCACCCGGAGTACGTGCCGTAGACGGCCCGGTGCCCTCGGTCCATGCGGTGCACCCGCTGGTCCGGCCCGAGGTAGCGGCCGTCGCGGTCGTTCAGCGTGTTCGGCTGCATGAGCGCGTGGTACACGGACGTGTACAGCTGGGTGGTGCGGTCCGCGGTGCCGCCTCCGACGCGCAGACGCGACAGTTCGCGGTTCCAGGAGGCCCGTGTGCCGGCCGCCACGCTGGCGACGGTCGAGCGCTGGGTCACCTCGCCGTCGCGGTTCGCGATCGCTCCTGCGGCGCTCACGTACGAGATGCCGATCTTCGCGTGCACCGTCGCACCGCGACGCGCGTCGAACCCGACCCACGCGCCCGAGCCGCGTCCGGCACGGTCGGCGCCGGTCAGGTAGCCCTCCCCACCGGAGGAGGACGTGCCTCCCGGTCGGACCGTGCCGTCCTGCCAGGTGCCGGTGCTCGTGAACGCCTTGTCGAAGGTGGCCGTGAAGAACAGCCGGTAGTAGCTGCGCCGGTCGGGGTTGGTGGCCCCGCCGCCGTTCGCCCGGCGGCTGCAGAAGCCGCCGGTGAGGACGCTGCCGCCCACTGTGCGGGTGCGGGCGTCGACGCGGGTGGTCGCGGCCTCGCTGCCGTTGATCGAGTTCGATGTGCGGAAGAGCAGGTTCGCGGCCTTCCCGGCGGGGAACGCGAACTCGCCGATCCCGGCCCGGGTGGTGACGGCGAGGTCGGTGCGGACGCCGTTGTCGAGTGCGACGCCGTAGCGCCCGGGGCTGGCGGACTCGTCGTCGTGCGAGTAGCCGGCGGCGTAGACCGCGTCGGTGGAGTCGGCCGACGGCGACGTCGTGATCGGGGTCGTGACCGGCATGATCGGCACGTCACCGGCGGCCCCCGGCGCGCAGCCGGCACCGTTCAGGTGCGTCAGGCTGAACCCGCGCAGCCGGTTCACGTCGTACGAGTAGCCGTTCGCGACCGGCGTCGAGGTCTGGTCGCCCGCGGTGCCGGTGGGACTCCACTGGAGCATGCCGAACGGTGCGGTCGCGCCGGGCCAGGTGTTGCCGTCGCCGCTCGTGCCGATGAACGGGTCGACGTACCGAGCCGGGTCGGAGACGGTCCGCCCCGCCTGCGCTGCCTGCCCTGACGGCGAGGCGACGGCCGGCGCGGCGACGACCCCCGTCCCGAGCAGCGCGGCGATCGTGGCCACCGCGGCGAGCGGGAGCGGGCGGACGAGCGGGCGACGGTGCACGCGAGAACGGTTCACGTCGGCGACGCTAGCCCCCTCGGACGGGGGACGCGCGATCCGTCACCGAGCCCTCTCCTGCTGTTCACCACGGTCGGCGTGTTCGGGGCCCACAGGCGGGTTCACCGCCGCTGGTAGCGTCCGGGCATGGTGTCGACGACCGACGAACCGGCCCGAGGACGCGTCCGCGACCTGCTCGGGCTGCCGTCCCCTGACGAGCTCCGTCCGGTGGCGGTCCGCCTGGAGCCGCTCGGACGCGACGGGTCGGTGCGGTGGGCACGCGTCGAGCTGGGCACGGCCGACGGCGACACCATCCCGTGCTTCCTCCTGACCCCGGACCACGGCACGGGAACGGACGTCATCGCCGTCCACCAGCACGCGGGCGACTTCACCTCCGGGAAGAGCGAGGCCGCCGGGCGGGCGGGGGATCCGACTCTCGCCTACGGCGTGGTGCTCGCTCGCAGTGGGGCCCGCGTGGTCATCCCCGATCTGATCGGTTTCGAGGAACGCCGACGCGACTGGACTGACGACCCGGCGGCCGACGAACGCCTCGACGCGCTCTTCCGTGTGGCAGACGGCAGCAGCCTGCAGGCGAAGCACTCGCGTGACATCGCCACGGTGACGTCCTGGATGATCGAGACGAGTACTGCCGACACCGAACTCGGCATCGTCGGACACTCCCTCGGCGGACAGGTGGCGCTGTTCGCACTCGCCGTGGACGCCCGACTCACGCGGGGCGTGGTCAGCTGCGGACTCGGTACGCTGGGCTCGTTCGAGGACGCTCGGATCCGCCACAACCCGGCCTGGTTCGTCCCGGGACTCACCGCCGCTGGCGACGTCCCCCTGGTCGCGTCGGCCGTTGATCAACCGGTCCTCGTCGCGGCGGGACGGGACGACGGACTGTTCCCCCTCGCCGGCGTCCGGCGCGTCCTCGACGCGTTCCCTCCGGGTGTCGCGACGACCGAGGTGTTCGACGGCGGCCACACGATGCCGGCGCGCATCACGGAAGCGGCACTCCGGCACCTGCTGCCCACGTGAACGGATGATCAGGACCCGTCGCGCACCGCGACCTGGTCCACGAACGCCCGGACGCGAGCGCGGAACGCCGGGTCCGCCGCCGGGCCCTGCACCGGCACGACGTGCAGCCGCCGGTCACCACGACGGAGCGCCGGTCCGACGAACACCCCCTCGGTGACGTCCGGGGCAGTGGCTGCCCAGAGGGTCGAACGAGCGCCGTCCGCAGCGGTCCGGGCCAAGCTGCGTGCGACCATGCCGCCGAGGCGCTGCGTCAGGGTCTCCGCCTGGTCGTTCATCCCCGTCGCCGCGATGCCGGGGTGCGCGATCACCGTCCGGATGTCCGAACCGGCAGCACGGAGTCGTTCACCGAGGTCGACGCTCAGCGCTGCGGCCGCGGTCTTGGAGTCGGTGTACACACCGAACTGCGAGTAGTCGTCCGGACCGTCGACCCCGCCGGGACCGGGCACGCGGCGGGTGCGCTGCGACAGGTTCGAGCCGACGAGCACGACGCGGGGCGACGGCCCGCCGAGCAGCGGGAGCATCGCCTCGGCGAGCACGGCCGGCCCGACGACGTTCGTCGCCCAGGTGCGCTCGATTCCTTCGTCGGTGCGCCCGAAGGTGCCGATCGTCGCACCGGCGTTGTTGACGAGGGCGTCCACGGCGATGCCGTCCTCGGCGAGCTGCCGGGCGAACGCCGTGACGGACGCGACGGACGCGGTGTCGACGAGCCGCGCCTCCAGGTCGAGTCCCACGGGGAGGACGCGAGCCGCCTTGTCGAGGTCGCGCACCCCGGCGACGACGCGGGCGCCGGCCGAGGCGAGGGTCGTGGCGACGACGAGGCCGAGCCCACCGGTCGCGCCGGTGACCACCACGGTCCTGCCGTGCTGGTCGGGCATCGCTGCCGGTTCCCACTCGAAGCTGTCCATCGTCGTCTCCTGCTCGTTCGGCGCACCCAATCGGATGATTCATCCGGAACGCTAGCACAACCGGATAGAGTGTCCACATGACGATCGCGATGGCCCGACCCGAGGCGCTGCGCTCCGATGCCCAGCGCAACCGGACGGCACTGCTCGACGTCGCCCGCACCTTCGTCGACCGGGGCGAACCGGCCCTGCTCAACGCCGTCGCGCACGAGGCCGGAGTGGGGGTCGGGACGGCCTACCGGCACTTCCCGAGCCAGCAGCACCTGCTCGAAGCGCTCGCGATCGACGCGCTCGAGGACATGCTCGACCAGGTCCGCGACGCCGTCGTGCTGCCGGACGCAGCCGATGCGCTCCGCGGGGTCGTCACGGCCGCGTTCCGGAGCATGGTGGACGACGCAGCCCTCGGTGACCTGCTGACCAACGGCGGGTTCTCCTGCGCGGACACCGCTGCCCTCGCCGGCGACCTGGTGGTGTCCGTCGACGCGCTGCTCGCGAGGGGACGCACCGAGGGGATCGTCCGGACCGACGTCGACGCCGACGACCTCCGCCGGCTGCTGTGCGGGCTGCGCGAAGCGGCCGTCGCCGGCGGCACCCGGGTCAGCGATCCGGAGCGCTACGTCGAGATCCTGCTCGCCGGGCTCCGTCCGACGAGCTGACCGACGCCCTGATCGCGGCGAGACCGACGAGCGCCCCGAACCCGCAGACGGCCACCGCCGCCACCGCGACCGCGATGTAGGCCGCTTCGGTCGAGGACCCCCGGTAGGGCATGTCGTCGAGCCATCCCAGTCCGGCGATCACGATCACCAGGCCGATCGCGACGCTGCCGGCCACCACCAGCACCGCATCACGGGCGGCCCGGAGCACGGTACGCGAGCGGGGTTCCACGGGTTCATCCTGCCGGGCGGCGACGGGCACTGTCAGGATGGGCGCATGAGCGTCATGGTCTCCGTGTTCGATGCGCACCGCAGCCGTACGAGCGAGAAGTACACCGCGTACCCGCCGGACGTCCTGCCGATGTTCGTCGCCGAGATGGACTCGATGCTCGCAGAACCGGTGCGTGAGGCCCTCGTCGCCGCGGTCACCAACGGTGACACCGGGTACGTCGGCCACGGTCGTGCCCTGCCCGAGGCGTTCGCGGACTTCGCCGAGAGCCGGTGGGCCTGGCGCGTCGACCCCGACCTCGTCCGCACCACCACCGACGTGTCGGTTGCTGCGGTGGAGATGCTCCGCCGGATCATCGAGCCAGGCGACCAGGTCGTCATCATGCCGCCCGTGTACCCGCCGTTCTGGGAGTACGTGTCCGAGGCCGGCGGCACCGTGACCGAGGTCCCGTTGCTCGCACCCGACGGCCCCGCGGACCCGTTCGACACCACGGCCGGTTGGCGGATGGACCTGGACGGCCTCGCGCAGGCGTTCGCCGACGGCGCGCGTACCGTGCTGCTCTGCAACCCGCACAACCCGCTCGGCCTGGTGCACGACCGCTCGTCGCTCGTCGCACTCGCGAAGCTCGCCGCCGAGTGGGACGCCGTGGTCGTCTCGGACGAGATCCACGCGCCGCTCGTGCACGCCGACGCGGTCTTCACGCCGTTCCTGGAGTCGTGCCCCGAGGCCGCCGCGCTCGGGGTCTCGTTGACGAGCGCGAGCAAGGCCTGGAACCTCGCGGGCACGAAGTGCGCGTTGATCGTCGGCGCCTCGGAGCGGGCCCGTGCGTGGTTCGACGCCCTACCGACCGAGGTCGTCGAGCGCACCGGGATCCTCGGGTACACCGCGAGCGTCGCCGCGTTCAGCGAAGGGGGGCCGTGGCTCGCGTCCCTGCTCACCGAACTCGCCGCGAACCGCCGCACCCTGGCCGAGCGGATCGGTGACGTCCTGCCCGGGGCGGAGTACCGGCAGCCGCAGGCGTCCTACCTGGCGTGGCTGGACCTGCGCGCCCTGCCGTGGGGCGACGACCCCGCAGCACTGCTGGTCGACGAGGCGAAGGTGGCGCTCGCCTCCGGCCCGGCGTTCGGACGCCAGGGTCAGGGCTTCGCGCGGCTGAACTTCGGGTGCTCGGGCGAGACCCTCGATGACGGCCTCAGCCGCCTGCACACCGCGTTCCGGCAGCGTGCAGACGGCTGATCGTCGGTCCTACTCGAACACCTGCCAGGCCGGCTTGTTCGCGTACGTGTAGCGGTAGTAGTCGGCGAGCTGCAGACCGGCCGCGGCTTCCTCGTCGACGACGACCGTCGCGTGCTCGTGCAGCTGCAGCGCCGATCCGGGGACGAACGAGCTGAGCGGTCCCTCGACCGCGGCGGCGACCGCGTCGGCCTTGGCGGAGCCCTGCGCGACGAGGACGAGCTGCTGGGCGTCGAGGATGGTGCCGAGCCCCTGCGTCATGCAGTGCGTCGGGACCTGCTCGGGCGAGTCGAAGAACCGCGCGTTGGCGTCACGGGTCGACGGCGCCAGGGTCTTGATCCGGGTGCGTGAGGCGAACGAGGACGTCGGCTCGTTGAACCCGATGTGCCCGTTCGCGCCGATGCCGAGGATCTGCACGTCGATCCCGCCGGCGGCACGGATCGCGGCGTCGTACTCCTTCGCCGCGAACTCGAGGTCGTCGGCACGACCGTCGGGCACCCGCACCCGCGAGGGGTCGAACCCGAGCGGCGCCACGACGTCGCGCGCGATGACGCTGGCGTACGACTCCGGGTGCTCGAGCGGGATGCCGACGTACTCGTCGAGGGCGAAACCGCGAGCCTCGGCGAACGAGATCTCGCCCGCACCGACCCGACGCTGCAGGTCGGTGTAGATGCCCTGCGGGCTGGATCCGGTGGCGAGACCGATGACGGCGGACGGCTTCTTGGCGACGACGGACGCGATCTTGGCCGCGGCGACGCGACCGACCTCAGCCGGCGTGGGCAGGATGATGATCTCCACACGCCCATGCTACTGGTCATGACCAGTCTCCGACAGGGCGGGATCGGTAGCGTGGGGACATGCCCACCCCCGACTTCGTCCTGTCCCTCCGCTCGAGGATCGGCACCGATCCGCTGTGGCTGACGGGCGTCACCGCCGTGGTCACGCGGGGCTCCGGTGCCGACCAGGAGCTCCTCGTGGTCCGTCGTGCGGACAACGGTGCCTTCACCCCGGTGACCGGCATCGTCGACCCGGGCGAGGAACCCGCCGTCGCCGCCGAGCGCGAGGTCCTGGAAGAGGCCGACGTCGTCGCCGTGGCCGAACGGCTGGCGTGGGTGCAGGTGCTGCCGGAGATGACGTACCCGAACGGCGACCGGGCGCAGTACCTCGACCTGGTGTTCGCCTGCCGGTACGTCTCGGGCACGCCGAACCCGGCGGACGGCGAGAACACCGAGGCGTTCTGGGCCCGGCTCGACGACCTGCCCGACATGCCCGCGAACATGCGAGCCCGCGTTGCGGCCGCCCTGTCCGACGAGCGCGAGGCGCGCTTCCAGCGCTGACCCCACCGGACGGGAGGCCCGGTGCCAGGCCGTCACGCGCCTCCCGTCCGCCCGTGGTCGCGCCCACCCCGCGAAAGCGACAGTGTGCCGCCGACCTTCCGCGGGAAACTGTCGCTTTCGCGGAGGGGACGGGCCCGGCCCGGCGAGGACTGTCGCTTTCGCGGTCAGGTGAGCGGGGCGACCGCGACGGGGGCGCCGAGCAGGCGGACGGCGACGGACTCGCCGGCGGCACGGCGGTCACCGACCTCGTGCTGCACGGTCACGACGGTGTCGTCGTCGAGCCGGACCGTGGTGCGGCGGATCGAGCCGAGGAAACTCGACGACACGACGGTGCCGGTGATGCCCTCCGGGGCGAAGGCGACGTCCTCCGGTCGGACGTAGGCGAGCACCGGGCCGTCGGCGACCGAGGCGTCGAGCGCGGGCACGCGGAACCCGTACACGAACACGTCGCCGCCGCGCAGGTCGCCCTGCAGCCGGTTGGACTGGCCGACGAAGTCCGCCGTGAACGCCGACGACGGGGAGCGGTAGAGCTCCTCCGGCGTGCCGATCTGCTCGATGTCGCCGGCGTTCATCACGGCGATGCGGTCGGAGACGGCAAGCGCCTCTTCCTGGTCGTGGGTGACGAACACCGTGGTGATGCCGAGGTCGCTCTGGATGCGGCGGATCTCCTCACGGAGCGAGACCCGCACCTTGGCGTCGAGGGCGGACAGCGGCTCGTCGAGCAGGAGGACGCGGGGCCGCGTGACCAGGGCTCGGGCGAGGGCGACGCGCTGCTGCTGGCCACCCGACAGCTGGTGCGGGTAGCGCTCGGCGAACTCGCCCAGGTGCACCATGTCGAGTGCCTCGACGACGCGGCTCCTGCGCTCGGCGGCGGGGACACGGCGCATCTCGAGGCCGAACGCGACGTTCTGCCGCACCGTCATGTGCGGGAACAACGAGTACTGCTGGAACACCATCCCGATGTCGCGCTTGTTCACCGGGGTGGCGGCGACGTCCTGGCCGTCGATGCGGATGGCGCCGGCGTCGATGGCCTCGAGGCCGGCGAGCGCCCGGAGCGCCGTCGTCTTGCCGCAGCCGGACGGGCCGAGCAGGGACACGAACTCGCCCGGTTCGACGCGGAGCGACAGTCCGGCCAGGGCCCGGTGCGTGCCGTAGTGCTTCTCGACGGCTTCGAGCTCGACGACGGCGCCGGTGGAGGCGAGGGACGCCGGGGCTGCCGGTGCGGTGACGGTCATGCGGACTCCTTGACGCGGGTGGTGCGGACGGTGCGGGCACGGCCGGCACGACGGCCCGTCCCGATGCGGCCGATGACGACGAGCAGCACGAAGCCGAACAGGAGGGCCGCGACCGAGAAGATCGCGGCGACGTACGGGTCGGTCTGCTGCACGAGCACGAGGGCGGTCTGGAAGGTGGTGCGGGACAGGAACGCGGCGAGCGTGTACTCGCCGAGGACCACCGTGATGGTGAGGAAGCACGCGGCGGTGATGCCCCGGCGCAGGTTCGGCAGGAGCACCCGCCAGGTGACCGTCCACCACGAGGCGCCGAGCGACCGGGCGGCCTCGGACAGCACCGTCATGTCCGTCGCGGTGATGGCGGCGGCGATCGGGCGGAACGCGAACGGCAGCGTGACGATGCCGATCGCGAAGGCCAGGGTCCAGGCACCGGACCCGAAGACCCGCGAGACCACCTGGTACACGGGGATGAAGCCGACGACGAGCACCACCACGGGGACCGTGATCGGGACGATGCAGACGAACTCGAGCACGCGGCGGAGCCTCGGGTAGCGCAGCGCCGTGATGATCTGGGCGGGCAGCAGGACGAACAGCACGATGCCGACGGTGATGACCGCGATGAGCAGCGATGCCCCGAGGCCGTCGAACACCGGCTGGTAGGTGAACGCGTTGGCCGGGTCGACGATGGCGGCCCAGTGCGCGAAGGTCAGACCGTCGTCGGTGCCCTCGCGGAAGGTGAACTGCACCAGCGCGGCCAGCGGGACGGCGAAGACGATCCCGACGACCGTGAGCACGGCCGTGGCGGTGCCCCGTGACGGGGCCGTGCCGAAGCGGCCGACGCGGGGCGAGCCTCCCGTCCGACCGGACGCGACCGACGTCGGACGCGACGGCCCCACCGGCGTTGCCGCGCTCATCGCTGCCACCTTGCGGCCCGGCGCTGCAGCAACGAGTACGCGCCCATGACGACCGCCATCACGACGACCATGCCGAAGGCGAGCACGCCGGCGACGTTCTGCAGATCGATGAGGGTCTCGCTGGTGAGCTGCGTGCGGATCGTGAGCGGCACGATGCCGCCCTGCGAGATGAGTGCCGCGGCGGTGGCGAACGACGAGAAGCCGTTCGCGAACAGCAGGAGCAACGAGCCCCAGAACGCCGGTGCGAGCACGGGCAGGGCGATCCGGCGCCAGTACGTGGCGCGGGAGGCGCCGAGGGTGGCGGCGGCCTCGCCCCACTGCGTCTTCACGCCCTCGAGCGCGGGCATGAACGTGAGGACCATCAGCGGCACCTGGAAGTAGACGTAGGGGATGACGAGACCGGGCACCGTGTAGAGGAAGGCGCCGGTCGCGTTGCGGTCCACGTCGACGAGGGACACCAGCCACGTCGTGACGAGACCCTGCACGCCGATCGTGGCGATGAACGCGAACGCGAGCATGACGCCGCCGAACTGGGCGAGGACGCTCGCGGCCGAGTCGATCATCGACCGGACGAGCCCGTCGGGCCGCAGTGCCGACAGTGCCCAGCAGACGAGCGCTCCGATGACGGCGCCGATCACGGCGGACACGGCGGACAGGCCGAACGAGCCGCCGAAGGCCCGCAGGACGGAGGGCTCGGCCAACGCTGCGAGGTTCGCGAGGGTGAACGCGCCGTCGTCGGTGAAGAACCCGCTGCCGACCGCGATCACCGCGGGGACGGCGAGGAAGAGCAGGACGTACGCGGCGAACGGGGTGAGGCCGAGCCAGGCCAGGCCGACGCGGCGCCGGACACGGGGTCCGGCGCCGTGGGTGGCATCGGCGGACGCTCGTGCGGACGTCGGGAGCACGGGGCTCGTCGCGCTCGTCGCCGGTGCGCTCGCCGCTGGCGCGGGCGCGCCCGCCGATGGCGCGGGCGCGCCCGCCGATGCGGTGGTCATGCTGGTCAGGACCCCATGGTCGAGGACCACTTGGCCGACAGCACCTTCGCGGCGTCTGCCACCTGTGCGTCGGTCAGCTCGACGTAGTCCTTCGGCGCACCACCGGCGGCGTCGAGGGCGTCCTGGTCGACCTTGCCGGACTCCTCCAGGGCGGCGAGGGTCGACGGGAACGCACCGGCCTGCAGGTACAGGTTCTGCGCCTCGGGGCTGGCGATGTACTCCTGCCACAGGCGCGCTGCGGCGGGGTGCGGGGCGTCCTTGTTGATGGCCTGCGAGTAGTACGAGCCGAGCGCCTGGCCCTCGGGCACGACGGTCTTCCAGTCCTTGTTGCCACTCGCACCGGCGGCGGGGCCCCAGGCGAGGTTGTTGTACGACCACTGGATGACCACGGGGGTCTCACCCGACGCGACCGTGGCCTGCGTGGGCAGCACGTTCTGGAAGTTGCCGGCCTGCTTGAGCTTGCCGAAGTAGTCGACGCCCTTGGTGATGTCGTCGGCCGAGCCGCCGTTCTCGAGCGCGGCCAGGTACACGGCCGATGCGGCCTGGTTCGCCTGCGTCGGGTCGCCCGCGATCGAGACCTTGCCCTTGTACTCGGAGCCGAGCAGGTCCGTCAGGTCCTTCGGGGCGTCCGTGATCTTCGACGAGTCGTAGCCGATCGACATCAGGCCCGTGTAGTCGCGGGTCCAGGCGCCGTCCTGCTCCTTGAGCGTGTCCGGGATGTCGCTCCAGTTCGCGACCTTGTAGTCCGTCAGCAGGTCGAGGTTCTCCTGCAGCACGGCGTTGCCGAGGTCGAGCACGTCGGGAGCGGTGGACTGCCCCTTCTGCGACTTCACCGCGGCGACCTCGTCGGCGCTGGAGCCGTTCGGGTTCGCGGAGTTGACCTTGATGTCGTACTTCTTCGTGAAACCGTCGATGATCTTGCCGTAGTTGGCCCACGACGGCGGCAGCGCGATGACGTTGAGCTGTCCCTCGGCCTTCGCGGCCTTCACGAGGGCGTCCATGCCACCGGAGGCCTCGGCGCTCGTGGCGGTCTTCCAGTTCGTGTCGTCCTTCGTCGTGCTGGCCGAGCTCGTGGCCGAGCATCCGGCGAGGGTGACGATCGCTGCGGCGGCGAGGGCGATGCCGGCGATGGTGCGCTTGTGCTGCACGGGAGGTGCCTTTCGGGTGGGTGCTGCGGGTGCTTCAGGTGGGTGCTGCGGGTGCTGTGGGTGGGTGCTTCGGGCGGGGCCGCGGTTCTCGGCCCGGGACGATCGTGGAGGCGGCCGGTTTCCGGCCCGTGCTGCGGCGGTGAACGGCTGCGGAACAGCGGGTGCGGCTGTACGATCTCGCCTGGCGGCACGCTCGGTGCGTGCTCCGGTTCACGGCCTGGAGGCACGGATGCAGTTCACGACGACGGTCCTGCTGGCGAGGAAGACGGCGACAGGGCTCCCGGTCCCGTCGTCCGTGATCGATGCGTTGGGTGCGGGGAAGCGCCCGCCGGTGGTGGTCACGATCAACGGCGGCTACACCTACCGGTCCACCGTCGGGGTCATGGACGAGCAGTTCCTGGTGCCGCTGTCCGCGTCGCACCGCGAGGCCGCGGGCATCGCGGCCGGGGACACCGTCGAGGTCACGCTCGTCGTCGACACGCAGCCCCGGGTCATCGACCTGCCCGACGACCTGGCGGCGGCACTGCAGGACGCTGGGGTGCGTGCAGCCTTCGACACGCTGTCGAACTCGCGGCAGCGAGCGCTGGCCGATCCGGTGTCGCAGGCGAAGGCGCCGGAGACCCGAGCGCGGCGCATCGCGAAGGCCGTGGAGGCGCTGCAGGGCTGAGCGGCGCGGCGCGGCGCGGGCGGGGCGGCGGCGTACCTGGTCGATTCGGGCGTACCTGGTCAGAAGTTCCTGGCAGGTATGCCCGAAAGCACGAGGTATCGCGCGCGCTCTGGGAAAGAACGGGCGAGCTCAGGCGCAGAGTTCGACGAGCACCCGCGGGATCTCGGTCACGAGTTCGCTCGCCAGGTACCCGAGGGGCCCGACCTGCACCGCGAGCCGATCACCGGCAGCCGCGTGCACGTAGGACGCCCACGCCACCGCCTGTGCCGGTTCCGCGCCACGAGCGAGCAGGCCGGCGACCGCACCCGACAGGACGTCGCCACTGCCGCTGGTGCCGAGTCCTCCGGAGCCGGTGCCCTTGATCCAGCTCCGCCCCTGGGGAGTCGCGATGGCGTCCCCCAGGGCCACGACCGCACCCAACCGCTGCGCGATCGCCATCGCGTCGGCCACGTCGTCGCCGCTGCCCTCCCGACCGAGGAGCCGTTCGGCTTCGCCGGAGTTGGGCGTCATCACCAGCCGACCCCGGAGCGGTTCCAGACGGTCCCGCACGTCGGCCGCCACCCCGAGGGCGAACGCATCGAGCACGACGGTGGTCTGCGGTCCGACGACGTCGGCGAGCCCGGCCACCAGGTCACGGGTGCCGTTCGGCTCGTCGAGTCCCGGGCCGACCAGCAGCGCGTCCGCACTCGCGGCGGAGGTGGCGATCCCCTCGATCGCGCCCACGGCGACGTGACCGTCCGCGTCTTCGACGAGCGGTTCGACACCGGACTCGGGCACGGCGACCGCGACCTCGTTCGCGATGCTCCGCCCCACCGCGAGGGTGAGCCGCCCCGCTCCCACCCGGAGTGCAGCGAGCGCCGAGAGCATCGCGGCGCCGGGCGTCCGCGCTGCGCCGCCGACCACGAGCACCTGCCCGCGACCGTACTTGCCGGCGCCGGGCTCGGGGAGCGGCCAGTCCCGCAGGAAGTTCGGGGTGACGGTCTCAGCGGACATGCTCGTCGTCCTTCCGGCCGGTGTGCGCCGTGACCTCGTCGTCGTCGAGGTGCCCGACGGAGGAGAACTCCTCGAGCACCCACGGTGCGCCCGCCCGCTCGCGGCGGAGTCGGGTGAGGGAGGCGTTCGCGACCGCGTGCGTCCGAGCGAACTCCATGAGCGCCGGCTCGTCGAGGTCGAGGCACACCGCCACGACCAGCATCACGACGGCATCGTGCGCCGCGACGACGAGCCGCTCGGTGCCCTCGATCCGTTCGACGTCGACCAGTGCCGATCGGAGCCGGAGCATCACGTCGGCCCAGGACTCGCCGCCCGCTGGCCGGTGGTAGTACTTGCCGAGCCACTGCCGTCGACGTTCCTCGTCGGGGTACCGGTTCCGGACACCCTGCAGGGTGAGCAGGTCGAGCACACCGAGCTCGCGGTCGCGGAGCCGCTCGTCCACCCGCCTGTCGGGCTCGGCCAGCCCGCCGGCCCCGAGCGCGATCTCGATGGTCTGCTTCGCACGCAGGTACGGCGAGACCCACAGCGCCACGGGGACGTCGTCGATGCCACGATCGGCGAGTTCCTGTCCGAGCGACCGCGACTGCGACTCGCCGAGCGGGCTCAGCGGGACGTCGGCGTCCCGGTACTCGACGTCGATGACGTCGTCGCCCGCGGCCTCTGCTCGGGCGGCGGCGACGTTCGCGAGCGATTCACCGTGGCGGACGAGCCAGATCTCCTGCACTGCCATGCCGCCACGCTAACCACGCCGCGCTGAGCCGGCTCACCGACGCCCACCGACTGCGGTGCGGCGGGCGCTCCGGACCGGGCGGATCGCACACGGCAACCCCGCGGCGCGGAACCGGAGCGCCAGCGCATCGAGGTCGAACAGGTCCCGCCACTCGAGCCGGATGATCGTCCGCACACCCGGCACCGTGAGCAGCCTGGCGTGGCGACGTTTCTCGTCCAGGAACACCTCGGTCTGGCTGCGACCGCCGAAGTACCGGTCTTGCGTGTACTTCGCGCGTCCGTCGATCTCGACGACGACGCCTTCTGCGGGGAACCAGAAGTCGACGGCGGACCGGCGACCGTCGACGACGAACTCCTGCTGCAGCACGGGAGCGGGCAACCCGAGCTCGCGGAAGACCACGCGCGCGAGTGACTCCGCCGGCGACCCCGAACGCCCGTCGGCCAGGTCGAGGACCTGCGCGGCCCGGGCCCGCCCGCGAGCACGCGGGTGCACCGCTCGCCACAGCTCGTCGCGCTCGGTCCCGTTGCGCAGCGCAGCGTCTGCCACGACGACCCCCGTACGCAGGTCCCCGCTCATCGCGATGTCGATCACCGTCCGCGGGACCGCGGTCACGGCGAGGTCGCCGATCCGGACCCGTTCGGCGCCGGACACCGGTCTCGTGTGCAGGACCAGCTCGGGGGTCCCCCCCCCGGTACATCGAATCCGGCACGGTGGCGTGCACCGGGACGCTCCACCCGCCGAGCGCGGGCAGCCCGTGCACCGCGGCCGCTGAGTCGTGCGATGCCGTCGCCCGCGGGCCGAGCCGGCCGAGCCGCGCGTACACGCGGGTGACGTACCGCTGCCGTGGCCCGGCCGCGTCCCACGCTGCTCCGTCGACGAACGCGTTCGGCCCTGCCCGGACGAGTCGGCCCGGGCCCTGGAGTCGGGTCCGGCGGCGCAGGGTGGTGGCGTCGAGTCCGGCCTCACGCGTGGCCGAGGCTCGGAGGATGGGCAGCGGTTCGTTCATGGAGGAGACGTTGCCCGACCCGCCATGCGCCCAGCGGGCTGACGTCGAGGTCTGTGGACGGGCCTCCAGGCCTGCCCGCCTGTGGAGGGAGGACGTTCCTTCCCAGAACGGCCGCGATGCCAAGCGGAATCGGGCGTACCTGGTCGGAACTTTCGACCAGGTACGCCCGAGTCGACCACCCATGCCCGAATCGACCAGGTACCCCACCACCCACACACAGAAGGCGGCGCCGGACGGAACGCACCCGTGTCCCGTCCGGCGCCGCGGTCTCTCCCCCGAGGGGGACCGGCCCCGCTGCCTCAGGCCCGGCGTACCCGCAGGGTCACGATCTCGAAGGGCCGGAGCGTGAGCACGACCGGCTCCCCCGAGTCCCACGAGTCCCCCAGCGGGCGTTCCAGCAGGTCCACCGTCGCCACCGAAGCGACGTCGAACCCGAACGACACCCCGACGTCGGTCGCCCGACCGCCGGAGGCCTCGTACAGTCGCACGACCACGTCACCGGAGCGGTCCTCGGCGAGCTTCACGGCCTCGACCAAGACCTGCGGCGACGACACCGAGACCAGCGGCGAAACCGCGGTCGAACCGGCGACGGTCCGCACCGGCAGGTTCAGCCGGTAGCCGGAGTCGGCGGCGTCGAGCACCGACGCCCCCACCCGCAGCACCGTCCGGAACACGTGGTGCCCCTGGTCGGCGTTCGGGTCCGGGAACGTCGGCCCGCGCAGCAGCGACTCGCGCACGAGCGTCGTGGTCCCGCCGTCGGGCCGCGTCGAGCGTGTGATGTCGTGTCCGTACGTGGAGTCGTTCGCCACCGCGACACCGAACCCGGGCTCGGCGACGTGCACCCAGCGGTGCGCCGACGTCTCGAAGCGGGCGTGGTCCCACGAGGTGTTCTGGTGGGTCGGCCGGTCGATGTGGCCGAACTGGATCTCGCTCGAGGCGGACGACGCTCGGACGTCCACCGGGAATGCGAGCTTCAGCAGCTTCTGGTGCTCGTGCCAGTCGACCTCGGTCTCGATCACCAGCTCTGCGAGCCCGGCGACCGCCGAGTACCGGGTCGTGAGCGTCGACGACCCGAAGGACCGTTCCACCACGAGCGAGGAGCCGTCGATCGCGACCGACGAGGCCGACAGCACGGTGCCGTTGCGCTGGTACGCACGGTCGATGTCCCACGCCTCCCACTGGTTCGGGGTGTCGCGGAAGACGGTGTACTCGGCAGCTGCCGCACCCGGTGCGATCGCGTCGCGCCCGCTGGCGCGGTCGACGAGCGACACGACGTGGCCAGCGCCGTCGATGGTCGCCGTGACGACGCCCGTGTCGAACACGAAGTGGTCGCCAGAGCGGACGGGAGGCACGGGTCGCGGTTCCGAGCCGAGCGAACCACCCAGGGCGGCCGCGTCTCCCGCCGCGACCGGCGAGGCGTTGAAGCGCACGACGTTCCCGGACGAGCCACTGCCGCCGACGGCGTCGGCGCCGGACGGCGCGTCGAGCAGCGCGCTGCTGCCGCCGGCGGCGGCCGACGACGAGGCCCCGACCCCGGCGAGCGCCGCAGCACCCCCGTTCGCGAGCGCGGTCGTCGCGTTGCCGATCAGCCCTTCGAGCACCTGGGCGATCTGCGCGTAGTTCTCCTCAGCGTTCTCGTAGACCCAGGCGATCGAGGACCCCGGCAGGATGTCGTGGAACTGCTGCAGCAGGACGGTGTGCCAGGCGCGCTCGAGCTCTTCGTAGGGGTAGTCGAGCCCGAGGCGCACGGCCGCGGTCGACGCCCAGAGCTCGGCTTCGCGGAGCAGGTGCTCGGAGCGACGGTTGCCCTGCTTCGTGCGGATCTGCGACGTGTAGGTGCCACGGTGGAACTCGAGGTACATCTCGCCGGACCACACACCTGGGGTCGGCAGCACCCGTTCGAGCTCCTCGAAGACCTGGGCGGGGGTGCCGAGCTGCACGCGCGGCGAGCCGTCCAGGTCGTGCTGGCGTCGGGCGGCCGCGACCATCTCGCGGGTGGGTCCACCACCGCCGTCGCCGAACCCGTAGAGCAGCATCGAGGTGTTCGCGACGCCACGCTCCTTGTTGTTCCGCTCGCCGCGGTGCAGGTCGGCGGCGGAGACGTCGGAGTTGTAGGTGTCGGCCGGCGGCAGGTGCGTCAGGACGCGGGAGCCGTCGATGCCCTCCCAGTGGAAGGACGTGTGCGGGATGACGTTCGTCTCGTTCCACGACGGCTTCTGGGTGACGAACCACTTCGAGCCGGCGGCGCGGACGATCTGGGGCAGCGCACCGGAGTAGCCGAACGAGTCGGGCAGCCAGGCCTCGGGGGTGTCGATGCCGAACTCCTCGAGGAAGAAGCGCTTACCGGCGACGAACTGTCGGGCGAGCGCTTCACCACCGGGCAGGTTCGTGTCCGACTCCACCCACATGCCACCGACCGGGATCCACCGGCCCTCGGCGACGCGCTGCTTGATCCGGGCCCAGATCGACGGGTAGCCGTCGCGGATCCACGCGTACTGCTGCGCCGACGAGCACGCGAAGGTGAAGTCCGGGTCGCGGTCCATCAGGTCGAGCACGTTCGAGAAGGTGCGGGCGCACTTGCGGATCGTCTCGCGCACCGGCCAGAGCCAGGCGGAGTCGATGTGGGCGTGGCCGACGGCGATCGCCCGGTGTGCGGCGGCACTGGCGGGGACGGCCAGGACGGGTGCGAGCACCTGACGAGCATCGGCTGCGGTGCCGGCGACGTCGTCGGGGTCGAGGGCGTCCGCTGCCAGCTCGAGCGCGTGCAGGATGTCGGCGCCGCGGGTGCCGTCCGTGGGGAGTTCCGCCATCAGGCCGCGCAGGACCCAGAAGTCCTGCTGCAGCTCCCACACGGTGTCGTCGCGCTCGACGAGTTCGAGGGCACGCACGCGGTAGATCGGCTTGTCACCCGCGGTGGAGCGCGACCCGAGGGGCGTCGCGCCCTGGAACGAGTCGCCGCCGATGTCCGGGTTCGCGCCGGCCTCGACGTACAGCTCGAACGACTCCCCTGCGCCGACCTCGACGGGCACGGTGTCGTTCCGCGGCTCGACGCCCTTGATCGTGGAGCCGTCGGGCCGGTACGCCAGTCCCTCGGCCTGGAACCCCGGGTGCCGCTTCGTGAACCCGAGGTCGACGAGCAGTTCCGCAGTGGTCCCCGGCGCGGTACCGAAGTCGGCGGGGACGGTGCCGGTGATCCGGAACCAGGTGGTCCCCCACGGTCGACCACCCCAGGCGCTGCCCACGGTGAACGGTGTGTACGCCTGCTGGACGGCGGAGTCGAACGGAACCGGCTCGTCCGGCACCTCCCACGCCTCGATCGTCACCGGCGCCGAGCGGCGGTGGACGGCGGGGTCGACACGGTCGCGGACGAGGCGGGCGATCCGTGCCTCGACGAGCGGTTCGTCCTGGTGCATGTGGTTCCTTTCGAGAGAGCCGGCCGGGGCCAGCAGATCAGCCCTTGATGCCGCCGGCGAGGGCGTTGCCGCCGCCGAGGCCTCGGGACACGATCACGTAGAGGGCGATGACGGGCACGGAGTAGACGATGGAGAACGCGGCGAGCTGTCCGTACGCGACCGCCCCGTTCTGCCCGAAGAAGTTGAAGATGCTCACCGCGGCGGGCACCTTGTCGGGCGAGAGCAGCAGGACGAACGGGACGAAGAAGTTCCCCCACGCCTGGATGAACACGAAGATGAACACGACGGCGATGCCCGGACGCATGAGCGGGACGACGATGCGCGTCAGGGTGGTCATCATCGAGGCCCCGTCGGTCCACGCAGCTTCTTCGAGCGAGATCGGCACGGAGTCCATGAAGTTCTTCGCCATCCAGATCGCCATCGGCAGCGACGTGGCGGCGAGGAAGAAGATGCAGCCCCACACGTTGTCGATCAGGTTGAGCGACACGAACAGCGCGTAGACGGGCACCATCATGGCGGTGATCGGCAGGCCGGTCCCGAACAGGATGCTGTACAGGAACGGCTTGTTGACCCGCATCTTGTAGCGGGACAGCGGGTACGCGGCGAGCAGTGCGAAGACCACGGTGACGACCGCCGTGCCACCGGAGAGCAGCAGGCTGTTCGCGAGCGGGATGAACGACAGCTCGGGCGTGAGCACCTTCGTGAAGTTGTCGAGCGTGAACTGCGTCGGCAGCTTCACGGACAGCGACGCCTGGGTGTCGACCGAGGCGAGGACGAGCCAGAGCAGCGGGACCGCGAAGCACACCGCGATGACGAGCAGCACGGTGTTCGCCACCCACCGCATGGTGCGGCCGCGGGGCGACGTCATGTGCAGCGAACCGGGAGCGGTCACCGAGCGGGTGGTGGTCGGGTCGAGGGACGGGGCAGTGATGGCCATCAGTCCACCTCCGGCTTGAGGGCTCGGATGTAGATGATCGAGAAGACCGCCCCCACCACGAGCAGGATGGTCGCGATCGCGGTCCCGAAGCCGAGCTGCGAGAACTTGAACGCCTCTTGGTAGGCGAGGATCGGCAGGGTCGACGAGTTCGTGCCCGGCCCACCCCCGGTCATCACGAAGATGAGGGTGAAGACCGACAGCGTCTGCAGCGTCGTCAGCATCAGGTTGGTGGAGATGCTCCGTCGGATCACCGGCAGGGTGATGTAGACGAGGCGCTGCCACCCGGTGGCACCGTCGACCTCGGCGGACTCGGTGATCTCCTCGGGGACCTCCTGCACGGCGGCGGAGTAGACGAGCATCGAGAAGGCCGTACCGCGCCAGATGTTCGCCAGGATCACGGCGAACATCGGGAACGTGTAGAGCCAGTTCGGTCCGCTGATGCCGATGGACTTCAGGAACTCGTTGAGCGTGCCCTCGTCGTTGAAGAAGGCGTACGCGGCGAACGAGGCGACGATCTCGGGCAGGACCCAGGCGGCGACGACGAAGGTGCCGACGATCGCGCGGACGGCCTTGTTGGCCGAGCGCATCAGGAGTGCGAGGCCGAGCCCCAGCACGTTCTGTCCCACGACCGCCGAGGCGAGCAGGAACACGACCGTCAGGATGACGGACTTCGGGAAGTCCGGGTCCTGGAACAGTTCGACGTAGTTCTGGAAGCCGACGAACTGCTGGTCGGCAGCGCCGGCGCCGGTGAGTGCGGAGTTCGTGAACGACCCGTAGAACGACGAGATGACGGGGCCGAGCAGGAAGATGACGAGCAGGACGAGGGCGGGCAGGAGCGGGACCGCTCGACCGACGTTCCGCAGTGGTCGCCGCTTGCGCGGTACGGGTGGATCGGTGCGCTTCGGCGCACCGGGCGCCGACAACGTCGGCGCGAGGGGGGTGCTGGACACGATGGGTGCCTTCCGGGTGCGGAGGGGTTCCGAAGGTGGGGAAGGACGGACCGGGAGGCGCGGTGCGGGGCCGCCCCGCGCCTCCCGTCCGTCAGTGGGTGACGTCCGTCAACCAGCCGAGACGGTGTTCTCCTTGCCGACCACCTGCGTGACGGCCTTGTCGTACACGGCAGCCGCCTGCTTCGGTGTCTGCTGTCCGGTCATGACCGACTCCATCGCGACCTGGATCGCGTTCGACACCTGCGAGTAGTCACTCGTCGCCGGGCGGAAGTTCGTGTTCTCCACCAGTCCGGAGAAGAACTTGAACGTCGGGTTGGCGTCGGTGTAGGCGGTGTCGTCCGCGACGTCCTTTCGGACGGCGATCTGGCTGTTCTCGGTGTCGTACTTCAGCGAGCCGTCCTTGTCGAGGAAGCTCGTGATGAAGTCGAACGCCGCCTGCGGGTTCTTCGACTTCGCGCCGACCGCCAGGGTCCAGCCACCGGACATCGAGTTGTAGCCCGGGTCCTGACCGTTCTGCGTCGGCATCGGTGCCTGACCCATCACGTCGTTCCACTCGGCCCACGGCGCGGTGCCGGACTTGAGCCACGTGCCGGACTGCCACGAACCGTCGAGGTCGATCGCGAGCTTGCCCTTCGGCAGCCACGTCTGCGCGATGGTCGTGCCGACGTTCGTGTCGAGCGCCTGCTGCGGTGTCGGGCCGAGGCCGCCCTGGTAGACGTCCTTCACGAACTGCAGCGAGTCCTCGAACTGCTTCGAGCCCGTGACCCACTTCTTGTCCTTGTAGAGCGTGTTGCCGGAGCCGTCCGCCCCGTACAGGAGCATCTCGAAGCCCTGCATGGTCGACGCCTCGCCCTGCGCCTTGCCCGAGTAGATGTTGAACGGGATGAGGTCGGGCTTCTTGTCCTTGATCGTCTTCGCCGCGGCGAGCACGTCGTCCCAGGTCTTCGGCTGCCACGGCACGGGCAGGCCGACGGACTTGAAGATGTCCTTGTTGTACCAAAGAGCGCGGGTGTCGGTGCCCATCGGGACGCCGTAGATCTTGCCGTCGTCACCCTGGCCGGCCTGCTTGGCGTTGTCGAAGAACTGGTCCCAGTCCTTCCACTTCGCCGTGTACTTGTCGAGCGGCAGGAGGTAGCCGGCCTCGGCGTCGGCCTTGACGAGGAACGTGTCCTCGTACATGACGTCGGGAGCCGTCGCGGGCGCCTTGTTCATGAGCGCGAGCTTCGTGTAGTAGTCGTTGCCCTGGGCCTGGATCGGGACGAGCGTGACCTTCTTGCCCGGGTTGTCCTTCTCGTACTCCTTCTTGACGACCTTCATCTGGGCGTCGAGCTGCTGGAAGGCTCCGAACTTCTGGTACGCGATCTTGATCGTGTCGCTCGAGGCGGACCCCGAGGCTGAGCAGCCTGCCAGGCCGACCGCGGCGACGGCCACGGCTGCGAGTCCGGCGATGATGCGGGTGCGTTTCATCGGTGCTCCTTTGCACGGGTGACATCCGCGGGCTCCATCGCCCGCGCGCAGGATTAGTCCAGCGTATGGACTTATCCGTGTCAAGGAGTTTTTCGCGCCGCGCGCGTCGGGGCGCTGCTGCCTGGGGTGGCTGGTGGGCGTACCGTGCCGAATCGGGCGTACCTGGTCGGAACTTTCGACCAGGTACGCCCGATTCCGCTTCCCATCCCACGCGCTCTGGGAAGGAACGTCCATCAGTCGATCGGGGTCGCGCTCCCCGTCACGGTGATCCCGCCGGACTCCGGCACGTCGACGAGCAGCAGGCTCGGACGACCGACGTGCCGCCCCTGCCGGATGACGACGCGGTCCCCCGGCTCGACGGCACCGACCTCGCGCAGGTACGCCCCGGTCGACGCCGCAGCCGAACCCGTCGCCGGGTCCTCGGTGATGCGGCCGGCTGGGAACAGGTTCCGGGCCTCGTACTCGCGCTCCCCGGTCCGGAGCAGCACCGTGACCGTCCCCTGCCAGTCGGCCTCGCGCTTGAGGTCCGCGAGCGGGCCGGGTGCGAACCGGAACTGGTGGAAGAGCTCCCGGTCGTGCAGCACGAGCACCGGGTGCCAGTTGCCGGCGAAGGACTCGAGCACCGGGAAGCCCGGCGCGATGTCGTCGGCCGTGAGCCCGAGCAGGTCGAACAACCGGGCGAGGAGCGCCGGGTCGATGTCCCGCGTCGCCGGTTCGACGCTCGTCATCGCGACCTGGACCACCCCGTCCGGGCCGGTGGTGGCGTCGAGGGCGACCTCGCCGGCGGCCGTCGTGAACACTCGGCGGCCGAGCCCCTGCCGTTCGGCGAGCGCCACCGCGAGCGCGACTGTCGCGTGCCCGCAGAACGGCACCTCGGCGGCGGGCGAGAAGTAGCGGACGTGCGGGCCGGTCGCCGTGGCGCCGACGACGAACGCGGTCTCGGGGTAGCCGACCTCGCGGGCGACGGCGAGCATCTCGCCGTCGGTCAGTGCCGCTGCGTCGAGGACCAGGCCGGCGGGGTTGCCGCCCCCGGGCTCGGCGGCGAAGGCGGTGTACCGGAGGACGTCGATGCTCATGCTGCGACGCTACTGCGGGGGCGGCGAGGACTGCTGATCACGCATGGTGAGCAGGAATGGTCGGGTCCGCTGAGCGAACCCGACCATTCCTGCTCACGAAGTACCCCCGCGGGGCGTGGGGGCTACTCCGCCGCCGCCGCCTTGCGACGGCGGACGATCAGCACACCCGCACCCGCAGCGAGCAGCAGGAACGCGATGAGTGCTCCGGCACCGAGGCCCTCGGCACCCGTGAACGCGAGCTGCCCGTCAGCGGTGATCGTGATCGGGGTCCAGCCCAGCACCGTGCCGTCCGCCGCGGTCACGACGATGCGGTGCTCGCCAACCGGAGCATCGGCCGGGATCGTGACGCGCACCGTGCCGTCAGCGGCGACCGTCACGGTGCCGAGCAGCGTCGGGGTCGAGTACAGCCACACGTTCACCCGGTCGCCGGCGTACTGCGTGCCCACCGTGACCGTGATGGTCTCCCCCGCACGAGCGGACGACGGGGCCGAGACGCTCCCACGGTTCGTGTCCGTCAGGCCGGTCTCCGAGGGAGCCACCGGGGCGATCGGAGCGGCCGGCGACGGGGTCGGCGTCGGCGTCGGTCCGCCGGTCCCGGGGGTCGGCGCAGGCGTCGATCCTCCGTCGCCTGGAGCAGGCGTGGGCGTGGGGGTCGGAGCCGGCGTCGGCGTCGGGTCGGTGCCCGGGTCCGTGCCCGGGTCGGTGCCGCCGCCCTCGCACGGGTACGTCCCGGTGCGGAGCGAGAACCCGTCCGTGTCGTTGTCGTCGGCGTAGAAGGTCGCACGCTCCCCGTCGGCGCAGACGCCGGAGATCGCGAAGCCCTCGTTGGCGAGCGTCCGGTCCGCGTTCGACGGAGCCTCGAAGACCTTCGCGGCGGTGAAGGCACCATCGGTCAGCTCGTACAGCGCGGTGCGTCCGGCGCAGGCGTCGTCGCACACCACCCAGAGCGCGTCGAGGGTCGGGTCGAACTGCACGTCGGCGACGACCGCGAACGGCGAACCGATGGTGGCAACGCGCTGGAACGAACCGTCCGCCATCAGGGCGTAGGCGTAGACGCTCGCGGTGCCCTCGACGCCGACGAAGAAGAGCCCCTCGCCGTGTCGGGCGTACGTCGACGGTGCGTAGGCCGCGCCGGTGTGCTCGTCGGCGAAGTCGTGCTCGGTGAGCCACGAGTCCGGGATCCAGGTGACGCCCTCGAGGCCGGCGTTCGCACCGAGCCCCGGGAAGTCGGCTGCGAGGTCCCACTCGTCGGTGGCGCGCAGGGTCGACTCGGACCCGTCGGTGGTGGCGTACCGCAGGACCGACGGACGGCTGGTCTTCGACACGTCGTTGTCCCGTTCGGTCGACACGTACACGGCGCCCGGGTCGTCGCTCGTGACGGTGACACCCTCGGCGTCCGGGGTGCCCGTGCCGTCGGCGTACCGCAGGTCCGTGCCCGCGGCGTTCGACGGTGCCCAGCCGCCCTGCCCGTCCGAGGTCAGGTGGTAGAGCAGACCGTCGCCGTTCTGCACGGCCCACAGCTGGCCGTCCTCGGACGTGCTGGACGTGGTCCAGTCGATGCCGCTCAGGTCACCGGTGAAGGTGTCCTCGTCGTCGAGCACGGTCTCGTCCGGGCCGCCGGGCCACGGCTCGGCGGTGACGACTCCGGCGAACCGGTTCGCGGTGCCCTTCGTCGACTCGGCGGTCTCGGCGAAGTCGCCGGTGCCGTCCGGGTTGCGGCCGTACGTGGCGGCAGCGTGGGCCGTCCACGAGTACGAGTCGACCAGCGCACCCCGCGGATCGAAGACCCGGGCGGAGTCGGCCTTGCCGAGCCCGAAGCCGAAGTCCGCCTCGTCGAGGATTGTGAAGCCCCCGGCCGCGATCGTCGTGCCGGCAGGGATCGTGTACGCGTGGTCGTCCTCGCTGTCCTTGAGGACGTACCCGCCCAGGTCGACCGTGGTGCTGCCGACGTTGGTCAGCTCCACCCAGTCGCCGGGGGTGCCGTCCTGCGACTCGACCTCGTTGATGCGCACGGGCGAGGAGCAGTCGTTGGCGGCCCCCTTCGTCGACGCGGTGGTGTCGACCAGCGCACCGGTCCCGTCGGCGCACCGGCCGTACGTGACGACCGCGTGGCTCGTCCACGAGTACCGGAGCACCAGGTCGCCGGCGGGGTCGTACACCCGCGCGGTGTCGGCGCCGCCGAGTCCGAAGTCGAACCCGGGCGCGGTCGCCGAGAGCTGGTCGATGACGAAGTACCCGCCGGGGGCGATCGTCGAGCCGGCGGGCAGGACGTAGGCGTCGTGGGTGCTGTCGTCGTCGAGGAACGCGTACCCGGTCAGGTCGATCGACGCCGACGACGTGTTCGCGAGCTCGACCCAGTCGGTGTCGTCGCCGTTCGACTCGACCTCGTTGACGACGAGGCCGTTCGGGGCGGCGGCGCCGACGCTCGGGTCGTCGTCACCGACGGCGGCGAGTGCCGGGCTGGCCGTGACGACACCGGCGCCGAGGGCCAGCGCGGTGACGATGGCAGCACCGATCCGCACGGAGCGGGGGCGCAGGGCAGGAGTGCGCATGCAGGTCCTTCTCGGGAGGGGAGGGGAGACCTGCACGACTGTTCAGCACCCGGGCGTCCGACCGGTGGCCGCCCGGTGAACGACAGGTGTCGCGCGGCGCCCGAGCGCCGCTATCCCTCAGCCCTGCGCGACCCCGGAGAAGTCGGGCGACCCGTCGGGCAGCGCCGGCAGTGGCGTGCCGTCGACGTACCGCGGCCACGCCAGGGCACGCGACGCCTCCGGGCGCGGCTCGTACCGGTACCGGTCCCCGCTGACCGGGCCGGCCGCCGTGGCGGCCGTGGCAGCCGTCGGGGCATCGGGCACCGGAGTGGCGGCCCACGTCGCGATCGGTGCCGCGGGCGCCATCGGGGGTGCTGCCGGCGGCGCTTCCGGCGTCGGCCACGCTCCGACCGCCCCCGCCGGGACGGCGCCCCGCGGGCGGAAGAGCGCGTTGCTGAGCGGGACGACGACCGTTCCGAGCAGGTCGAGGATGACCACCACCCAGACGAGTCGCCAGTAGCCGCGGGCGTAGTCCACGTCGGGTGCGAGCAGCGGGATCGACAGCAGCAGTGCGAGCAGGGCGATGACCCCGACGGTGGCCTTCGCGACGACCTGGAGCGCAGGTGTCGGGTACCGGCGGTGGATGACGAGCAGCAGGTGCACGTGCAGGAGCGCCACGCGGGCGACGCCGACGAGCCAGATCCAGTGCCAGAACCGCTCGCCGACGAGCCAGAGGCCGTCATCGCCAGAGGAGTCCGTCGGGGCGAGCCACACCTTGTACAGCCCCGCGACGAGCAGGTACATCGACGTGGCGATGCTGACGAACGCGAACGTGCCCGATCGGCGTGACGAGACGTCGGCGTCGTACCAGGACAACAGGGCGAAGACGACCACCACGACGATCGTCAGGAGCAGCTGCACCGCGACCCGTCCGAAGTCGCCGACCAACACCGCCACGATGCCGACGAGCCCGGCTGCGACGACCGCGCCGATGATCGTCCGGAACACGAGTGGCCGGACCTTCGCCCAGCGTCGGTCGATCGTGCCCGCGGCGCCGTTGTCCGTCATGTGTCCCCCGTCGTTCGCCGCCCACCTGGCGGATCCGTCGGTTCGCAGCGTAGCGGGCGGTGCGAGCCACCCCTGACCGCCGTCAGCGGCGGATGCACCGCGGTCAGCGGCGGACGAACCGCCGTCAGCGGCGGATGAGCAGCCCGCTCGCCCGCGGGGACAACGCGGCGTCGAGCACCAGGCACGCGGCTCCCACCGCGGCGACGTCGGCACCGCGGTCACTCTCGACCACGTCGACCGCGTGCTTCGGCACGAGCAACGGCGACCCGACGATCGCCGCGCGGGCGGCCGGCAGTGCGGCACTCGCGATGCGGGACCAGAACGGTCCGCCGAACACGACCCGGTCGATGTCGAGCAGGTTCACGATGACGACGGCGGCGTCGCCCATGACGGTGCCGGCTTCGGCTGCGAGCGTGATCGCGGCCTCGTCGCCGGCGGCGATGGCCTCGGCGAGTTCGTCCCAGGCACGGTTCACCGCGTCGACCGACCCGTCGGACGGGACCGACCCGTCGGACGCGGCCGCACCACCGGACACGGCCGCACCACCGGACGAGACCGCACCACCGGACGAGACCGCACCAGCAGCGTCGCCGCCGCCGGACAACGCCACCCCCCGCTCCCGCGCGATCCGCACGAGCCGGTCCGGCGCCACGGCCGCACCGACCTCTCCCCGGCTGCCGGACCCGTCCGGGGTGCCGGCGAGCGATCGCTGGTCGACCATGATGTGCCCGGCGTCCCCGGCGTTCGACCCGACGCCGCGCACGGGTTCGTGGTCGACGACGAGCCCGACGCCGAAGCCGGTGCCGAAGTACACGAACGCGAAGTTCCGCGCCGACGACTCCCCCGCCAGGAACATCTCGCCGACCGCGGCGGCCGTGACGTCCTTCTCGAGCAGGACGGGGTAGCCCGTTGCCTCGGCGAGCGCGTCGCGCAGGGGCACGTCCCGCCACCGGGGCAGGAACGGCGGGTCGACGACGATGCCGGCGTCGACGTCGATGGGGCCGGGGCTGGCGATCCCGACGCCGAGCACCCCGTCGACGTCCACGCCGGCGTCGGCGATCAGGCCGTCGACGGCGGAGCCGATGGTGCGGACGACCTCGGACGGGTCGTCGGCGGTCGGGGTCGAGGTGGTGGACGAGGCGACGACGGTGCCGGCCAGGTCGAGGAGCACGTAGGTGACGACGGCCGGGTCGACGTGCACTCCGACGGCGTAGCGGCTGCCGGGTTCGAGCCGCAGGATGGTGCGCGGCTTGCCCCGACCGGCGACGACGGTGCCGGACTCGACGATCATGCCGGCCTCGATCAGGAACCGGGTGACGTTCGACACGGTCTGCGCGCTGAGGCCCGTTCGCGAGGCGAGTTCGACGCGGCTCAGGCCGTCCGGCGAGCGTCGGACGGCATCGAGCACGACCGTGCGGTTGAACCCGCCGATCGACGGGAGGTTCGCTCCACGCCGATGTTCTGCCATTCCGCGACCATACCGCGGCAACGGTGCGGTCTCGGTCTGCCGTCCGCGCTGGCCCCCACACGGGTCGCACCGTTACCCTGGCCGCATGGCCGACCTGCGTCTCGAAGAACTCTCCGCGAAGACCGCTGCCGCGGCGAACTCCCTGACGCTCAAGCCGGGTCAGGAACAGTTCGTGCAGCCGACCACCTACGGGGTCGCCGAGTCCGACGTCAAGCCGAGCTCCGCGTGGACCCGGGTGGTCCTGGACGGCGACGAGGTCCTGGGCCTCATCATCGGTTCGTTCGACGCGGACAACGCGCAGGAAGAGCTGCGCAGTGCCATCTGGCGTGTCAACGTCGCCGGCACGGCGCAGGGTCGCGGCGTCGGCCGCTTCGCCGTGCACGGCCTGGCGGACGAGGCCCGCAGCCGTGGGCAGGAACGCCTGACGGTCGTGTACGAGCCCGGCGGCGACGACAGCCCCGAGGCGTTCTTCCGTGCCGTCGGCTTCGAGGTCGTCCGCGAGACCCAGTACGGCGACCACTTCGCGGTCCTGACGCTCTAGTACGTCTCCGACGACGTACTCACCGACGACGTGCCCGAGGACGACGCCCCCGCGCCGGAGCAGGACTTCGGCGCGGCGGTGGCCGAGGTGGTCCGGATGATCCCGCCGGGTCACGTCATGACGTACGGCGACGTCGCCGCAGCGCTCGGCTCACGTGCGTCGCGTGCGGTCGGCAAGGTGATGGCGCACGAGGGCGCCGACCTGCCCTGGTGGCGTGTGGTGCGCGCGGGTGGGCACCCGCCGCTGCACCACGAGGCCCGGGCGCTCCAGCACTACCGCGCGGAGGGCACGCCGCTCGTGCAGGGGACGGCGGCCTGGAGGCTCGACATGCGTCGTGCTCGCTGGTCGCCGTCCACGGATGCGGACGACCCGTTCTGACGTGCGGCCCGCGCACGTCGTCCGTCCGTGCGCCGGCGGTCAGCGGTCGAAGCGCTCGCCCTTCGGGCTGGTCGGGATCAGGCACAGCACGTACACGACGAGCGAGCCGATGCCGGGCACGACGTGCAGGAACTGCCAGAAGCCGGACAGGCCCGCGTCGTGCAGCCGTCGGGCGCCGAGGGCGAGCGACCCGATCAGGGTCGCGAGGCCCCAGAGGACGAACAGGTAGGACCCGACGGGGTTCTCGAACAGCGCGGTGTCCGGCGTGAACGCCTGCGGGACGAGCTGCAGGACGAGTCCGATCGCGAGCGACGTGATCCACCACCACCAGAACTCGGCACGCGAGGCCCGTCCGGTGAACACGGTGTACTTCCGCCAGAACCGCCGGACGGCCTCGGTGAAGGGTGCGCCGTAGAAGGGGTCGCGCAGGGCGACGCCGCCGGGCTGCACGCTGTCGTTGCTCATGGAGCAAGCCAACCACGTGGTGCAGCCCGACTACGTCCTACACGAGCGAGTCGCGCCAGGCCGCGTGCAGCTGGGCGAACCGTCCGGTACCCGAGATGAGGTCGGCGGGGGTGCCGTCCTCGACGATCTTCCCGTGTTCCATCACGAGCACGCGGTGCGCGATCGCGACCGTGGACAGGCGGTGCGCGATGATCACCGCGGTGCGGTCGGCGAGCAGGGTCTCCAGCCCTTCCTGCACCAGCCGCTCCGAGGGGATGTCGAGCGACGCCGTGGCCTCGTCGAGGATGAGCACCTTCGGGTCCGCGATGAACGCCCGCGCGAACGAGAGCAGCTGCCGCTGTCCCGCCGAGACACGACCACCGCGCTTGTTCACGTCGGTGTCGTACCCGTCGGGGAGCGCCATGATGAACTCGTGCGCGCCGACCGCCTTGGCGGACGCCTCGATCTCGGCGCGGGAGGCCCCCGGCTTGCCGAGCGCGATGTTGTCCGCGACCGTGCCGGAGAACAAGTAGGCCTCTTGCGTGACCATGACGATCGCGCGGCGCATGTCCTTCGTGTCGAGGTCGCGCAGGTCCACGCCGTCGAGCCGCACGGAACCGTGCGACGGGTCGTAGAAGCGCGCCATGAGCTTGGCGAGCGTCGACTTGCCCGCGCCGGTGGACCCGACGAGCGCGATGGTCTGCCCGGACGGGATGTGCAGGTCGAACTCCGGCAGGACGACCTTGCCCGCGTTGTAGGCGAACACGACCTCGTCGAAGTCCATCTTGCCCGTGGCGTCGGCCAGCTTGGTCGGCTTCACGGGGTCCGGCACGCTCGGCCGTTCCTCGAGGACGCCGGAGATCTTCTCCATCGCCGCCGAGGCCGACTGGTACCCGTTGTAGAACATCGCGAGCTCCTGCGCCGGGTCGAAGAAGCGCTTGGCGTACAGCGCGACCGCGAGCAGCGCACCGACCTCGAGCGTCCCGCCGACGATCCGGAAGCCGCCGACGACGACCACCGCAGCGAGCGTGGCGTTGCCGATGAGCACGAGCACCGGGTCGAACGTCCCGAACAGGTTGAACACCTTCGTGTTCGCCAGCCGGTAGTCCTCGACGAAGCCGCCGTACTCGTCCTTGTTGCGGGACTCCTTGCGGAACGCCTGTACGGCGCGGATGCCCGTCATGGTCTCGACGAAGTGCACGATCACGCGCGCCGAGGTGACGCGGGTGGCGCGGAACAGCGTCTGCGAGTTCTTCTGGAACCAGCGGATCAGGAACCAGAGCGGCACGAGCGACACCGCGAGCACGAGCCCGGACGTCGGGTCGAGCAGCACCAGGGCCACGGCGGTGAACACCATGTAGAGCACGCCCTGGATGAGCTGGTTCAGGCCGGAGTCGAGCAGCTCACGGATCGAGTCGAGGTCACTCGTCTGGCGGGAGATGATCCGGCCGGACGTGTAGGTCTCGTGGAACTCGAGCGACAGCCGCTGCGTGTGCAGGAACACCCGCTTGCGCAGGTCGAACAGGATCGCCTGGCTGATCCGTGCGGCGAGCACGGTGTACCAGGCGGTGAGCACCGCGCCGAGGACGGCCACGACGATGTACGTCGCGACGACGCCGAACGCCGGCACCCAGTCGTTCTGGTCCATCACGGCGGGCAGCGCGTTGTCGATGCCCCACGCGATGAGCGCCGGGCCCGCGACGGTGCCCGCCGTGGAGACCACGACGACGATCCCGAGCAGCACGAGGCGGAGCTTCAGCGGGGCCGCGAGGGAACCGAGCAGGGCGAGGGAGCGACGCCGCAGGCGCTTGCTCTCCGCCTTGGTGAAGTCCTCGCGCTCCTCGCCGCGCACGCCCAGGGTGGTGATCGAGGCGGTGACGGGCGCGGCAGACTGCGCGTCGGCGATGTCGTCGACGACGGGATCCGCGCCTCCCGGCCCGGCCGCCGTGTCCAGCGGCAGGTTCTTCTCTTGCTGGCTCATGCCATCGCCTCCTGTCGTGCGGTCGCGTCGTCGTCGTCGAGCGACGAGATGACGTAGCGGTAGTGCTCGTTGGTGGCCATCAGGTCGTGGTGGGTCCCGACGGCGGTGACGACGCCGTTCTCCATCAGGGCGACCCGGTCGGCCAGCGTCACCGTCGACGGACGGTGCGCCACGATGAGCGACGTGGTGTCGGCGAGCACGCGCCGCAGGCCCGCCTCGACCCGCGCCTCGGTGTCGACGTCGAGCGCCGACAGTGGGTCGTCGAGGACCAGCACCGACGGCCGCGCGGCGATCGCGCGAGCGAGCGCCAGGCGCTGGCGTTGTCCACCGGACAGCGACAGCCCCTCTTCGCCCACCCGGGTGTCCACGCCGTCGGGCAGGTCGTCCACGAAGGACGCCTGCGCGATGTCGAGTGCCTCGCGCATGAGCGCCTCGGCCTCGGCACCCTGCACGTCCGGTCGACCGAGCAGCACGTTCTCACGCACGGTCGACGAGAACAGGGTGGCGTCCTCGAAGGCGACGCCGACGTGCCGGCGCAGTTCTTCGCGGGTGAGGTCGCGGATGTCGACCCCGTCGATCGTCACCGATCCGCCGGTCACGTCGTACAGGCGCGGCACCAGCGAGAGCAGCGTCGTCTTGCCGCAGCCCGTGAGCCCGACGAGCGCCATGGTCTCGCCCGGCTGCAGCTGCAGCTCGACGCCGTTGATCAGGTCCGGGTACTGCGGCGCGGAGTCCTGGTACCGGAAGTGCACGCCGTTGAACGACAGTGCCCCGTGCGGCTCCGCGATCGTCTTCGGGTCCTTCGGGTCCGTGATGGTGTTCTCGGAGTCCATGACCTCGAAGAAGCGGTCGACCGCCGTGCGGGTGTCGAACGTCATCGAGAGCAGGAAGCCGATCGACTCGATCGGGAACCGCAGCACCGTCGCCGTCGCGAAGAACGCGAACAGCTGACCGACGGTCATCTCGCCCTGCGACGCCAGCCAGATGCCGGCGAGCAGGCACAGCGCGAACGCGACGTCCGGCACGAGCAGCAGCCACAGCCAGATGCTCGCGATGGCCTTCGCCTTCTTGATCTCCGTGCCGCGCAGGGCTTCGGCCTGCTCGCTGAACTCCTCGAGCTTCGACCCGCCGCGGCCGAACGCCTTGAGCACGCGGATGCCGTGCACCGACTGCTCGACACTCGTCGCGAGGTCACCGACCTGGTCCTGGCTGCGGCGCGCGACGACGGAGTACCGACGCTCGAACAGCAGCCCGTTGATCCACAGCGGGATCGACGCGATCAGGAAGATCAGCCCGAGCAGCCACCCGAAGGTGAACAGCACGACGAAGCCGACGACGATCGTCACGACGTTCACGACGAGCAGGACGACACCGAAGGCCAGCCAGCGGCGGATCAACGACAGGTCCGACACGGAACGGGACAGCAGCTGCCCCGACTCCCACCGGTCGTGGAACGCGACGGGCAGGTCCTGCAGCTTCGCGTACAGCGAGTTCCGCATGCTGGCCTCGATCCGCGTCGAGGGGCGCATCACCATCCGGCGGCGCGAGGCGATGAAGAACGCCTCGAGCACACCGAGGGCGAGCACGCCGAGGCCGGCGGGCCAGATCTGTGCGCCGTCCTTCGATGACAGCGGGCCGTCGACGAGCCACTGCAGGACGTAGGGGATTGCGAGCGCCACCAAGGAGGCTCCCATCGCTGCGGCCATGCCGCCGATGAGGCGCCCCTGGTAGGGCTTCACGTAGGGGTAGATCCGCGCGATCGCGCGGAAGGTGGACGGGCGCGCCGTGGTGGGCGACTTGGACATGCGTTGCGTCCTCATGCGTCTGCCGGGTCCCCGGGTCGCGCTGCGCCCTGGCCGCCTGCTGCTTGCTTGCTCTGGCGTGCGGTGCGTGCGCGGCCTCGACCTGGAGGCTCGGTGTGGCGTTGCGTGGTGATCATCGGCCGGGCGCGTGGTCGCGCCTCCGCCGTCACTCGCGTGACGTCGGTCGGGCCGGAGGGCACCGGGAGACACTCGTCCCCCGGGTTCAGGCGGGTGGTTCGCGGACGCTGGTCGTGCGGCGCCGCGAGGCCGTGGGAACGGCCTGGCTAGACGGCGGCCGCGACGCGCGGTCGCGGTGCGATCAGGGATCGCCGTGCGGGAGTGGTCCCCACGACGGACACGAGACCTGCACGGGCGGCCGTCGCCACGGTTCCGGTCATGTTGTCCATCGTCACTCCAGTCGTCGTCTTCGTCACCGTTGTGTCCGCGGTGCCACCGGTCCCGAGGGACCGTCGGCTGCCTGTCGCGGAGCCTTACAGACTATTCACAGTGACTCTCAGCGCGCAATAGGGTGCCGCGATTTGTTCACTTCAGTGGAAGAAGTGGCGCTCGCCCGTGAAGTACATCGTGACGCCCGCGGCCGTCGCCGCGGCGATGACCTCGTCGTCGCGGACGCTGCCACCGGGCTGGGCCACCGCGCGCACACCGGCGTCGAGCAGCACCTGCAGGCCGTCGGCGAACGGGAAGAACGCATCGGACGCCGCGACGCTGCCGGTCGCGCGGTCACCGGCACGGTTCACCGCGAGGTGGCACGAGTCCACCCGGTTGACCTGGCCCATGCCGACCCCGACGCTCGCGCCCTGGTTCGCCAGCAGGATGGCGTTCGACTTGACCGAACGGCTCGCCTTCCACGCGAAGGCCAGGTCGGCGAGGGTCTGGTCGTCGGCGGGCGCGCCGGCGACCAGGGTCCACGTGGACTGGTCGAACGCCGTGAAGCGGTCGGCGTCCTGCACCAGGAAGCCGCCGGAGATCTGCTTGACCTCGCGCGGTGCCAGGGCGAAGTCGGCCGGCAGCGTGAGCAGGCGGATGTTCTTCTTGCGCGACAGGATCTCGAGCGCCTCGGGGTCGAAGCCCGGGGCGACGACGACCTCGGTGAAGATGTCCTTCACGGTCTCGGCCATCGCCACGGTGACCGGACGGTTCGCGGCGATGACCCCACCGAACGCCGACAGCGGGTCGCAGGCGTGCGCGGCGGCGTGGGCCGAGGCGATCGGGTCGGCGGCGTCCGCCGGGGCGATCGCGATGCCGCACGGGTTGGCGTGCTTGATGATCGCGACCGCGGGGGTGTCGAAGTCGAACGCCGCACGGACGGCCGCGTCGGCGTCGACGTAGTTGTTGTACGACATCTCCTTGCCGTGCAGCTGCGTCGCCTGCGCGATGCCGGCGCCGTCGGTGCTCGTGTACAACGCGGCTGCCTGGTGCGCGTTCTCGCCGTAGCGGAGCGTGGCCGACAGGTCGGCGGTGAAGCCGAGGTGCTCGTCGAACGCGCCGGGCGTCTGGATGTCGCCGCTGGTCGTCGGCGCCGCAGCGGCCGCGACGACGTCGCTGGCGAAGTAGGACGCCACCGCGGTGTCGTACGCCGCGGTGTGCGCGAAGGCCTGGGCCGCCAGACGCTTGCGGAGTTCGAGCGAGGTGCCGCCGGCGCGGACGGCCTCGACGACCTCGGCGTAGGACGACGGCGAGACGACGATCGCGACGTTCGGGTGGTTCTTCGCCGACGCACGGACCATCGCGGGGCCGCCGATGTCGACGTTCTCGACCACGGTCGCGGTGTCGGCACCAGAGGCCACCGTCTCGACGAACGGGTACAGGTTCACGACGACGAGCTCGAACGCCGCGATCCCGAGGTCGGCGAGCTGCTGCTCGTGCGACTCGAGGCGCAGGTCGGCGAGCAGGCCCGCGTGCACCGAGGGGTGCAGCGTCTTGACCCGGCCGTCGAGCGACTCCGGGAAGCCGGTGACGCTCGCGACGTCGGTGACGGCGTACCCGGCGTCACGGATCGTCTGGGCGGTGGACCCCGTCGACACGATCTCGACACCCGACTCGGCGAGGGCACCGGCGAGCTCGAGCAGGCCGGACTTGTCGCTCACCGAGATGAGTGCGCGGCGGACCGGCACCACGTCACGGTCGCGGTAGAGGCTGGGGTCGGCTGCGTGCACGCTCATGCGCTCGGGGTGCCCTTCAGGTCGGTGGTGCCGTTGGCGATGTCGAGGATGGTCTGGATGAGCAGGCGGCGCTCGACCGGCTTGATGCGGTCGTGCAGCGTCGACTCGGAGTCACCCGGGAGCACGGGGACGCGCTCCTGGGCCAGGATCGGGCCGGTGTCCACGCCGTCGTCGACCGCGATGACGCTCGCGCCGGTCTCGGTGACGCCGGCTGCCAGGGCGTCCCGCACGCCGTGGGCGCCGGGGAACTCGGGCAGGTACGCCGGGTGGGTGTTGATGATGCCCGGGGCGAACTCGGACACCACGGCCGGGGGCAGCAGGCGCATCAGGCCGGAGAGCACGAGCAGGTCGGGCGACCACGGGCGGATCTGCTCGGCGAGGGACTGTCCCCACTCGGCGCGGGTCTCGTAGCGCGAGAACGGCACCGTGAAGGTCGGGATCGAGAACTCCTCGCCCAGACCGAGACCCTCGGCATCGCGGTCGGCACCGATGGCGACGACACGGGCGGGGTACTCGGCGTCGAAGGTCGCTTCGAGCAGGGCTCGGAGGTTCGACCCGGTACCGGAGATCAGGACGACCAGTTCGAGCACGGCACCAACCCTACCGGGACCCGCGCGGCATGACGTCGGCGCTAGCGATCGTCCTTCGGGCGGCGCCACCAGGGCAGCTCCTCGTCGGGGATCTGGTCGGTGACGTCCCAGTTCGTGGGACGGGCCGCCTGGGTGGGAGCGGCGGCGGGGGCCTCGGGTGCGGCCGGTTCGTCGTCGACGTCGTCCCGACCGGCGACGAACTCCTCGGTGCTCCACGGGAACGCCGGCTGCGCGTCGGTGTGGTCGGGTACGGGCGTCGACGTGGCGGGCCGTTCCGGAGCGGGCGCAGGGCGCTGCTGCTCCGCTACGGCGTCGGCACCGGTCACGCGGTCGCGGAGTCCACCGGCTCGCTCGCGGAGTCCACCGGCACGCTCCCGCACACCGTCGGCGGCACCGTGCAGTCGATCGCGCAGGGCACCCATCGCGGCACGTCCCGACGAGCGGGGCTCGGTCGGGCTCTCGTCCGCCAGACGCTCCGAGGCGACGGCGTCGGTCTTCGCCCAGGCCGGCAGTTCCACGTCGTGGTCCGGGTCGCGCGGGGGCGTCCGAGGCGCTGCGATGGGCGCAGGCGCGACCGGTTCGTCGGCGATCGGTTCCGTCGGGCTGTCCACGGCGGTGCGGGGGCGGGCAGCGGTCGACCCGTCGTGCGTCTCCTCGACCACGAACCGGTGCACGTCGGTGGTCCGTCCCGCGCCGGCCTGGTCGAGCGCGGCGAGCAGCGATCCCGCCCCGGCCTCGGCTCCGGTCCGGTCTGCGTCGTCGTCGTCCGCCTCGGTCCAGCGCTCCCGTGTCCAGCCCCGGTCCGGCAGGCGGACGAGGTCGCTGCCCGCGGCGAGGGCGATGACCGCCGGCAGGCCGATCTCGAGCGCGGCGAACCCACCCACCACCAGGGCGTGCGGGCCGACGTCGGCCAGTCGTCCGGGGCCGAACGATCCGGACGACACCCAGGCGATCAGCCCGGTCAGGACACCGGCGACGATGCCCGTCGCGACACCGGCGAGCGCCCGGTGGAGTGCGGAGTCGGCGCTCCCCAGCGCACGGACGAGTCGCGGGCGCATCGAGCCGCCGATCGCGAAGCCGGCGACCACCGGCACCAGGATCCAGACCAGGCCGAAGGTGTGGCCCGAGGTCGGCAGTGCGCCGAACACCGGCAGTCCGGGGATCGGTCCGAGGGTGGTGGCGATCGGGGACACGCTCGAACCGGTGCCGATGGCGAACCCGGGGCCGATCAGCCACGACGTCGCCCACCCGACGAAGTCCGGCAGGAACGCGAGCTGCCCGACGGTGAGGGCGATGCCGCCGATCACGCCGGCGTGGGACTGCTCGTACAGGGTGATCACCTCGGCGAACGAGGTGAAGAGCAGGAGCGCGACGACGACCCCGGCGAACGCGACGACGACTCCGGTGGCGGCGGTCCCGGCACGGAGACCGAACCCGGCGATCGCACGCCAGAGCACGGGCGCACGGTCGAGCAGGTCGAGCACACGCTGGGTGGCGGGGTCCGCCGGCAGGTCGCGCCGTCGTCGGCAGACCTCCGAGCTGATGAGCGCCGGGATCCCGAACCACAGTGCGGGCAGGACCACGGCCTGCCAGATCGTCGGCTGCGTGACGGCGGAGGTCGACGACAACGCGACGCCCAGGCCGAGCGCCGCGACGACCGCCGTCCCGACCAGCAGGCCGGTGGTCCGGTGCTCGGTCTCCGCGAAGCGTCGACCGGCGCGGGCGCCGAGCCAGGCGGTCACGACCGCGAAGCCGAGCGCCGCGAGCGTCACGTGGATGGGATCGGCGGCACCGCTGACCCCGGAGCTCTTCGCCAGTGCCGACCCGAGCAGGAACGAGACGTCGACGCCGTGGCCGACGAGCCAGACGCTGCCGGTGGCCTTCCAGAACACGTCCCAGTCGATCTGCAGGCCGTACTCGAAGCCCCACAGCAGGGTGAGCGGCACAAGTGCGATCCCGATGCCGACGCCGACCGTCACGACCGCCTCGATCGCGGCGAGCAGAGCGGTTCCCAGGCGGTTCATCGCAGCGAGGATACGTGAGCCGACCCCCGAACGACGGGAGGCTCGGCGCGGAACCCGCACCGAGCCTCCCGGCTTCGTCCCGACCGTGTGCCGGGCGATGGCTACTAGCGGGCGGCGACGACCTCACGCAGCAGCGCAGCGGTCTCGGACGGCGTCTTGCCGACCTTGACGCCGGCGGCCTCGAGCGCCTGCTTCTTCGCCTCGGCGGTGCCGGCGGAACCGGACACGATCGCTCCGGCGTGGCCCATTGTCTTGCCCTCGGGGGCGGTGAAGCCCGCGACGTACCCGACGACCGGCTTCGTGACGTGCGCCTTGATGAACTCGGCTGCGCGCTCCTCGGCGTCGCCACCGATCTCACCGATCATCACGATGGCCTCGGTCTCGGGGTCGGCCTCGAACGCGGCGAGCGCGTCGATGTGCGTCGTCCCGATGACCGGGTCGCCGCCGATGCCGATGGCGGTCGAGAAGCCCAGGTCCCGCAGCTCGTACATCATCTGGTAGGTCAGGGTGCCCGACTTCGAGACGAGGCCGATCGGTCCCTTGCCGGTGATCGTCGCCGGGGTGATGCCGACGAGCGACTCCCCCGGGGTGATGATGCCGGGGCAGTTCGGGCCGATGATGCGGGTCGTCCCGCCGAGCGCCTTGGCGTGTGCCCAGAACTCGGCGGCGTCCTGCACCGGGATGCCCTCGGTGATGACGACGACGAGCGGGATCGCGGCATCGATGGCCTCGAGCACGGCGTCCTTGGCGAACGCCGGCGGCACGAAGACGATGGAGACGTCGGCACCGGTGGTGTCGATGGCCTCGCGCACGGTGCCGAAGACGGGCAGCGACACGTCACCGTGGGTGACGGTGGTGCCGGCCTTGCGGGCGTTGACGCCACCGACGACCTGGGTGCCGGCCTTGAGCATGAGGGCGGTGTGCTTGGTGCCCTCGCCGCCGGTGATGCCCTGGACGATGACCTTGGAGTCCTTGTTGAGGAAGATCGACATGGTCAGTCCCTTCAGGCCGCGGCAGCGGCGAGTTCGGCGGCCTGCTCGGCCGCGTCGTCCATGGTCGCGGCGACGGTGACGAGCGGGTGCGCTGCCTCCGCCAGGATCCGTCGGCCCTCTTCCACGTTGTTGCCGTCCAGGCGCACGACGAGCGGCTTGGTGGCCGCGTCGCCGAGGATCCCGAGGGCGGCGACGATGCCGTTCGCGACGGCATCGCAGGCGGTGATGCCGCCGAAGACGTTCACGAACACGCTCTTCACCTGCGGGTCGCCGAGGATGACGTCGAGGCCGTTGGCCATGACCTCGGCCGAGGCGCCGCCGCCGATGTCGAGGAAGTTCGCGGGCTTCACGCCGCCGTGGCGCTCACCGGCGTAGGCGACGACGTCGAGCGTCGACATGACAAGGCCCGCACCGTTGCCGATGACGCCGACCTGACCGTCGAGCTTCACGTAGTTCAGGCCGTGGGCCTTCGCCTTGGCCTCGAGCGGGTCCTCGCTGGCGGAGTCCTCGAGGTCCTTGTGCGCGGGGTGGCGGAAGTCGGCGTTCTCGTCGAGCGAGACCTTGCCGTCGAGCGCCAGGATCTGGCCGTCGCCGGTGCGGACGAGGGGGTTCACCTCGACGAGCGTGGCGTCCTCGCCCTTGTAGACGTCGTAGAGCTTCGAGAAGACGTCGGCCACCTGGTCGACGAGCTCCGCCGGGAACCCGGCCTGCTCGGCGATCGCGCGACCGGCGGCCGCGTCGATCCCGGTGAGCGGGTCGACCTCGACGCGGGCGAGCGCCTCGGGCTTCTCGACCGCGAGCTGCTCGATCTCCATGCCGCCCTCGACGCTGGTGAGCGAGAGGTAGGAGCGGTTGGCCCGGTCGAGCAGCACGGAGAAGTAGAACTCCTCGGCGATGTCGGCGCCCTGGGCGATCATGACGCGCTGCACGGTGTGGCCCTTGATGTCGAGCCCGAGGATCGCCTGGGCGTGCTCGAACGCTTCGTCGGGGGTCTTCGCCACCTTGACGCCGCCGGCCTTGCCGCGCCCGCCGACCTTCACCTGGGCCTTGACGACCACGACGCCACCGATCTTCTCGGCCGCCGCTCTCGCCTCTTCCGGGGTGTCGGCGATGATCCCCTGGAGGACGGGGACGCCGTAGGACTCGAAGAGGTCCCTGGCCTGATACTCGAAAAGATCCACGCTGTTCTTCTTCCCGCACGGTTCGTGCGATCGGCATCGGTTTCCCGGTCGCGCACTCCACATCGAGGGTCGCTCGATGTCGAGACAACGGCCGTCACGCAGCCTAGCGCGGCGACATGGACGTCGAGACAACGGGCGGCGCGGGACGCAGGGGAAGGCGCGGTCGCTCGACCACCCGTCGGCGACCGCGCTCCACTCCCCCGAGCACCGGCAGTGTGCACGGCCGTCGTGACGGGGAGGTGTCCCGGAGGTGAACTCGCGCACCCTGGACGCCGCTCTCACCGACCCGGCGTACACCGGAAGGCCCGAACCACCGGCAGGCCCGAACCACCGGATGGCCCGAACGAAGGAGCGCGCATGACCGCGGAACAGAACCAGCAGGCACAGGAACGACTCGGCGAGATCCTGGAGGCGCGGGCCTTCGACCGCTTCCCCGAGGTGTGGGCGGAGGACGTCGTGGACCACGACCCCGCGCCCGACCAGCAGCCCGGCCTCGCGGGGATCGTCGACTTCTGGACCGAGTTCACCACCGCGTTCCCGGACCTCACGCTCGAGCCCGACCCGCTCGTCGTCACGGACGACTACATCACCGCGGTGTTCACGATCCGCGGGACCCACACCGGTCCGTTCCAGGGCCACGCGCCGACGGGTCGCGCCTTCGAGGTCCGCGGCATCCAGGTCTCGAAGTTCCGTGACGGCAAGATCGCCGAACGCTGGGGCTCGACCGACGAGAAGGGCCTGGCGGAGCAGCTCGCGCTCGGCTCCGGCGACGTCCACTTCGTCAGCGCCTGAACACCATCGGACACCCGGCACCACCCACACCCAGGAGGACACCATGAGCGATCCCGGCATCAGCCCCGTCGACGACTTCGAGGCCCAGCAGCGCCGCGACGACGACATCGACCGCGAGCACGTCGGCCCGTACGAGGTGGACGAGTCCGAGGAGTCCCTCGAGACCGTGACGAACGACGCCGTCGCCGGCGAGACCGTCGAGCCGCAGCGCGGTGACGGTACCGACGACGGCCCGACCGGCGGCTCCCCACGCGAGGGCTCCCCCGACCTGTGGGAGCACGACGCCGACGAGGACCGGCCGGACCTCGGAGGCGACCTCGGCACCAAGCCGCTCTGACCCGCATCCCCTGATCAGCGCCTCCCCCAGGGATCCGCGGAACACGGCCCGTACCATCGGGCCGTGTTCCGTCGTGTCCGAGCCAGCGTCCGCAGCATGCCGTCGGCCGCCCGCCTGGTGGCGATCGCGGCGATGCTGCTCGTCGCAGCCGCCGCACACCTCGCCGCGCAGTCGGGGCCGGCAGGTCGATGGGTTCCGCTCCTCGCGGTCGCGGTGGTCGGAGCCGTCGTCACCGGAGCGCCGAGCCGCCTCTGGCCGCTCCCCGCGATCTGGCTCGTCGCGACCGTGCTCGCCCTGACGGGCGACGTCCGGGTCGACGGCACGTACCTGGTGGCCGCCCTCGTGACCGGCGCGGTCGCGCTCGTCGCGGCGATCGGCGCTGATCTCGTCCCCGTCCTGCGGGCGCGACGCCGACGGGGTGGACCGTGACCACCCCACGGCCTGGAGGCCCGGTGCCGGGCCCGCCACGGGCCTCCAGTCACGGCCGTCACCCCGCTGGCGCGGTGCGCCGGAACCGGCTGGTGGGGCCCACCTCCCGTCCGTCGTTCGGTCGCGTCCACGACCGCAGCCTGCGTCGGTTCCTCGCCGACAGCACACCCGTGGCCGCGGGCGGCCGCGCCATCCTGCTGCAGATCGCCGACCCGGTCGTCGCGGCGGGGGTCCGCCGGCACTCGGACTTCGCCCGCCGACCGCAGCAGCGGCTGGCCCACACCCTGATGTTCGTGTACGCCGTCGTCTCCGGCACGGAGCAGGACGCCGCGATCGCCGCCGGCTTCGTGAACCGGGCCCACGCGCCCGTGACCGGCGCGGACGAGGTCGACCGGCAGCTGTGGGTGGCCGCGACCCTGTTCGACTCGGCTCGTCGGGCGCACGACCTGTTCGGCGCTCCCGTCACGGCGGAACGCGCCGAGGCCGTGCTCGCCGCGTACGCCCCGATCGCGACGACGCTGCGGGTGCCCGCCGAGCGCTGGCCGACCTCGGTCGCGGCCTTCGACGAGTACTGGGCCGACGCCCTCGACCGGCTCGAGGTCACCGACGACGCCCGCGGGGTGGTGCGTGACCTGCTCCACCCGCGGTTCGCGCCGCTCTGGGTGCGTGCCGCGATGCCGCTCGTCCGGATCGTCACGGTCGGGATGCTGCCGGAGCGGCTGCGGACCGCGTACGGGTTCGCGTGGGGGCCGCGCGAGCAACGGCGGTTCCAGCGGACGGTCGCCGCGGTCAGCGGCGTGCGGTCGGTCGTGCCCGGGGCCCTGCTGCGGCTGCCGGGTCCGCTGCTGCTGCGGGCGATGCGCCGGACGGCCGGGCGACACGCCACGGTACGGTAGCGGGCATGTCGGTCGACCACTTCGCCATCACGGTCCCGCGCTCCTGGTTCGAGCTGCCCGTCGAGCCGGAGCGCCGCGACGACCGGATCAGCGCCCTGGTGCAGGAGCGCATCGAGGACCAGCGCGAGCTCTGGGACCACCGGACCGAGATCGTCCGGGCCCTCCGTCGGTTCGCGCGGTCGGCGTGGGACAGCGGTGCGCGGTACTGCGCGGCCTTCGCCGAGCCGAGCGAGGACGGCATCGTCTCCGGCGCCCTCACCGTCACGGTCCTGCCCGCTCCCGAGGCCGGCGGCGACCCGCTCGCCGCCCTGACCGACCACGTCGCCGCACTCGGCGGTGACGACGACGGCATGCACGTCGACGTGCACGAGGTCCCGCGCGTCGGTCGGGTGCCGCGCGTCTGGGGCGTCTCGACCGTGCAGGCGCCGGACGGCCGCGGATCGTTCGACGTCGTGCTGATGCAGACATTCGTGCCGGCCGGTGACCAGGTCGCGCTGGTGAGCGTGTCCTCGCCCGCGACCGACCTGGCCGAGCCGCTGTACGAACTGTTCGAGACCGTGACCGACACCTTCGAGCTCATCGACTCGGCCACGGTCGGCGGCGGGGTCGACTGATGCGGATCTGGCCGTTCCGGAAGCGTCGGAAGCCCGTCGAACCCGTCGTCGAGCGGGTCACCGTCGACGACCTCGCGCGGATGGCGCAGCGCGGCGAACTCGCCCGCGCGGTCGTCACGCCGCCGCCGGCTCCCCGCGCCAGCGCCGACCGGGTGCGGGCGACCGTCGCGCAGCTGCCCGGGCGTCCCCTGGGCTCCGCCGGTGGCACGGCCCGCCGCGACGCGGCTCCGGCCCGGCAGACTGCGGCGGCCGTCCTGGTGCTCGACGACCACCAGCGGGTGACCGTGTCCGGTGGCGGGCTGATCGGCCGCGACCCGGCGAGCGCCCACCCGGACGGCGGCTACGCGCACATGATCGCCCTCGAGGACCCGGACAAGCTGCTCAGCCGCACGCACCTGGAGTTCGGCTTCGGTGCCGAGGGCTCGCTCTGGGTGCTCGACACGGCGTCGGCGAACGGGGTCGAGCTGCAGCGGCCGGGGTTCCCGGCGACGATGGTGCCGCCGGCGCAGCGCACCGTGGTGCAACCGGGCGACGTGGTCGTGTTCGGCGGCCACACGCTGCGCGCCGAGCCGCAGACCGCGCTGGTCGGCGAAGCCCCACTCGGCTGACGCCGAGCGGCGCGGCGGCGCGACGCTGGCGCGCGACGTCGCGCCGTCCCCGTCAGTCGGCGGGCACCTGCACCAGCCGCAGCGCCTGGTCGGCGTCGTTGAGCAGTGCCCGACCCGGCACCCGGTCCTGCGTCACCAGGCTCTTCGACAGCTTCGTGCCGATCAGGTCGCCGTCGACCGTGCTGAGCGGTGCGAGCAGCATCCCGCGACGGGCCTTCTTCGCGTCGACCTGCCAGCCACGGAACCCGCTCGCGACGCCCTCGACGTCGCCGGCGATGACCAGCCCGACCGAACGACCCCGGTCGGAGTCCATGACCGCCCGGAACACCGGTTCGGCCGGGGTCTCCTTGAGCGCCTCGGCGTCGTCGACGAGCACGAGCGTGAAGCCGTCCGAGCCGGTGTCGATCGCGGCGGAGAGGCCCTCGGCCCCGATCCCGCCGTCGGTGACCACGGTCGCGCGCGGTGCACCCTCGAGTGCCCGGAGCGGGGAGTCCCGCGGCGTGACCGCGACGACCGACCCACCCGCGGACAGGACGTGCCGGGCCATCGCGACGAGCGCGGTGCTCTTGCCGGAGCGCGGGCTGCCGGCGACGATGAACACTGGGGTGTCCTGCACGAAGTCGTGGGTGAAGAGCCGGAGCTCGTCGCCGCCGACTCCGAGCGCGACCCGGCCGACCGAGGCGTCCGCCGAGGGCAGGTACCGCACGGCCTCCTCGAACGTGATGGACCGCGGCAGCACGTCGATCCGGAACGGCTTCGGCACGGTCGCGGGGACGTGGGCGCGGACCTCGTCACCGATGCCGCGGATCGCCGCCGCCTGGTCGCGTCCGCCGAGGCCGCCGGGCAGCACGGCGACCTGGGTCTCCGTCGCGGTGGCGTTCCGGAAGCCGCGACCGGGCGGGATCGACTCCGGCAGCTTCTTGCCGTTGATGCCCTCGTAGTTGTAGTCGCCGCGGTCGGCCAGGGCGAGCAGCAGCTTCCGCTCCACCTGGCTCGACATCCGGCCGGAGGTCAGCGTGCGGTCGCCGGAGACGATCAGGTGCACGCCGACGCCGACGCCCTCGCGCAGCAGCGTCTGGACGGCGTCGTGCAGCGCACCGTTCTCGGCGTCGGCCAGGGTCGCCATGAAGCTCTCCCACTGGTCCAGGAACACGACGACGTGCGGCAGCGGGGTGGTGTGCTCGTCGGACCGCTGCTCGGCGATGGACGAGTACCCGCCGCTCGCGAAGGCCGCCTGGCGCTCCTGCACGGTGCGGAGCAGGATGCCGAGCAGCCGCGAGACCCGGTCTGGCTCGTGCCGCTGCACCACGGCACCGCAGTGCGGCAGGGCCCCGAGCGCGAGCAGGGCGCCGTTGCCGCAGTCGATCCCGTACATGTGCACGTCACCGACGCCGAGGCGCAGGGCCATCGCACCGGCCAGGGTGCGGAGCGTCTGGCTGCGGCCGGAGCGCGGCGACCCGATGACGAACAGGTGGCCGTCGGCGTCGAGGTCGAACACGGCGGGGCGCTGCTGCTGGTCGGCGGGGTGGTCCTCGACGCCCCAGGCCACGGCGAGCGGCGGCAGCTCGGCGGCACCTGCGGCACCGGCGGCTTCGACGTCGTCGAGTCCGACGACCGCACCGAGCGGGGGCAGCCAGGGCTTCCGCTGCTCGGGGGTGCCGAGGGCGCGGGTGGCGTCGCCGATCGACGCGACGAGGACGCTCAGATCGGTGACCTCCACGTCGCTGGCGGCGGCCTCGACGGCTGCCGGGCGGGGGGCTGGTTCGCTGTACGAGGCGAAGGTGAGTTCGCGGACCAGGGCGGGCCGGGCCTCCTGGTCGTCCGTGCCGGGCCGACGCCCGCCCACCCGACCGGACTGGAAGGGCAGCAACGAGGCCGCGCCGAGCCGCACGTACGCGCGACCGGGCGTCGTCTTCGCGATCCGCGCGGCGTCGTTCGCGCCGATGACGTCCTGGCTCTCCGACTGGTCGGTGACGCGCAACGCGATCCGCAGGATCGTGTTGGCGCGGATCTCGGGCGACACGACACCGCCGGGGCGCTGCGTGGCGAGCACGAGGTGGATGCCGAGCGACCGACCACGTTGGGCGATGTTCACCAGGCCCTTGACGAAGTCGGGCAGCTCGCGGGCGAGCGAGGCGAACTCGTCGATGACGATGAGCAGCCGCGGCAGGCTCGGGATCGCGTCGCCCGACGCCGCGCGCTTCGCCTGCAGGTCCTGGTAGTCCTCCAGGTCCTTCGCGCCGACCTCGGCCAGGGCGTGCTCGCGGGTGCGCAGTTCCGCGCCGAGCGACTCGAGCGCCCGCTCCACCTGGTGGGTGTCGAGGTCGGTGACCATGCCGACCGTGTGCGGCAGGTCGACGCAGTCCTTGAACGCCGCACCGCCCTTGTAGTCGACGAGCACGAAGTTCATCTCGTCCGGCCGGTTCGCGACGGCGAGCGACGCGACGATCGTCTGCAGCAACTCGGACTTGCCGGAACCGGTCGTGCCGGCCACGAGTCCGTGCGGACCGTCGTTCCGCAGGTCGATCGCGAACGGCCCGTCGATCGAGGCGCCGATGACGGCGGTCGTGCTGCGACCGCCGAGCAGCCAGCGGGCCTGCACGGCCTCGGACGTCGGCGGTTCGAGCTGGAGCACGTCGAGCAGCCGCGCCGACGACGGGATGGCGCCGTCCTGCACGTCCGGGCTGGCGTCGACGATCGGCGACAGCGACCGGGCGACCCACTCGAGCCAGTCCTGGTCGACCAGGTCGGGCCGGGCGTCGTCGATGCGCTCGCTGCGCTGCTGCGTGACCCGGATCCGGTCGTCGCGGACCACGACCACGGCGTCGCACTCCTCGGGCAGGAGCCGCTCGTCCAGGTCGAGGCAGATGCTGAACACCCCGACCGACGGCCCCTCCTTCAGCACCTGCACGAGCGACGGCATCGCACGCAGGCGTCGGGCGCCGTCCATCACGACCACGATCTCGTCGGCCGGCGGCGTCTTCTTGCCGATACCGGCTTCCTTCCGGGCGTCGATGACCGCCGCGAGCTCGGCGATGGCCCGCGCGGTCGTCGCGGCGTTCGAGGCGATGCTCGTCATCGGCTGGTCGGCGCCGTCGCGGCGGACGTGCGGCAACCAGGACATCCACTCCCACAGCGCGGTCCGGGTGGTGTCGGTGAGCAGCGTGAAGGTGACGTCCTTCGGGCTCTGCAGCGTCGCGAGCTGCGCGACCACCCAGTTCGCCAGCCGTCGGGCGTCGTCGTCCGGGCCGGCGATGCCGATCACGCCACGCTCCGCCAGGCGGATCCGGACCGGCACGTCGGTCGCGTCCCACGCGACGGTCCGCTTGTGCGACAGCTGTTCCGGGTCCTCGATGGTCACCTCGGACCGTTGCGTCGCCGTGCCGACACGGACGAGCAGGTGGTCGGGGTCGGTCCGACGCCGCTCCCACAGGCGCGGCAGCGGCGTGACCGCCGTCTCGTAGACGGCAGCCGGGTCGGGGGCGCTCGCGATCCAGCGTGCCCGTTCGGACTGGAGGCTCTCGGTCGCGTCCGCCTCGATGCGCGCCTTGGTGTCCTCGTACTCCACGATCCGCTGGCGGTACGTCTTCTTGCCCTGACGGCGACCCTGGAGGCCCGTGATGATCATCAGGATCGGTGACAGCAGGGCGATGAGCAGGTAGATCCAGCGACCGGTGGTCGACACGAACATCACGGCCATTCCCATCGGCGCCAGCGCCATCAGGATGGGCAGCGCCCGCGCCGGGGGTTCGGTCGGCGGGGCCGGCAGCTGGTAGCGGGTGTGCTCGTCGGGAGGCAGGATGCGCGGCGGGCGGTTGTACTCGAGCGACATGCCGTCGTCGGCCAGGGACAGGTGCGCCCCACGGTCCGGCGCCCGACCGAAGCCGAGCAGGACCCCGCCGATCGCCAGCTGCGCGGTCTCCGGCCAGTCGGTCTCCTCGGTGACGGCAGCACCGTCGAGCACTGCCCCGGCGAAGCCGTTCGCCGGACGGACCTTCGCGCCGTCGGCCGTGACCGACACGAGCAGGGCGACCTCCGGTACGGTCTCGGCCCCGGTGGCCTCGGCCTCGACCTCGGCGGTGGTGCTCACCGGGATGCGCACCGTGGCGTTCGTCGCCGTGCCGATCGTCACCGTGCCGGTGCCCACCCGCACGATGGTGCCGGCGTGCAGGCCCGAGACGATCCGGATCTCGGCGTCGGTCAGCGGACGGAGCGGCTGCGGCGGCACCTGCTCGAGGCTGCGGGCCACGACCACACCCTCGCGCACACCGGACTCGGCGACCGTCGCGGCCAGGTCGAGCGGCTGCTCGCCGACGAAGTACGCCGGGGTCCGTCCGGAGGCCACGACGTCCGTCGCGATGAGGCGTTCGGCCTCGGCGACGAGCTCGCCGACCGCACGGGTGTCGTCCCCGTCGACGTAGACGTTGGCGGTCTGACCGCTCTCGCGGTCGACCATCGTGAACGTGAAGGTCATGGCATCCCCCGTAGCATTGACTACATGTCGCAGGACGATGGTAGTGTCCCCTGCAACACGCCCCGTTGGGGGGACATGACGAAACTCCGGGGAAAGGGAGTCACACCGTGGCGAACATCAACGTCTCGTACGCAGACCTCGAGGCAGCAGCCTCCGACCTCAAGGCGGGTCAGGCGGACATCGAAGACCGTCTCTCCGCCCTGCAGCGCAAGATCCAGCAGCTCATCTCCGACGGCTACGTCACCGACAAGTCGTCCGTCGCGTTCGGCGAGTCCTACGACGAGTTCAACCGTGGCGTGACCCAGACCGTCCAGGGGCTCGAGGGCCTGTCGACGTTCCTGTCGAAGGCGTCGCAGACCCTGTCCGAGACGGACGAGTCGCTCGCTTCCGGCCTCAAGGGCTGACACCGCTGACGACCCCGTGTCCCGCGATCGCGTGGGGCACGGGGTCGACGCGGTTCCGGTGGCGGTGGCTTCCGGTTCGTGATCGGGGAGGGATTGTTCCGTGGCTTCGAGACTGCTCGTTGACCTGATGGGGCTCGGGGAGCTCCAGACCGACCTGTCGACCGTGCACAGCACGCTCGAACAGGCGCACAAGCGCGTCGATGCGTCCGACGACGAGATCGGCTCGGGCACCGTGCAGGACGCCCTGCACGACTTCGACCACCGCTGGGGTGACAAGCGCGACAAGATCAGCGACTCGACGAAGGCGCTGGCGGACATGCTGAGCGCGTCCGTCGAGACCTACACCGAGACCGACGAGCAGCTCGCACAGGCACTGCAGGTCAACGACGAGAACGGCGGCGGCGGACCCGCTGCCTCGAGGGCGGAGTAGTCATGGGGCGGCCGTCGGGGTGGGATGTCGTCGATCAGGGTGATGATCCGGTCAAGGGTGATCCGTCGACGTTGCGGATGATGTCGCGGGAGTACCAGCGCATCTCCGACGCAGCCGATGACGCCTCGACCCGGCTGAAGTCGGTGAAGGGGTCCGGGTGGCTGACCGACTGGGAGGGTGAAGCGGCCGATGTGTTCGTCGACGCGATCGA